>NZ_NEUB01000914.1 GCF_002910825.1 Streptomyces sp. SM1 | reverse complement strand
GCCGGACGGCTGGCCCGACTGGGGCTCGGACGCAGGGAGCTGGCCGCCGCGGTCACGGCGGGCGCGCTGCTGCGGATCGCCGACGGCATCGTCCTGCTGCCGGGAGCCGACGCCCGCGCCGCCGCCGTACTGCGGGAGCTGCCACAGCCGTTCACCCTGAGCGAGGCCCGCCGGGCCCTGGACACCACCCGCAGGGTGGCCGTACCGCTGCTGGAGTTCCTCGACGAGCGGGGCCTCACCGAACGGGTGGACGACCGCACCCGGCGCTGCCGGCCCGGAGAGGCGGAGAGCGGAGGCGGACGGGAATCGAACCCGCCTGCCCGAGATACTCGGGCACCTCGGTTTTGAAGACCGGGAGGGCCACCAGGCACCCACACGCCTCCACCGCCCGTCCAGGCTACCGGCCATCCACCCCGATCCCCGACAAGGAGCCAGGCACATGCACTCCCCGACCCGGACGCCCGTACGTCTCACCCAGTTCGCGCACGGCGGCGGCTGCGCCTGCAAGATCCCGCCGGGAGAACTCGAGGACGTACTCGACGGCCTCACCGCGCCGGTGACCGTCACCGGTGACACCCCGCTGCTGGTGGGTGCGGCCACCGGGGACGACGCGGCCGTGGCCGCCCTGCCCGCGCCGGCCGGGGCCGCGCCACAGGCGGTCGTCTCCACCGCCGACTTCTTCACCCCCGTCGTCGACGACGCCTACGACTGGGGACGCATCGCCGCCGCCAACGCCCTGTCCGACGTGTACGCGATGGGCGGGCGCCCCGTCCTCGCCGTCAACCTCCTCGCCTGGCCCCGGGACGTTCTCCCCTTCGAGCTGGCGCGCGAGGTCCTGCGCGGCGGGCTGACCGTCGCCGCCGAGGCCGGCTGCCATGTGGGCGGCGGGCACAGCGTGGACGACCCGGAGCCCAAGTACGGGATGGCCGTCACCGGTCTGGCGGACCCCGGACGGCTGCTGCGCAACGACGCCGGCCGTCCCGGCGTCCCGCTGTCGCTCACCAAACCCCTCGGGCTGGGCGTGCTCAACAACCGGCACAAGGCCACCGGCGAGCGGTTCGAGGAGGCGGTGGCCACCATGGTGGCGCTCAACCGGGACGCCTCCGCCGCCGCCCTGGCCGCCGGGGCGACCTGCGCCACGGACGTCACCGGCTTCGGCCTCCTCGGCCACCTCCACAAACTCGCCCGCGCCTCCGGCGTCACCGCGGTGATCGACACCGCCGCCGTGCCCTGCCTGGACGGGGCCCGCCGGGCGGTGCGGGACGGCTACGTCAGCGGCGGCACCCGCCGGAACCTGGAGTGGGTGACGCCGACCACCGACTTCGGGACGGCGGACGAGGAGACCCGGCTGCTGCTGGCCGACGCCCAGACCTCGGGCGGGCTGCTGGTGGCGGGCGAGGTGCCCGGCGCCCCGGTGATCGGCGAACTCGTCCCGCAGAGCACGCACACCGTCGTACTCGGCTGAGCCTCAGGTCCCCGTGCCGGTCGCCTCGTCGATGCCCGCCCGCTCCCGGTACCGGCGCACCAGCTCCGGGGCGGCCGCGCCCCTCGGACGGTGCCCCGGCCGGATGTCGACCGCCAGCGCCTTCGCCTCCTGGATGTGCGTGTTGGGGTCGAGCGACAACCCGGGAGCCGGGTGCCAGCCGGGTGCCGATCGCGATGTCCGAATGCCCGGAGATCAGCGGGGCCACCAGCGGCAGCAGCGCCGCGAGGTCGGTGGACAGGTCCACGTCCAGGTAGGCGAGCACCGGGGCGCGCGACCGCGACCAGGCGGTGTGCAGGGCGCGTCCGCGTCCCTTCTCGGCCAGCCGCAGCCACTCGACGAGTCTTTCCGAATACGGTCAGTGGTCGTAGGCGGTCAGTGAGCGGCTGATCGCCTGGCCGGTCTGGAAGTTGTGCCAGATCGCGGCGGCCAGGGCCAGCACACGCTGAGCGACACGGACAGCGACGCCCTCGACGGTGCGCCCGCCGTGTTGTTCCAGGTCGAGCTGGCCCTTGAGGGTGTCGTTGACCGACTCGATCAGCTGGCGGACCTTCTTGAGCATCGGCTCGCCGGGCCGCAGGATCTCCCTCTTCCTCGACGGCCGCAGCAGCGTGATGCCCTGTACGGACAGTGACCGCTCGAAGGTCTTCGACGCGAAGCCCTTGTCGCTGATCAGCAGCAGGCCCGGCCGCACGCGCACCAGCTCGGCATCGACCTCCAGCATCGCGGCCAGCACCTCGCGCTCGCCGAGCTTCGGATCGGCCAGCGCCCACAGGATCGGCATCCCGGCCGGGGTGCACACCAGGTACAGCCGCAGCCCCCAGAAGAACCGCGAATGCGACGCGCAGTAGCCGTAGTTGGCCCAGCCCGCCAGCTCCGAGCGCTTGACCGTGGGGCGGGACATCCCGCACGGCACCGGGGTCGAGTCCGTGATCCACACCGTGTCGTGCCAGAAGTCGGTGTCCTTGGCGAGCACCCGTATCACGCGTTTGATCTGCGGCAGCGCGGCACGCAGCCGCTTGTTGTAGCCGGCATCCTGCGGGACGAAGGGAAACATGTCCTGGAGGTGTGCGCGGACGTACCGCAGCCAGCGGGCCTCGCAGTGGAAGCCGAGCATCGCCTGCATGACCGCCAGGCACAGCAACTCCGAGTGACTGAGTTTCGGTGGCCGGCCCGGCAGCCGCACGATACCCGCCAAGTCGTCGTCGATCTTCACGTACAGTGCGGTCACGAGGG
>NZ_NEUB01000913.1 GCF_002910825.1 Streptomyces sp. SM1 | reverse complement strand
ATCTGGGTCTCACCGGTCCGCCCGGGCCGCGAGCACGACACCACCTGCGCCCGCCACCACGGCCTGATCGATGCCCTCAACCGGATCGCTGCCGAGCTGGACATGCCGACCCTCGTCGACCTCGGCTACGAGAACGCCGGCGACGGTTTTCGCCACCCGCACAAGAAGCCCGCCGGAGGCGAGCTGACCGAGGCCCAGCAGACCTACAACAAGGTCATCCGCGGCGTCCACGGCGTCTGCGAGCGCGCCAACTCCCTGCTCAAGACCACCTTCAAGGCACTACGCCGGGTCAGCCTCGACCCCAGCCGCATCACGAAGATCGCCGCCGCAGCCCTCGTCCTGCTCCAGCTCGAGTACGACCGCACCATCTGATTAGTCACGCAACGTAATGATCCGTTACTGACAAAGACTCATTGGGTCCCTGTCCGGGATCTTCGGGGCCCCTCAGTGCGGCCCGTGACGATGTATGCAGCGTGGCTGAGGACGGCACGGGGTTGCTGGAAACACACGTGACGGGTGCTCAGTCGGCGCACACGCCGTCGTGGCTGACTTTCGCTGGCTCAGCTCAGAACCCTCTCCAACTCGACATCGCGAAGCCGGGGTTGCAGCCGCACCTAAGTTGGAGCACGCCAACCGCCCCGGTACCATCGGCACCGGGGTCCTGATCAGGGCTTCCGCGACCGGACCACCCGGAATGCTGTCCAGGCTGAGGGGTGGTCCGGTCTTTGAGTTGTCGGCCGTAGCCGTGCGAGCAGCGCCGACGAACCGGCGCTTTGGAATCAGCTCAGAGCCTTGCCCACCTCGTAGATGGTGGGTCGGTCCCCTGGCGCGTGGCTGAGCATGGCGTCGATCAAATCGCCCAGCTCACCCGGCGCCTTCACGAGCCGGCGCCGACCGTCCGCCACGGCTTCTCTCTGCACCGAGCGGGGAGCGTCGTCCGGGTACTCCATCGCCCGCCAACCGGTAGCGGAGATCAGCAGGGAAGCCCCGAGCGCGTACACGTCGGCTTCCTGCGTTGGCTCGGCTTCACCGGTGTCGAGCACGCTGCGTGCGATCTCCGGTGCCTCGTAGTGGACGAGGCAGCCGCGGAACGGGAAGTCGTACCCCTCAGGCACGTTGCCGCCCTGGGCAAGGGCGAGGTCGATGAGGTGCGTTCGTTCCGGGCCGATGACGAAGTGGGCAGGCTGTACGTCACCATGCGCCCAGCCCTTGGCGTGCAGTTCGGCAAGCGCCTCGACGCAGCCCAACGCCAGGCTGGTGTGCGGTGCGATGGACGAGTCCGGCCTACGGCAGGGCTCCCAGAGCTGGTACAGGTCCGGCCCTTCGTGCCACGGCTGGAAGTTCCAGGTACCGCGTTCCCACTCGCCGTACGCGAGGTCGACCAGGCCGAGGCGCAGCAGAACGGCCCCTTCACGTCCGGGCGCGAGGGCGGTCCAGGGTTGGGCGGCCCACTCGGCCGTAGCCTCGATCGGGTAGCCGACTTTCACGGCGTAGTGGCCGCGATGGCTTTCTACCTCCCACACCGTGGAGCCCCGGCGGTCCAGGACCAGGCGCTGGGACGTGGGCATGAGCGCGTCGAGCACCACGATCGGCAGTTCAGGGGGTGACCCGGGCAACGTCTGTTCTCCTTCCGGGCGAACGCGGCCGACCACGTGTCGAGGCCGGCCGCGTCGCTGCTGTCGTGTCCTACTCCTGGTAGTCCTGACCGTACGGACGGCCGCAGTCCGAGTCGCACTGCGCGAGGTTCGTGTCGTCCACGGTCCACAGGTCGTCGAAGACCATGAACCCGGCCGCCTTCATGGCGCGCGCCGCGGTGATGACCATCAGCGGGTCGCGGGGCCCGCCGCCCGGCTTCGGGTTGTGGTGCAGGAAGCGGCCCGCGTACCGGTCGCACAGCCTCGCGTACTCCTTCGTGTGCAGGATCAGCGCGTGCAGGCCGAGGTCCACGTCATCGGACGGGACCATGGGGACGTTGGCCGTGGCCGCGGTGACCAGGAAGGCGACCGCCTGGTCCGCGATCCGCTCGGCGCGCTCGGGCGACTGCCCGTTGTGGACGACCACGAAGTGGGCGAGGCTCTCGAACAGCTCCTCACCAGCCATCGCGCGACCGGTCTTCTGATCGTTCACCGTTGCCGTCATGCGACTACTCCTTGTGTGTGGCGGTGCGTGGGTTGGATGGCCGGCCCCGAACAGGGAAGGGGGAGCCGGGGAGTTGGCACCCGTCCGGGGCGGCCCGTCTACTGGCCCATGGCGAGAGCCATGCCGATCACCAGGCCGCACGAGCCGCTGACCATGATCACGAACAGGACTCCTGCGTACCGGCCGACAGCGCGCATCACAGCCCATCCCGACTGTTGCCGTTCTTGATGGCCAGGCGCGCGCTCAGTTCCTCTCGTGGACTCGGCGCCACCACGTTGTCCGGCATGGCATCCCATTCCCTGCCGCCGCCGATCGGCCTTATCTGCACCCGACCGCCGAGCGCACCCATGACGACGCCGATCCGGTCTCGGGCGCTGTCCTTCGCCAGTTCACCGATGCCTGGTCTGGTCTGCTGGTTGCTCGCCATGAAAGGAGCATCGCGATCAGGACACCCCTGCCAAAAGGTCAGGCTGATTACCCAACTTGGGTAACGTCGCGGCAAGTAGAGAATCAGCGACGTTGCGTAGCCCTCGCAGTGTGGGAGCTTGCCGATGCCCGACGCAGACCGGCCGCAGGAATTGCCAGCCAGGCTGCTCACCGATCCCGAGATGATCGACGCGTGCCGAGTGCGGGACTTCGCCAGAGTCTTCCGGCTGGTGAAGATCAAGGCGGGCATCTACCCATCCATGATCGCCAGACGCTGTGAGCTGACGCCCAGCCGTGTCGGCGAAGTCATCGCAGGGCAACGCCAGTTGCAGCATATGGACGTCATCGAGCGCATCGCGGACGGCTTGCGCATCCCAGGACACATGCTGGGGCTCGCCCGTCGGGCGTGGGAGACACCGCAGGCCCTCGTGGTCACCGAGCGAGAGGTAGTCCAGGAGCCGGAGCCCGAGCCGCAGAACCCCACGGTTCTACCGGGCCCGGACGTGGACAGCATCCTGGCGCTGGCCACGCGAACGAGCCTGAACGCGGCGTCACTTGAAGCCTTCCGCTCCTCCATTGAGGACTACTGGCGACGGGACGACCAGCACGGAGGCGAGGCACTGCGGCCGGCCATCGTCGGCCAGCTCCGCCATGTCGTCGGTCTCTTGAAGGAGAACCGACCACCGTCCATCCAGCACGGCCTGTACGGAATCGCTGCCGAGCTGGCGCGCCTCACTGGCTGGACCTACTTCGACGCCCGCCAGTACAACCAGGCCCGCGCGTACTTCACCGAGGCCCTCCAACTGGCCAAGGAGATCGACGACCGCCAGTTCGTGGCCAACGTCCTTGCCTGCATGAGCTTGCAGGGCACGTACCAGGACAAGCCCGCTGACTCCCTGGCCTTCGTCACCGCCGCTCAGGACCAGGCCCGCTCGGCTGTCGACACCACGCCGCGGGTCCTGTCCATGCTGTCGATGCGCGAAGCCTTCGCTCACGCCACGCTCGGCAACCGGGACTCCACTCACCAGGCAATAGGGGAGGCGCACCGCCATTTCGAGCGGATTCGGGTCAGCGACCCAGACCCGTCCTGGGTGACGTACTTCGACGAGACGAAGCTGATCGTTGACACCGGTATCGCCCACGGCCGACTGGGCGAAGCAGCCACCGCCGAACCCCTGATCGCGGACGCGTTACGGCGCGAGGCCCGCACCAACCAGCGCGGACGGGCATTTCACTCGTTCTGGCTTGCCCGCACGCAGCTGGATCAAGGCAAGCTCGACCAGGCGTGTGACACCGCCACGCAGGCACTGGAACCGGCGTCGGCAGTGGCCTCCGAGCGGGTATCAGGCCATCTCAGGGAGTTCTACGACCAGTTGGCCCCACACAGGCAGGAGCCCGTAGCCCTGGCCTTCGAGGCGCGGCTACGGGAACTCCTCCTGCCAATCAGCGGATCGCTTCATCCATGAGCAGGTACAGCAGGCCGACGAGCGAGCCGCTACTCACGACCTCCCGGCGGTCGATCATGCCCCGCACCTCAGAGAGGGGAATCCACTCGATGCGGTCGGACTCGTTCTTCTCCGTGGGCGGCCCGGCATAGGTGGCGCCGTCGATCCTGAAGACGTGGTGCTGCGAGTCAGTAATCCCGTTGGCCGGCTCGCCGTAGATCAGGGGCTTGATGGGGCCGGGGCGCCAGCCCGTCTCCTCCAGGACCTCGCGTGCCGCCGCCTCCTCCGGGGTCTCGCCCTCCTCAACCAGGCCCATCGGCAACTCCCAGGCCCACGAGTCCGTGATGAAGCGGTGCCGCCACATCATCAGGACCTCTTGACGATCGTTGACCACGGCGGCCACGGCCAAGTGCCGCAGACGAACAACGTGGTACTCCCACCTGCGCCCGTCAGGCTGCTGGACGTCGACCAGACACAGATTCACCCACTTGTTCGTGTAGATCTGTCGCTCACCGTGCGTCTTCCACTCCATACCTTCGACCCCTCTCGATCGGTCTCCAGGATCTCAGACCGGTTCGGAGGTGGGGCACGTTCAGCCTCTTTCGCGTCACCTTGACGAGATGTCCGCCAGGATCGGCCGCTTGCATCGTGACTCCCCGCTCTCACCCGCTCCGTGATCTCGGCGGGCTCGGCGCGGGGGCGGCATCGGGGCTTGCTGAACGGCCGTGAACGGGGCTGAATGAGAAGGAGACTGCGACGGACGTAGCCCGCCGCAGAGGGCTGTACGGCCGGCGAGCTACTTTTGGCCGGGTGTCCATTTCATGCCGAGCCGGTACGCCCGTGAGATCACGTCCTGGATGGCAGGGCCGTCCTGCGGGGTAAACCACCTCACCTCGCGCCCCACGACGAGTTCGCCCTTTTGGCGCTTGATCAGGGCAATCGCGCACGCGTGGCCCTGGGGCGGGCACTCGTCGAGGCGTACCTCAAAGCTGTCGCCGCGATCAGAGGTGAGGGTCACTACTGCGTCGAGGCCGCAAAAGTCCCCGGAACCGCTGTAGATGTAGACGAAGAGCAGGAGCTTCGAGAACTCGGCGTGGTGGTCGAGATTGATCACTAGGTTCTCGCCTGCGGCTCGGGCGCCGGACCGATCGTCCGCATCTAGACGAGTCTTTCCAAATGCCTGCGGGCACGAAGAGAGGGTGCTCATGATCGTTTGTGACGACGAACTTGAACACCCTCGTGACCGCACTGTACGTGAAGATCGACGACGACTTGGCGGGTATCGTGCGGCTGCCGGGCCGGCCACCGAAACTCAGTCACTCGGAGTTGCTGTGCCTGGCGGTCATGCAGGCGATGCTCGGCTTCCACTGCGAGGCCCGCTGGCTGCGGTACGTCCGCGCACACCTCCAGGACATGTTTCCCTTCGTCCCGCAGGATGCCGGCTACAACAAGCGGCTGCGTGCCGCGCTGCCGCAGATCAAACGCGTGATACGGGTGCTCGCCAAGGACACCGACTTCTGGCACGACACGGTGTGGATCACGGACTCGACCCCGGTGCCGTGCGGGATGTCCCGCCCCACGGTCAAGCGCTCGGAGCTGGCGGGCTGGGCCAACTACGGCTACTGCGCGTCGCATTCGCGGTTCTTCTGGGGGCTGCGGCTGTACCTGGTGTGCACCCCGGCCGGGATGCCGATCCTGTGGGCGCTGGCCGATCCGAAGCTCGGCGAGCGCGAGGTGCTGGCCGCGATGCTGGAGGTCGATGCCGAGCTGGTGCGCGTGCGGCCGGGCCTGCTGCTGATCAGCGACAAGGGCTTCGCGTCGAAGACCTTCGAGCGGTCACTGTCCGTACAGGGCATCACGCTGCTGCGGCCGTCGAGGAAGAGGGAGATCCTGCGGCCCGGCGAGCCGATGCTCAAGAAGGTCCGCCAGCTGATCGAGTCGGTCAACGACACCCTCAAGGGCCA
>NZ_NEUB01000912.1 GCF_002910825.1 Streptomyces sp. SM1 | reverse complement strand
GCCGACCATCTCCAGCGCCTCGCTCGCCGGAGCCTGCACGATCTGCGTCTCCTCGCCGACCGGGCGTGGTCCGGTCCCCGCGGGAGCCGTGGCCGGGCCCGGGGCGAGGGGACGCTGGACCGTCATACAGCCCGAGAGGGCGGAGACCGCCATGGTCACCAGAAGCGTTGCTGTCGTCGTTCGATGATGCACCCGCGCCACTCTGCTGGCTCCGGCCGCCCAAGAGGGGGCGGACAGGCGCAGCATGCCCCGCACGAGTGATCTCCCGCCCCGTACGGGGGCCCCGCCCGTGCGGTGGGTGACGTCAATCGCCGGTGACGCCGTCGATCCGCTCGCGGATCAGATCGGCGTGGCCGTTGTGACGCGCGTACTCCTCGATCATGTGGGTGTAGATCCAGCGCAGGCTGTACGGATCGGCGCTGTGGCTGTCGCGGCCCCGCGACGGATCGTCCAGGGCGAAGCGGGCCGCGTTGTCCCTGGCGACACCGATCTCGCCCTGCCAGGTGCCGTACGCCTCCTGCCAGGTGTCCGCCCCGGTCAGGTGGAACTCGCCGTCCCGGTCGGCCTCGCTGTAGTAGAGGGGCCCGGCGTCCTCGTCCATGAGTACGCTGCGGAACCAGCCCCGTTCCACCTCCGCCATATGACGCACCAGGCCCATCAGGGACAGCTTCGAGGGCGGCACCGAGGCGGTGCGCAGCTGCTCGTCGGTCAGCCCCTCGCACTTCCGGGCGAGG
Organism: Streptomyces sp. SM1; assembly: GCF_002910825.1. GTDB lineage: Bacteria > Actinomycetota > Actinomycetes > Streptomycetales > Streptomycetaceae > Streptomyces > Streptomyces okerensis. The sequence continues at coordinate 1,103 of NZ_NEUB01000912.1, read as the reverse complement.
GTGCTGCGGTGGTAGTCGAGCCAGCCCTCCAGCATCGTGCGCTCGTCGGCGTTGACGGCGGGTTCACTGCGCTCGGATGTCATGCCGACATCCTCACCCGGTGTCGCTCCTTTCCACAGGGCTTTTCCGTATCGGCAGGCGGTTCCCGCGGACCGCAGCGTGACTCGGCACGACGTGATCAGGGCGTACGAGGGACACGCCGGGTCCGACCTGCGCCCGCCCGGGGCCACCTCCCCTGCGGACGAAGCCGGGAGCGGGTGAACCCGTATGCTCGCAGCGGACCACGGCAGGCTATGGCTAGACGAGTCTTTCCAAATGCCTGCGGGCACGAAGAGAGGGTGCTCATGATCGTTTGTGACGACGAACTTGAACACCCTCGTGACCGCACTGTACGTGAAGATCGACGACGACTTGGCGGGTATCGTGCGGCTGCCGGGCCGGCCACCGAAACTCAGTCACTCGGAGTTGCTGTGCCTGGCGGTCATGCAGGCGATGCTCGGCTTCCACTGCGAGGCCCGCTGGCTGCGGTACGTCCGCGCACACCTCCAGGACATGTTTCCCTTCGTCCCGCAGGATGCCGGCTACAACAAGCGGCTGCGTGCCGCGCTGCCGCAGATCAAACGCGTGATACGGGTGCTCGCCAAGGACACCGACTTCTGGCACGACACGGTGTGGATCACGGACTCGACCCCGGTGCCGTGCGGGATGTCCCGCCCCACGGTCAAGCGCTCGGAGCTGGCGGGCTGGGCCAACTACGGCTACTGCGCGTCGCATTCGCGGTTCTTCTGGGGGCTGCGGCTGTACCTGGTGTGCACCCCGGCCGGGATGCCGATCCTGTGGGCGCTGGCCGATCCGAAGCTCGGCGAGCGCGAGGTGCTGGCCGCGATGCTGGAGGTCGATGCCGAGCTGGTGCGCGTGCGGCCGGGCCTGCTGCTGATCAGCGACAAGGGCTTCGCGTCGAAGACCTTCGAGCGGTCACTGTCCGTACAGGGCATCACGCTGCTGCGGCCGTCGAGGAAGAGGGAGATCCTGCGGCCCGGCGAGCCGATGCTCAAGAAGGTCCGCCAGCTGATCGAGTCGGTCAACGACACCCTCAAGGGCCA
>NZ_NEUB01000911.1 GCF_002910825.1 Streptomyces sp. SM1 | reverse complement strand
CCCTCGTGACCGCACTGTACGTGAAGATCGACGACGACTTGGCGGGTATCGTGCGGCTGCCGGGCCGGCCACCGAAACTCAGTCACTCGGAGTTGCTGTGCCTGGCGGTCATGCAGGCGATGCTCGGCTTCCACTGCGAGGCCCGCTGGCTGCGGTACGTCCGCGCACACCTCCAGGACATGTTTCCCTTCGTCCCGCAGGATGCCGGCTACAACAAGCGGCTGCGTGCCGCGCTGCCGCAGATCAAACGCGTGATACGGGTGCTCGCCAAGGACACCGACTTCTGGCACGACACGGTGTGGATCACGGACTCGACCCCGGTGCCGTGCGGGATGTCCCGCCCCACGGTCAAGCGCTCGGAGCTGGCGGGCTGGGCCAACTACGGCTACTGCGCGTCGCATTCGCGGTTCTTCTGGGGGCTGCGGCTGTACCTGGTGTGCACCCCGGCCGGGATGCCGATCCTGTGGGCGCTGGCCGATCCGAAGCTCGGCGAGCGCGAGGTGCTGGCCGCGATGCTGGAGGTCGATGCCGAGCTGGTGCGCGTGCGGCCGGGCCTGCTGCTGATCAGCGACAAGGGCTTCGCGTCGAAGACCTTCGAGCGGTCACTGTCCGTACAGGGCATCACGCTGCTGCGGCCGTCGAGGAAGAGGGAGATCCTGCGGCCCGGCGAGCCGATGCTCAAGAAGGTCCGCCAGCTGATCGAGTCGGTCAACGACACCCTCAAGGGCCAGCTCGACCTGGAACAACACGGCGGGCGCACCGTCGAGGGCGTCGCTGTCCGTGTCGCTCAGCGTGTGCTGGCCCTGGCCGCCGCGATCTGGCACAACTTCCAGACCGGCCAGGCGATCAGCCGCTCACTGACCGCCTACGACCACTGACCGTATTCGGAAAGACTCGTCTAGGCGGACCGGTCCGCCCCCTCGTCGAGCACCGGCGGGCGCGGTGCCGTCCAGGCGCCGGAACGCCTCACCGGCCCTGGTCAGCTTGGTCCGTGTCCTCATCGCGCGTCGAAGGCGACCTTGTTGCCGGTGTCGGGATCGATGTGGGTGGCCTTGCCCCGCCACGAGGCGAAGTACTTGGCCAGCTCCTCGATGTTGGTGCCGGTACCGGGGATGGCGTGGTCGTTCGCGTTCTTCCTGGGCTTCCCGTCGGGTCCCCTCTCCATCGCTTCTGCCAGTCGCAGTCCACGCCGTCGGCCGCGTCGATGCCGTACTCGTCCTCCGAAGCGTCCAGTTTCAAGGGCACTGCCCACGCTTTCGGTCACCTTCCCCCGCACGCGGAGCGCGGACGGCGGACCACGGATCGCCGGCGTCCACGGTCGGTCGGGATCCGGCCGTACGAGGAAAGCGACGGGACGGGGCCGGTACGGCCGGTGCGTCATCGACGCGGTCGTCTTCGGGAGCCGGCCGATCGTCTGCCGGGCGTGCGGCGTCCGCCGCGCGGGCAACCGGATCGCCACCGGTGAGGCACGCGAAATGAGTTCCCGTACCCATGTGGCGTGCCGGGGCGCTGGTTGGGCTGCCGCCGCGAGAGGCGGTCAGGGTGGTCACGGGAGGCGGGGACAGGATGCGGCCGGCAGGCGGAGCGGGTGGACCGGAGGAGCTCGGGGAAGGTGATCCCCGGGAGATCAGCGGCTATCCGCTGTACGCCCGTCTCGGTGAGGGCGGCATGGGCACGGTGTACCTGTCGCGCACCCGCGGCAACCGTCCGGCCGCGCTCAAGGTCATCCGCCGGAAGTACGCCGAGGACCCGCAGTACCGGCGCCGTTTCGCACGGGAGGCGCAGGCGGCCCGGAAGGTGGCCGGGTATCACCTGGTCCCGGTGCTCGACTTCGACACCGACGCCGAGCAGCCCTGGATCGCCACCGCATACCGGCCGGGCCCGTCCCTGGGCTCCGTACTCGCGTCGCACGGTCCGGTCCCGGTCGCGACCGCCCTGCAGATCACGGGATGCGTGGCGCGGGCGCTGCACGCCGTGCACTCCGCCGGATACGTACACCGGGACGTCAAGCCCGGCAACGTCCTGATCGGGGCGGACGGCCCCTGGCTGATCGACTTCGGTATCGCGCGCTCCGCCGACTCCACCGGCCTCACGGGGACCGGCGGGATCGTCGGCACGCTCCGCTTCATGTCACCGGAACACGCGCGCGGCCGGGAACCCGGCCCGCCCAGCGACGTGGTCTCCCTGGGTCTGCTGGCCGCGGTCGCGGCAACCGGGCGCCACCCCTACGGGGACGGCGACGGCATGGGCATCGCCGCGTCGATCGCCGGTACGGACACCTGCCCGCCCGACCTCGACGGCTATCCGGACCCCCTGCGGCACGTGCTGCGGGCCGCTCTCGCCGCCGACCCCGGTCAGCGGCCGGACGCGGCCCGGCTGGCCGCGAGGAGGCGGCCGGGCGGCCGCTGACCGACTTCGACGGCTGGGGTACTCCCGAAGTGCCCGCCCCGGAGCCGGAGTCCGCGTCGCGCTGAGGAGCCGTCCTCCCCGGACGCGGTGATCCGGCCCGAGCCCTCCGGGCGGAATCCGGCCGGATCACCGCGACAACGCCTCAACCATGAACACGAATTACACACATCCCCTCTACATACCGTGCTCGATGGTCTAGATTGACCGTGCTTCAGCTGTTCGAACACGAGGCGACCGTTAATGATCTATAGGTCCGGCGCTACGGAAAGCCAGCAGTAGCGTCCCCGGCACCACGCGCGGGGATGATCCAGTTCTCTGGAGCCCGAGGGGGCCCCGGGTGCGGGGAGCATCCGAGGTTCCGGCGGGTTCACACGCGCCTCGTACGTCCGGCGGGACAGGCACGTCCGCTGCCGCCGGAGTGAGTTGTCCGAGCACCTCGGAAAGAACCGAAAGGCCAGGTGCGGGAGGCGGGGGCCTCCCGTGGGGCGAGGAACGGCGCGGCGCGGGGGGCGGGGGTCCCCCGGGCGGAGGAACAGTGTAGGGCGCATACGCGAGTCACTGGACCTGGGGGGTTCTGTGCGGCAAGGGGGAGCTTTAAGTCCGTTATCGTCGGCGCGCGAGCGTCTGGCGGGCGGGGCGATCAGCCGGCCCGCGGTCGACTGGGAGCAGCGGTACCGACGTACCGTGATCACCGGCGACACCGTGGCCACGGCCTTCGTGGTGGCGTCGATCGGCAACTTCTTCGGGGCGCGGGACGCGGCCGACTGGCACGAGAAGTGGGGCATTCTCGCCTTCGGCACCTGGATGCTGGTACTGGGGGCGCTCGCGGTGAGCCGGTCCTGGGCACCGGCCGTCCTCGGGCAGGGCGCCGAGGAGTTCCGCCGGCTCGGCCGCTCGCTGTTCGTGGCGACCGTCGTGCTGGCGCTGGGCGGGATCGCCCTCACCTCGCGCAACATCAAGCTCTGGATCTTCGTGGCGGTTCCCGCGATCGCGGTCGTCACCATGACCGAGCGGTATCTGCTGCGCCTGTGGCTGCACCGGCAGCGCAAGGAGGGACGCTGCCTGAGACCGGTGCTCGCCGCCGGGAGCCCGGCCACCGTGCGCGACCTGATCTCCCGCACCCGCAAGTTCCCGCACCTCGGCTGGCGGGTGGACGCGGTGTGCACGACGTACGGGGCCGGGCCGGACGGCGACCGGCTGGACGGCGTACCGGTCGTCGGCCGGATGGCGGACGTCGCGGACCACGTCCACCGAGACGGCTACCGTGTCGTCGCGGTCACCCCGGACCCGCACTGGTCACCGGAGCGGCTGCAGCGGCTGGCCTGGAGCCTCGAGGGCAGCGACACCGAGATGGTCGTGGCCCCGGTGCTGATGGAGGTGGCCGGCCCGCGGCTGCACATCGACGCGGTGCTCGGCATCCCGCTGCTGCGGGTCAGCATGCCGACCTTCACCGGCGGTCGCCGGGCGGTCAAGGGGGTCGTCGACCGGATGGGCGCGGCGGTCCTGCTGCTGCTGTTCGCACCGCTGATGGTGTTCGTCGGGCTGCTCGTGCTGGCGGACAGCCGGGGCGGGGCCTTCTACCGCCAGCGCAGGGTCGGCAAGGACGGCCGTGAGTTCACCATTCTGAAGTTCCGCACCATGGTCGCCGGGGCGGACCGGGCGCGGGACGCGCTGGCCGACCGCGACGAGGGTGCGGGGCTGCTGTTCAAGATCCGCCGGGATCCGCGGGTGACCCGGGTGGGGGCCGTGCTGCGCCGGTACTCGCTCGACGAACTCCCGCAGCTGTTCAACGTACTCACCGGATCGATGTCGCTCGTCGGCCCGCGGCCTCCTCTGCCGGAGGAGTCCGCGGCCTACGGCCCGGACATCCGGCGGCGGCTGCTGGTCAAGCCCGGACTCACCGGCCTGTGGCAGATCAGCGGACGCAGTGACCTGTCGTGGGAGGAGGCGGTCCGCCTCGACCTGCGGTACGTGGAGGACTGGTCGCTCGCCCTGGACACGGTGATCCTGTGGAAGACGCTGCGTGCGGTGCTCCACGGGCAGGGGGCCTACTGATGCGCTACCGCCGTGGACCGGCCGGTGCGCGGACCGCAGGCCGTGAGGGCCTGCCTGGGGGGAGGAACAGGACATGAGAGTCAGCGTGTTCGGGCTCGGCTACGTGGGCTGCGTGTCGGCCGCGTGCCTGGCCGCGACGGGACACCGGGTCGTCGGGGTGGACGTGAACCGGGTGAAGGTCGACCTGGTCAACGACGGCAAGGCCCCGGTGGTCGAGGAACGGATCGGCGAGCTCGTCGCCGAGGGTGTGCGGAGCGGGGCGTTACGCGCCACCGGCGACGTCCGTGCGGCGATCATGGACAGCGAGGTGTCGCTGGTCTGTGTGGGGACGCCGTCGGAGTTCAACGGCAGCCTGTGCACCACGTACCTGGAGCGGGTCACGGAGGAGATCGGTGCGGCGCTCGCCGAGCGCGGCGGGCGGCACACCGTCGTGTTCCGCAGCACCATGCTCCCGGGCACCTGCCTGAACCTGCTGCTGCCGATCCTGGAGAAGTACGTCGGCGGCACCGCCGGGGTGGACATCGGGGTCGCGGTCAATCCGGAGTTCCTGCGCGAGGGCACCAGCGTGCGGGACTTCTTCGACCCGCCCAAGACCGTCATCGGCGAACTCGACCCGGCGAGCGGCGACACCGTGGCGGCGCTCTACGACGGTCTGCCCGGCGAGGTGTTCCGGGTGCCGATCCCGACGGCCGAGGCGATCAAGTACGCGGACAACGCGTTCCACGGGCTCAAGATCGGCTTCGCGAACGAACTGGGCGCGGTGTGCCAGGCGCTCGGGGTGGACTCGCACCAGGTGATGGACGTGTTCCTGGCCGACCGCAAGCTGAACATCAGCCCCGCCTACCTGCGGCCCGGCTTCGCCTTCGGCGGCTCCTGTCTGCCCAAGGACCTGCGCAGCCTGGTCCACGCGGCGCAGCGGGCCGATGTCTCGGTACCCATCCTGGCCCATGTGCTGCCCTCCAACGCCGACCATCTGCAGCGCGCGGTGGAGCTGGTCGAGCGCACCGGGAAACGCCGGGTGGGCCTGTTCGGGCTGTCCTTCAAACCGGGCACCGACGACCTCCGCGAGAGCCCGCTGGTCGAGCTGGCGGAGCGGCTGTTCGGCAAGGGGTACGACCTGAGGATCCACGACGCCAACGTGAGCCTGTCGCGGCTGCTCGGCGCGAACCGCGAGTACATCGAGACCCGGCTGCCGCATCTCGCGCAACTCCTCGCCGACTCCGTCGAGGACGTGCTCGAGCACGCCGAGGTGTGCCTGGTCGGAACCAGGGACCCCGCCGTGCTGTCGGCACTGCCGCGGGGCAGCGGCGGCCCGGTGATCGTCGACCTCGTCCACCTTCCCGACGCCGAGGCGCGCCGGGCCGAACCGGGGTACGTGGGCCTTGCCTGGTGACACATCCTTCGGTGACCGAGCCGGCGCCGACCGGCCGGACCGGCGCGCGCTGATCCTCGTGGAGAACCTGTCGGTGCCGTTCGACCGGCGGGTGTGGCAGGAGTGCACGACGCTGCGCGACGCGGGCTGGGAGGTGCACGTCATCTGCCCGCGGGGAGGCAAGCGGGACACGGAACCGGAGGCGGAGATCGACGGGGTGCGGATCCACCGGTACCCGTTGCGCGCGGCCACCGGAGGTCCGGCCGGCTATCTGCGGGAGTACGGAGCGGCGCTGTGGCACACGGCCCGGCTGGCCCGCAGGGTCGGCCCGGTCGACGTGGTCCACGCCTGCAACCCGCCCGACCTGCTGTTCCTGCCGGCCCTGTGGCTGAAGCGGCGCGGCGCGCGGTTCGTCTTCGACCAGCACGACCTGGTACCCGAGCTGTACCTCTCCCGGTTCGGCCGCGGCCGGGACCTGCTGTACCGCGCCGTGTGCGCGCTGGAGCGGATGACCTACCGTGCCGCGGACGTCGTGCTCGCCACGAACGAGAGCTACCGGGACGTCGCGGTACGCCGCGGCGGCCGGCGGCCGGAGGACGTCTTCGTGGTGCGCAGCGCACCCGACACCGGCAGGTTCCGTCCCGTGCCGCCCGAGCCGGAGCTGAAGCGCGGCAAGCCCCATCTGCTGTGCTATCTCGGCGTCATGGGCCCGCAGGACGGCGTCGACTACGCCCTGCGGTCGCTGGCGAAGCTGCGCGACGAGGTCGGGCGGACCGACTGGCACGCGGTGTTCGTCGGCGGCGGCGACACCTTCGACGCGATGGTGGAGCTGTCCCGGACACTCGGGCTCGAGGACCAGGTGCACTTCACCGGGCGCATCCCGGATGCCGACCTGGTGCGCCATCTCTCCACCGCGGACGTGTGCCTCTCCCCGGACCCGCACAATCCGCTCAACGACGTGTCGACCATGAACAAGGTCCTGGAGTACATGGTGATGGGCCGGCCGCTCGTCTCGTTCGACCTGAAGGAGGCGCGCGTCTCCGCCGGTGACGCCGCCCTCTACGCGCCCGCCGACGACGAGTCCGAGTTCGCCCGGCTCATCGCGCTGCTGCTGGACGATCCGGAACAGCGGGCCCGGATGGGCAGGATCGGCCAGGAGCGGATCAACGGGCCGCTCGCCTGGCGGAATTCTCAGGCGTCGCTGCTCGCCGCGTACGCCGCAGCCTGCCGCGACCTGCCTCGGGCACCGGCACGCGGCCCGCACCGGGCAGGAAAGAGGCCGCGCCGTTGAGCGACGACACGATACGCCTGGTCACGGTCGGGCGGTTGATCCGCCGGCGCCGGCGGCTGCTCGCCGTCCTCACGGTGGTGGGCGCGCTCGTCGGTTTCGGCGTCTCCCTGTTGTTCCCGCCGCGGTACACCACATCGGCGTCGGTCCTGCTGCCGGGGGCGTGGGAGGACCGCGAGCTGCTGACCCAGGTGGAGATCGCGACCAGTTCGGTGGTGGTCGACCGCGCGGCCGCCGAGCTCGGCTGGAGCGGGGTCGACGGCGGCGAGCTGCGGGACCGGGTGAGCGCCAGAGCCGCCGACGGGAACATCATCGAGATCTCGGGCACGGCCGACACCCCGGAGCGGGCACAGCAGCTCTCCGACCGGATGGTGGAGCAGTTCGTCGCCTTCGCCGCGCGCGTCGTGGGCGACACCGCCGACTCCGAGGCGGCGGCACGTCCCGAGGAACTGCGGCAGCTGGTACTGGGGACCAGCCGCCGGATCTCCGAACTCGCCGACGCGGCCGATCCCGGGCGGACCGTGGAGAGCGTGCAGACCCGCACCGAGCTGGCGAAGCTGCGCACCGCGCTGCAGGAGGCCGTCGGCAAGCTGGACGAGGCCGACCCGGCCGCGGGCACGGCCGGCATGGTCGTCATGGGCCCGGCCGCCCGGCCGGACGGCGAGGCACCGCCGACCAGGCCGCAACTCGTCGGCGCCGGGGCGCTGTTGTTCTTCCTTCTCGCGGTCGTCGGCCACCTCACCGCCACGCGGGCGAGTCGCCGGCTGCGCACCGCGCC
>NZ_NEUB01000910.1 GCF_002910825.1 Streptomyces sp. SM1 | reverse complement strand
GGTCGCCGACGGCCGCGCGCGGGGCGTTCTCACCTCCGACGGCACCGAGTGGGGTGCCGGGCAGGTGGTGCTCGCCGGGGGCAGCCGCAGCGGCCGCCTCGCGGGCGTCCCGGCGGACGTACTGCCGCCCGTGCGGCCCGTGAAGGGGCAGGTGGTGCGGCTGGCGATGCCCGACCGTCCCGGCCCCTTCCTGAGCCGGACGGTACGCGCCCTCGTGCGGGGCAGCCACGTCTATCTGGTGCCGCGCGACAGCGGTGAGCTGGTGATCGGCGCGACCAGCGAGGAGATGGGCTGGGACACGACAGTGACCGCGGGGGGCGTGTACGAACTGCTGCGCGACGCCCACGAACTGGTCCCCGGCATCACCGAACTGCCGCTGACCGAGACCCTGGCGGGGCTGCGTCCCTGCTCCCCCGACAACGCCCCCCTGCTCGGCCCGACCGGACTCGATGGGCTGCTGCTGGCCACCGGCCACGGCCGCAACGGCGTCCTGCTCACACCGGTCACCGGCGACGCCCTGGCGGATGCGCTGACCACCGGTGAACTGCCGGAGGGGGCCCGCCCGTTCAGCCCCCGGCGCTTCGGCGCCGCCGTCCTCACGGAGCAGCCCGCATGAACGTCTCCGTCAACGGGGAACCCCGGGAGTTCGCTCCCGGCACGGCTCTCGACCTCGTCGTGAGGTCGCTCACCGCGGCGCCCTCCGGAGTGGCCGCCGCCCTCAACGAAACCGTCGTCCCGCGCGGGCAGTGGCCCACCACCCCCCTCGCGGAGGGGGATCGGGTCGAGGTCCTCACCGCCGTCCAAGGAGGCTGACCATGGCCGACGATCCGTTCGACCTCGGCGGTACGTCCTTCACGTCCCGTCTGATCATGGGTACGGGAGGGGCGCCGAGCCTCGATGTGCTTCAGCGGGCGCTGGTGGCGTCCGGGACGGAGCTGACGACCGTCGCGATGCGGCGGGTGGACCCCTCGGTGCACGGGTCCGTGCTGTCGGTCCTGGAGAGGCTGGGCATCCGGGTGCTGCCGAACACGGCGGGCTGCTTCACCGCCGGGGAGGCGGTGCTCACGGCGCGGCTCGCGCGGGAGGCGCTCGGCACCGATCTGGTCAAGCTGGAGGTCATCGCCGACGAGCGGACGCTGCTGCCGGACCCGGTCGAGCTGCTGGACGCGGCGGAGACGCTGGTGGACGACGGGTTCACGGTACTGCCGTACACGAACGACGATCCGGTGCTGGCGCGGAAGCTGGAGGACGTGGGGTGTGCGGCGGTCATGCCGCTGGGGTCCCCGATCGGGTCGGGGCTGGGCATTCGCAACCCGCACAACTTCGAGCTGATCGTGGAGCGGGCGGGGGTGCCGGTGATCCTCGACGCGGGGGCGGGGACGGCGTCGGACGTGGCGCTGGCGATGGAGCTGGGGTGTGCGGGGGTGATGCTGGCGTCGGCGGTGACGCGGGCGCAGGAGCCGGTGCTGATGGCTTCCGCGATGCGGGCGGCGGTGGAGGCGGGGCGGCTGGCGCGGCGCGCCGGGCGGATTCCGCGGCGGTGGTTCGCCACGGCGTCCTCCCCCGCGGAGGGCATGGCCGTGCTGGATCCGGAGCGGCCGGCGTTCTAGGTGCCGCTTGCCCTGGCCGGGCGGGGGCAGGTTCCGCTGACCGGCGCTTGCAGGGGGCCGCCGCGCCCACCCGTGCCGCCCCAGCGGCACGACTGCCCGCGGCTGGAGGGCGGGCATGTTGTGTGCGGCCGGGCGGGAACTGCCCGCGGCTGGAGGGCGGGCAGGTTGTGTGCGGCCGGGCGGGCACGCGGGCCGGCGGGAGCCACGCGCGGCCGGGGTGGGGGTGTGCGTGGGTCCGGGGGGAGAGGTGCACGTCACAGGTCCGCTGCAACAGAGGGTGGACAGGACGGGGGTGTCGGTGCGGCCTCGTAGACTCGTTGCGTGGACACGACCCTTCAGGACCCTCTGGTCGGGCAGCTGCTCGACGGCCGCTACCGCGTCGACGCGCGGATCGCGGTCGGCGGGATGGCCACGGTCTACCGGGCCGTGGACACCCGCCTCGACCGCATCCTCGCGCTCAAGGTGATGCACCCCTCCCTCGCCGCCGACGCCTCCTTCGTCGAGCGGTTCATCCGCGAGGCCAAGTCCGTCGCCCGGCTGGCCCACCCGAACGTGGTGCAGGTCTTCGACCAGGGCACCGACGGGGGGTACGTCTACCTGGCGATGGAGTACATCGCCGGCTGCACCCTGCGTGACGTGCTGCGCGAGCGCGGGGCACTCCAGCCGCGGGCCGCGCTGGACATCCTGGAGCCGGTGCTGGCCGCGCTCGGCGCCGCGCACCGGGCCGGGTTCGTGCACCGGGACATGAAGCCCGAGAACGTGCTGATAGGGGACGACGGCCGGGTCAAGGTCGCCGACTTCGGTCTGGTCCGCGCGGTGAACTCGGTGACGAACACCTCGGACACCGTGCTGGGCACGGTGTCGTACCTGGCTCCGGAGCAGATCGAGAACGGCATCGCCGACCCCCGCGTGGACGTCTACGCCTGCGGCATCCTCCTCTACGAGATGCTGACCGGCGAGAAGCCGCACGAGGGCGACTCCCCCGCGATCGTGCTCTACAAGCATCTGCACGACGACGTGCCGCCGCCGTCGGCCCTCGTGCCCGGTATGGCGTACGAGCTGGACGAGCTGGTGGCGTCGGCGACCGCGCGCGATCCCGGGGTCCGTCCGCACGACGCGGTGGCGCTGCTCGCGCGGGCCCGTGACGCGCGCGGCCGGCTCACCGGCGAGCAGCTCGACGCGATGCCCCCGCAGGCGCTGCTGCCGGAGCACGCCCACCACGACAACACGGACGACCGTACGAGCGTCATCCCGCGCGGGCTGAACGTCCCCCTCCCGCTGCCCGTCAACGAGGACGAGGCGCCGGCCCCGGCGCGTCACACCAGCCGGTTCCGGTCACCGCCGCCGCTGCCGCCCCGGCGCCGGACGGCGCTGCGGGCCGGGCCGGCGGCGATCGTCGTGGCCGTGCTGCTGGCCATCGGGCTCGGCGCGGGCGTGTGGTACATCAACTCCGGCCAGTTCACCAGGGTCCCGCCACTGCTGACGAAGACCGAGCAGGAGGCCCGGGACCGGCTGGCGGACGCCGGGCTGGACGTCGGCGGGGTGGAGGAGGCGTACAGCGACACGGTGGAGCGGGGCAAGGTGATCAGCACCGACCCGAAGGCCGGCGCCCGTATCCGGGGCAACGACTCGGTGTCGCTGGTCCTCTCCAAGGGCCCGCAGACCGTGCGGGTGCCCGACCTCGACGGCTACCCGCTGGACAAGGCCCGGTCGCTGCTCGAGGACGAGGGCCTGAAGCCGGGCATGGCCACCCGGGAGTTCAGCGACACGGTGCCGGCGGGTTCCGTGATCTCCACGGAACCGGGCAAGGGCACCAAGGTCCGCGCGGACTCCGCGGTGGCGCTGACCGTGAGCAAGGGCCGCCCGGTGGACGTGCCCGACGTGGCCGGTGACGAGCTGGAGGACGCGCGCGCCGAGCTGGAGGAGGCGGGTCTGAAGGTGGAGGTCGCCGCCGAGCGGGTCAACTCCGAGCACGACGCGGGCGAGGTGGCCCGGCAGACCCCGGCTGCCGGCCGGCAGGTCGCCGAGGGCGACACCGTGACGCTCACGCTGTCCAAGGGCCCGGAGACGGTCGAGGTGCCGGACGTGGTCGGTGACAGCGTGGACGACGCCAGGGAGCGGCTGGAGGGCGCCGGTTTCCGGGTGGAGGAGGACCGCGGACTGCTCGGCCTCTTCGGTGACACGGTCAGGAAGCAGTCCGTGGACGGCGGGGACACCGCGCCCAAGGGGTCGACGATCACCCTCCGGATCCGCTGACGGGAGGGCCGGGCGGGCGGCCCTCGCGCTCGTGTCACCCTTGACGCGTGAAGAGTCACCCGTCCGGCCCCGCCCGCAACCCGATCGGCGGCCACGTCCCCGTGGCCGGCGGCCTGCACTCCGTCGGCCTGTCCTACGCCCGTGAGCTGCGCGCCGAGACCGTGCAGGTCTTCGTCGCCAATCCGCGCGGCTGGGCCACCCCGGCGGGCAACCCGAAGCAGGACGAGGCGTTCCGCGCGGCCTGCGCGGCCGGGTCGATCCCGGCGTATGTGCACGCCCCCTATCTGATCAACTTCGGTTCCCACACCGAGGCGACCGCGGAGCGGTCGGTGGAGTCGCTGCGGCACTCCCTGCGGCGCGGCCGGGAGATCGGTGCGCTGGGCGTGGTGGTGCACACGGGAAGCGCGACCGGCGGCCGGGACCGGGCCGTCGCCCTGCGGCAGGTACGGGAGCGCCTGCTGCCGCTGCTGGACGAGCTCACCCATGACGACGACCCGTTCCTGCTGCTGGAGTCGACCGCCGGCCAGGGGTCCTCGCTGTGCTCACGGACCTGGGACTTCGGGCCGTACTTCGAGGCGCTGGACGCCCACCCGAAGCTGGGGGTCTGCCTGGACACCTGCCACGTCTTCGCCGCCGGACACGATCTGACCGGGCCGGACGGGATGCGCCGGACGCTGGATCTGCTGGTGGACACGGTCGGCGAGGGGCGGCTGAAACTGATCCACGCCAATGACTCCCTGGACGTGGTCGGCGCGCACCGGGACCGGCACGCCAACATCGGCGCCGGGCACATCGGCGAGGATCCCTTCCGGGCTCTGATGAGGCACCCGGCGACCGAGGGCGTACCGCTGGTCATCGAGACGCCCGGCGGCAAGGAGGGGCACGCGGCGGACGTGGAGCGGCTGAAGAAGCTCCGGGACTCCTGAGCGGGTCTCCGGGGCCGGACCCCGGGACGGCCGGGGGAACGCCCGGTCAGAGCTCGGGGCCCTCGCCCGGCTGTTCCTGGTAGGAGTAGCGCTGCTCCCTCCAGGGGTCACCGACGTTGTGGTACCCGCGCTCCTCCCAGAAGCCCCGGCGGTCGGCGGTCATGTACTCCACACCGCGCACCCATTTGGGGCCCTTCCAGGCGTACAGATGGGGGACGACCAGCCGCAGCGGGAAGCCGTGCTCGGCGGTCAGCAGCTCGCCGTCCTTGTGGGTGGCGAAGAGGGAGCGCGCGGACGTGAAGTCCGCGAGCCGCAGGTTGGAGCTGAATCCGTACTCCGCCCACACCATCACGTGGGTGACGTCGGGCGCGGGCGGGGCGATGTCCACGATGGTCCGCGCCGGGATCCCGCCCCACTCGGCACCCACCATGCTGAACTTGGTGACGCAGTGCAGATCGGCCACGACGGTGGCGTACGGCAGTGCCGCGAACTCCTCGTGGTTCCAGCAGTGTTTCCCACCGTCGGCGGTGGCGCCGAAGACCCGGAACTCCCAGCGCTCGGGCCGGAACCTGGGGACCGGCCCGTAGTGCGTGACCGGCCAGCCCTTCTGCAGCCGCTGCCCCGGCGGGAGCTCGTCGGAGTGCGCTCCTTCCGCTGTGCGCTCCCCCGATTCGCGTTCCGCCGGCTGACCCATGTCTCCATCCTGACAGACCGGGGGCGATACCCCTGAACCGGGCCCGGCAAAATCTGACAATCACGAACAAAACGGACTGAATATGCCCTTATTCACTAAGTCAACACTTACTGGACGATCTTTCGCGCCCGGTGCAATCATGCGCCCCAACCTGCCGGTCCTCCGCGCGGAAGGAGCCCATGCGATGCAGGGCGACCCCGAGGTCATCGAATTCCTGAACGAGCAGCTGACCGCCGAACTCACGGCGATCAACCAGTACTTCCTGCATTCGAAGCTGCAGGACCACAAGGGCTGGACGAAACTCGCCCAGTACACGCGCGCCGAGTCCTTCGACGAGATGCGCCACGCGGAGGTGCTCACCGACCGCATCCTGCTGCTCGACGGCCTGCCGAACTACCAGCGCCTGTTCCACGTCCGGGTCGGGCAGACGGTCACCGAGATGTTCCAGGCCGACCGGGAGGTCGAGCTCGAGGCGATCGACCGGCTGCGCCGCGGGGTGGAGGTCATGCGCAACAAAAACGACATCACCTCGGCCAACATCTTCGAGGCGATCCTGGCCGACGAGGAGCACCACATCGACTACCTGGACACCCAGCTGGAGCTGATCGAGAAGCTGGGCGAGGCGCTCTACCTGTCGACGGTCATCGAGCAGTCCCAGCCCGACGCGTCGGGCCCGGGAACCGGCGGCTTCTCGACGCGGTAGCCCGAGCGGGCGAAGCCTAGGCGGCTTCCGGGATCTCCGCGGCGAGCGGAGAGCTGACCGGCGGCTCCGCCGTGAGCGGCTGTCCGCCCTGGTCGATCACCTGCCGGCGGGGGCAGGAGCCGCGGCCGAGCAGCGCCTGGATGCGCCGCACACAGCCGCCGCAGTCGGTGCCGGCCTTGCAGGCGGAGGCGATCTGCCGGGGCGTGCAGGCACCGGCCTCCGCGTGTCCCTTCACCTGTTCCTCGGTCACGCCGAAGCAGCTGCAGACGAACACGCGGGTCACCTCCCGACGGAGTACTGGGTCGAGCCGAACCGACCCCTGACCGGTGAGGCCAACCTAACCTTACCTGCCACCCGGAGGCCACAAAAGAGAGGTGGGGCGCGATCCGATGTGATACGCGCCCCACCTCTTCCGCCGAGTCACCGGCGCGTCCCGCTACTGGTCGCGGTACATCTCCGCGACGAGAAACGCCAGGTCAAGAGACTGGCTGCGGTTGAGCCGGGGGTCGCAGGCCGTCTCGTAGCGCTGGTGCAGGTCGTCGACGAAGATCTCGTCGCCGCCGCCCACGCACTCGGTGACGTCGTCACCCGTGAGCTCCACGTGGATGCCGCCCGGGTGGGTGCCGAGTTCCTTGTGGACCTCGAAGAAGCCCTTCACCTCGTCGAGCACGTCGTCGAAACGGCGGGTCTTGTGACCGGAGGCCGCCTCGTAGGTGTTGCCGTGCATCGGGTCGGTGATCCAGGCGACGGTGGCGCCGGACGCGGTGACCTTCTCGACCAGTTCGGGGAGCTTGTCGCGGATCTTGTCCGCGCCCAGCCGGACGATGAAGGTCAGCCGGCCGGGCTCACGCTCCGGGTCGAGACGCTCGATGTACTGCAGCGCCTCCTCGGCCGTCGTGCTCGGGCCGAGCTTGACGCCGATCGGGTTGCGGATCTGCGAGGCGAACTCGATGTGCGCGTGGTCCAGCTGCCGGGTGCGCTCACCGATCCACACCATGTGCGCGGAGACGTCGTACAGCCGTCCGGTGCGGGAGTCGACGCGGGTCAGCGCCGACTCGTAGTCCATCAGCAGCGCCTCGTGCGAGGAGAAGAACTCGACGGTCTTGAACTCCTCCGGCTCCGCGCCGCAGGCCTGCATGAAGTTCAGCGCCTGGTCGATCTCGCGGGCGAGCTGCTCGTAGCGCTGGCCGGACGGGGACGACTTCACGAAGTCCTGGTTCCAGGCGTGCACCTGCCGCAGGTCGGCGTAGCCGCCGGTGGTGAAGGCGCGCACCAGGTTCAGCGTGGACGCCGACGCGTGGTACATGCGCTTCAGCCGCTCGGGGTCCGGGATCCGGGCCTTCTCGGTGAAGTCGAAGCCGTTGACGGAGTCGCCCCGGTAGGTGGGCAGCGTCGCCCCGTCGCGGGTCTCGGTCGGCTTGGAGCGCGGCTTGGAGTACTGGCCGGCGATCCGCCCGACCTTCACCACGGGCACCGACGCGGCGTACGTGAGTACGGCGCCCATCTGCAGGAGCGTCTTCAACTTCGCCCGGATGTGCTCGGCGGACACCGCATCGAAGGATTCGGCGCAGTCACCGCCCTGGAGCAGAAACGCCTCACCTCGCGCAACGGAAGCCATGCGCGCACGCAGCTGGTCGCACTCGCCGGCGAACACCAGCGGGGGATACGTTTCGAGCTCGGCGATCACATCGCGCAGAGCCTCGGCATCCGGGTACTCGGGCTGCTGCGCCGCGGGCAGGTTTCGCCAGGTCGCCTGAGCGGCGACGCTTTGAGAATCAGCGTTCACGGTCACGCGCCCAACATTACGCGGTCGGTTCGGGTGTCTTTCGCCGCGCTCATCCTGTGAGACGGCTTCGTCCGGCCGGTCGGGGCCGGACGGAAGCCGACATCCCCGCGTCGGCGGGGAGCAGACTGCGCCCGTCTGAAGCAGCGTCTTCAGCTTGGGACCATCCCCGCGTCTGCGGGGAACGTCATGGTAACGACGCTGGGCCACACACGGCACGGGCCACATCGTGTAGCGTGCCTGCCATGTTCGCGCACTCGACCCGTAACTGGTGGTGGACCGCTCACCCGGCGGCCCACTGACTGCGCGTACGCACAGACTTCGCGAAGGCCGCCCGGGGGGCGGCCTTCGGTGTTTTCCGGGGTCGTTCCTCCGACGCTCATGACTGACACGACTGAGACGGAACGAGGAACCCGACCATGGACCTGTCACAGCTCCCCCACGACGACCGCCCCTTCGCCCTGCTGCGCCGCCGCACCCCGGGCCACGACCACGAGGTGGTCGAGCTGCTGATCGGCCCGGTCGGCACGCGTGAGCACCTGGCCGACCTCCCCGACGAGGGCCTGGCGCTCGTTCCCTTCCGGCAGATCCGCGAGCGCGGCTTCGACGTGCGCGACGACGGCACCCCGCTGCTGGTGCTGACGCCCGAGGAGCGCCACGAGATCCCCCTCGCGAAGGCCCTCGACCGGCTCCCCGCGCACGACGTCCGCGTCGAGGGCGGCCGCTTCGACGTCGGCGACGAGGAGTACGCGGAGATCGTCGGACGGGTCCTCGACGAGGAGATCGGGCGGGGCGAGGGCGCCAACTTCGTGATCCGGCGGACGTACGAGGGTGAGATCCCCGGGTTCGGGCGGGCCGACGCGCTGGCACTGTTCCGGCGCCTGCTGGAGGGCGAGCGGGGCGCGTACTGGACGTTCGTCGTCCACACCGGGGACCGGACGCTGGTCGGGGCCAGCCCCGAGGTGCATGTCAGAGCCTCCGGCGGGACGGTCGTGATGAACCCGATCAGCGGGACCTACCGCTACCCGGACGGGGGGCCGACCCCTGAGCACCTGCTGGAGTTCCTCGCCGACGGAAAGGAGATCGAGGAGCTGTCGATGGTCGTCGACGAGGAGCTCAAGATGATGTGCACCGTCGGCGACATGGGCGGCGTCGTGATCGGCCCCCGCCTGAAGGAGATGGCACACCTCGCGCACACCGAGTACGAACTGCGCGGCCGGTCCTCGCTGGACGTGCGCGAGGTGCTCAGGGAGACCATGTTCGCGGCGACCGTCACCGGCTCCCCGGTGCAGAACGCCTGCCGGGTCATCGAACGCCACGAGGTCGGCGGACGCCGTTACTACGCGGGCGCGCTGGCCCTGATCGGCCGCGACGAGGGCGGCGCCCAGACCCTCGACTCCCCCATCCTCATCCGTACCGCCGACATCGACGCGGCCGGGCGACTGCGGGTGCCGGTCGGGGCCACGCTGGTGCGCGGCTCGGACCCGGCGGGCGAGGTGGCGGAGACCCACGCCAAGGCGGCCGGGGTGCTGGCCGCGCTGGGGGTGCGTCCCGGGCGCCCGCGCGAGGAGTCCGTACGGCCGGGGCTGGCCGACGACCCGCGGGTGCGGGCGGCGCTGGACGGGCGCCGGTCCTCGCTGGCGCCGTTCTGGCTGCGGATGCAGGAGCGGTCGGACGCCCTCCCCGGCCACGCCCTGGTGGTCGACGGGGAGGACACCTTCACCGCGATGCTCGCCCATGTGCTGCGCGCCGCCGGACTGGACGTGACCGTACGCCGGTACGACGAGCCGGGACTGCGGGAGACGGTCCTGGCGCACGGGGGCCCGCTGGTACTGGGACCCGGTCCGGGCGACCCCTCCGACACGGAGGACCCGAAGATGCGGTTCCTGCGCGCGCTGACCGCCGACGTCGTCCGGGAGAACCGGCACGGCGTCCTCGGTGTCTGTCTCGGCCACGAGCTGATCGCGGCCGAGCTGGGCCTGGAGATCGTACGCAAGGAGGTCCCGTACCAGGGGGCGCAGACGGAGATCGACCTGTTCGGACGGCCGGAGACGGTCGGCTTCTACAACAGTTTCGTGGCGCACTGCGACGACGACACCGCGCGGGAGCTGGCCGGGCACGGTGTCGAGGTGAGCCGCACGGCCGGCGGCGAGGTGCACGCGCTGCGGGGGCCCGGCTTCGCCGGGGTGCAGTTCCATCCCGAGTCGGTGCTGACCCTGAACGGCGCGGCGGTGGTGCGGGAGCTGATGGGTCAGCTCCGCGGCACCAGCACGTTCTCGGAGCGCCGGCCCGCGGTGTAGTCGAGGACGTTGTTCACGGTGGTATCGACGATCTGTCCGACGGCGTCCTCGGTGTAGTACGCCTGGTGGGAGGTGACCAGCACGTTGGGGAAGGTGACGAGGCGGGCCAGGGTGTCGTCGTCGACGGCCTCCAGGGACTTGTCGAGGAAGAACAGGCCCGCCTCCGCCTCGTACACGTCCAGGCCGACGCCCGTGAAGCGGCCCGCGCGCAGCTCGGTGACGAGCGCCGCGGTGTCGATGAGGCCGCCGCGGCTGGAGTTCACCAGGATCGCGTCGTCGCGCATCGTCTTCAGGGCGTCGGCGTCGATGAGGTGCTGGGTCGCCGGGAGCAGCGGGACGTGCAGGCTGATCAGGTCGGACGCGGCGAGGAGTTGCTCCTTGGGGACGTAGGTCAAGCCGAGTTCCCGGCAGGCGGGGTTCTCGGCGACGTCCCAGCCGAGCAGCCGCATGCCGAAGCCGTGGGCGATGCGGGCGAACGCCTCGCCGATCTTCCCGGTGCCGACGATGCCGGCGGTGCGGCCGTGCAGGTCGCGGCCCATCAGCCCGTCGAGCCGGAAGTCGAAGTCGCGGGTGCGGGTGGAGGCGCGGACGATCCGGCGGTTGACGGCCATGGCGAGCGTCCAGGCGAACTCGGCGACCGAGTACGGGGAGTAGTACGAGACCCGGGCGACCGTCAGGCCGAGGCGTTCGGCGACCTCCAGGTCGACGTTGTTGAAGCCGGTGGAGCGCTGGGCGATCATCCGGGTGCCGCCGGCGGCGAGGCCGGAGAGCACCTCGGCGCCCAGGTCGCAGTTGACGCTGGTGGAGATGATCTCGTGGCCGGCGGCGATGGGCGCGGTGTCGGTGTTGAGGAAGACGTCCACTCCGCGCACCGGGTGGTGGCCCGCGAAGGCCCGCTCGACCAGGGGCTTCTCGTCCGCCTGCACACCGAACGCCAGAATCTCCACGGGGTCCCTCCGGGGGTTGGGCCGACTTTACTGCCGTGCCGGCGAATATACGGGGCGGGGAGGGGGTGTGCCTGGGCCGAACGGGGTAGGGCTCGGTGTTTGCGCGCGCCCGGCGTCGAGGCGGGGCGGGGGGTGTTGCGCAGCCCGGCGCTTGCGGGGTGCCGTCGCGCCCACCCGTGCCGCC
>NZ_NEUB01000909.1 GCF_002910825.1 Streptomyces sp. SM1 | reverse complement strand
CTGGTCGCGCACGCGCTGACTGCCGACCATGCCGTCGGGGCGTGGCTGGCGGTGGCGTGGCTGCCGATCGCGGCCAAAGCCCTGTGGCTGGTCCATGGCCTGTGGGAGCGCACCGCGCTCACTCCCGTCGCGCTGGACGCGATCCGCGGGATTCAGCAGGAAGCGCGGGATGAGGCGGCCGTGGCCCGCGCCCGACTGAGGGCGGAAGCCGCGACGGAGGAGACGCGGCTGACGGCCGTGACGGAGGCCGGGGCGCGCGTCGCACGTGTCCAGGCACGGACCGCTCAGACGCTCTCCGGGGCGTGGTCGACGCTGGAGACGGCCCGCGCGGGTGAGGAGACCGGCAGGGCGCTCACCAGCGTGACGACCCGCGTCACACCCGGCGTTACGCCCCGGTGGGAGCTGCCGGTGTGGGGGCCGACGGAGCCGCTTACGGCCCGCTCCCTGGAAGCCGCACCGGCGCTCACAGATGAGGCGCTGGACGTCGTCGTTGACGAGATCTGGCACAGCGAGACCCCCGCGCTCTCGTACCGGGAGATGTCCGCCCGGTTCCGGGCCGCCGGTCACTCCGCTTCCGAGATGCGTCTTCGGGCCGCGTGGAAGCGGGTGGCCGCATGACCAGCCTCGCCACGCAGGTCAAGACGTTCAGCTTCGGCGGGGGTGTGCAGTCCACGGCCGCCCTGGTTCTTGCGGCCACGGGGGTACTGGACTACCGCACGTTCTTGATGGCGAACGTCGGGGACGACTCCGAGCACCCCGGCACCCTCGCCTACCTGCACAAGTACGCCCTCCCCTACGCCGAAGAACACGGCATAGAGCTGGTCGTGTTGGACCGGGTGATGAAGCGCTCCGGTGAGGTCCGCACGCTATATCAGGACCTCACCCGCGAGGGCTCACGGTCGTTGAAGATCCCGGTGCGGATGTCGAACGGGGCCCCCGGCACCCGCTCCTGCACGGCCCAGTTCAAAATCAAGGTCATCGCCGACGAACTCAAACGGCGCGGCGCCACCAAGGACGCGCCGGCCACGGTCGGGATCGGCATCAGCCTGGACGAGATCCAGCGGGCGAACAACCGGCGCTGCGAGCCGCACGAGCGCGTCGAATACCCGCTGTTAGAGCGCGGTATCCGGCGTATCGACTGCGCCCGCATCATCCGCGTCGCAGGGTTGCCGGTGCCGCCGAAGTCGTCGTGCTGGTTCTGCCCGTTCCACCGGCCAGAGACGTGGCACGACATGCGCCGCGACGAACCCGAGCTGTTCGAGCGCGCGTGCCAGCTCGAAGAACTCCTCAACCGGCGCCGCGACGAACTCGGCAAAGACCACGTCTGGCTCACCCGGTTCAACCGGCCCCTTCGCAAGGCCATCCCGGACGGCGTCGACACGCTCCCGTTCGACGAATGGGACTCCGGCTGTGACTCCGGCTGGTGCATGACCTGACCCGCACACCCCCACTCCGCTCACCATCGATCCGAGGGGAAACCACGTGAGCAACGCAGACCTGCGCCGCCTGGACCGCGAAATCCGGGCCACGACGAAGAAGCTGGAAGCCGTGCGGCGGGGCGAGTTGTGGCCGTTGAACGGCCGCGAGCGCCGCGCCATGGCCCGCGCCGTCACCGGCGGCGCCTACCGCGTCGTCCGAGGCCGCAGCACCGGCCGCGCGGAAGAGCGAATCGAGTCCACCGAGTCGGCCGCTGAGACGCGGCTGACCGCGGAACTGTCCGCCCTGCACGGCGAGCGGCAGCGCATCGTCACCGAGACCGCCCGCACCAAGGCCGCCAAGAAGTCGTCCGGCTGGTGGTGACCAGCCATGTCGGTACCGGGGTGGCCGCCTCTTTCCACGGACACGGCCACCCCGGCTCATTCCCTCACTCCCGCCCCCGAGGGGGCAGTCAGGAGCACTCCCAGCATGACTGAGAACGTCGTTCACCTCCACAAGCACACCGACCCGCCCACCGCCGATACAGCGACCGTGACCACCCTCACCGTGGTGCCCGACGCCCCGCCCGCTCCGCCGGTGCCCCTGTGGGTCCGCTCCGGCCGCGCCGTGAAGACCGCCGTCACGCACGAGCACACCCGGGCCGCTGGCCGTTCGGTGGTCCGGCACGGCCTCTACACGTTCAACGGTGGGCGGATCGTGGCCCGCCGAACCTGGGACGGCCGCACCGGCTCCCGCTACGAGCGGATGATCCGCGCGGCGGAAGCCGCCGGGAACCTGGAAGCGGCAGAGGAGTGGGAGGAGCGCCTTCAGCGCTTCCGCGCCGCCCGCCACCACCGCCGCATGGACCTGTTGCACTCCCCCGTGGACGCCGCCAAGGGCGTAGCCGTCGGCGCGGGCATGAGCATCGGGGCCCTGGTCGCCCTCGGCATCGTCATGGCCATCAGCACCGGCGACGCCGGCGACGTCATCACCCCGCTGTCCGCAACGGTCGACTTCATCGCCCTGCTCATGCGCATCGTTCAGGTCGTCTGGGGACCGCTGATCTCGATCGGCCCGTTCCTCGCCCTGCTCGCCCTGTGGTCCGTCGGCCGCAAACGGCAGGCCGCACCCGCATGGGCCCTGCCCGCGAACGTGCGATCGAGCGAGGGGGAGCCGATCACCCCGTCCATCGTCGTCAAGGCGTTGCGCGACCTCGGGGTGCCCGCCCTGGGCCGTGCCATCAAGGAGATGGGCGACGCCGGCGCGTCCATGCTGGGTCCCATCACGATTGCCGGGTGCGGTGTCGAGGTGGACGTCACCCTGCCCTCGGGGGTGGCGACAGACGAAGTACAGAAGCGGCGCCGGAAGCTTGCCGAGAACCTGACCCGGCACGAACACGAAGTGTTCATCACCCTCCCCCAGGCCGCCCGCACGGTGCGGCTGTGGATCGCCGACTCCGGCGCTCTGGACGAGCCGATCGGCCCGTCCCCGCTGGTCACCGACGAGACGCTGACCGCGAACTACAAGACCGGCCGCGCCCCGTGGGGACAGGACCTGCGCGGGGACGCCGCTGAACTGAGCGTGTATCAGCGCCACCTGCTCGTCACCGGTCTGTCCAACCAGGGCAAGACCGCCGCCCTGCGCGCCCTGGCCCTGTGGCTGGCCCTGGACCGGTC
>NZ_NEUB01000908.1 GCF_002910825.1 Streptomyces sp. SM1 | reverse complement strand
CAGGGTCATTGCATGATCGAGATCTGTCTGGGTTCGTCACGTGAGGCCGAGGGCTCGTAGGGGCCGGTGGTAGTCGCGGCCGGTGTGGCGGAGGGCGGCGGCGATGTTGGTCTGGCCGTCCTGGCGGAAGACGCTGATGGCGAGGTTGCGCAGGGAGGCCATGGAGCGGGGCAGGGTGCCGGTGCGGACCTTGGAGTCGTCCTCGCGGAACGTGCGGTCCCGGACGTGGTGCAGGAGGTTCTCGATACCCCAGTGGCCTCTGATCCAGGTGGCGAGCTCGGTGCAGGTGGCGTCGAAAACGGTCAGGCTGGTGATCAGGTAGACGCGCTCGATGGTCAGCTTCCCGGCGCTTATGTCGCGTCGCCAGCGCACGACTTGGATGGCCTGGTGGGCGCCGGGGTAGTCGAGGTGGCTGAATGCGGCGGCCTTGAGCCGGCGGACCTCGTCGCGGTGGTGGGCGTGGTCGCGCGTGCGGTGCCCGAGCGGGATGTCCCGCCAGGGCAGCGTTCTGACCTGGGCATACAGGCCCGGATGGTTCTTCTTCACGACGGCCACGTAGTGCGCGCCGCGACGGGTCAGATAGGCCCCGTGGTCGTGCTGGGTGTGCAGGGCGTCGGCGGTCACCACCGTGTTCGCCAGCTCGAGTCCGTCCAGCAACGGTGCGAAGGAGGGGATTTCGTTGCTCTTGGAAGCGACCTGCCGCTGGGCCAGGACAACGCCGTGGTGGTCCATCGCCGCCAGCAGCTGGATCGCGGCGGCCGTCTGGGTTCGCGATCCGCGGACCACCTTGCCGTCGACCGCGATCACCCGTCGCACCGGCCCCTCCTCCGCGTCCGGCTCGACCGGGGGCGGCGTTCTGGCCTGCAGATACGCGCTGATCGCCGCATCCAGCGCGTCACCGTCCACACGCTGCAGCAGGCGGCGCACGGTTGCGGCGTGCGGCACCGGCCGCAGACCGGTAAGCGGATCGGCAGCGAAGCCGAGGACACCCAGCACATGCTGCGGGGCATCCGTGATCCACTCGCTGATCGCGATGAGCGACCGGGCCCCGGTCAGCACCGCCGAGACGGCCGCGCACAGCAACGCGAGGGCCGGATACCGCAGCCCTCGCGCATCGCGGGGATCGGCGACCAGAATCAGGAAACGCCGCAGGTCAGCGACATCGCTTGAGGTGAGGGGATCAGTCGGGGAGCCCAGTTGCTCCAGCGCGGAAGGGATGGGCGATGATGTTCGGGCAGGCACGGTCTCGCTCGGTTCTCATGGGTCTCGACAACCACATGATCACCAGCACCGTGCCTGCTCTGCTCTCCGGGGTCCCTTGCCACACAACGGACATGACGCCACGTCACTGACGAGACCGACGAACCGGACCAATCCCAATCGCGCAATGCCCCTGTCCTTCGGCGTGCTCGCCTTCGTGGACAACTCCATCAAGAACACTGGGCAAGTTGTGGCGGGCCATCCCGCCGGAGTTCCCGTTGGAGAAGATGGAGAAGGTCTTCTGCGGCAACTACAACATGCTGATCCAGCGCGGTCTCATGCGGGAGCTGCGCGCCGTACGGGAGACGTTCTACCTCGACAACCTCCGGCGTCTGGGCCATGTGTTCTCCTGCGACGTGCTGATCAACCTCACCGACTACGCGGCCTCGACGCCCGTGGCGCCCGGTGCGACCTTCACCTGTCTGACAGTGGGCTACTTCCGGTGGGGTTGCTTCGTCTTGCAGAAGTGCTGAGTTCGACTCCGCCGGAAGTCTGGGTGATCGAGGTCTATTACCGCCGGTTCGCCGGGACTTCCGGCGAGGGCTCGTTCCGGGCGGCGGTCGTCACAGATCGGTGTCGGCGATGATCTCCCGCATGATCTCGCTGGCACCGCCGGCGATCGTGTCCAGCCGTGTGTCCCGGAAGAGGCGGGCGATCGGGGTCCGATCGAGGTAGCCGTGCCCGCCGAAGAGCTGGAGGCACTGTCCCGTCACGTCCACGGCCAGCTCGGTGGCGCGCAGTTTCGCCATGGCGCACTCGGACATCGCCAGCTTTCCCCGGCTGTGCAGCCAGGCCGCGTGGTAGGTGAGCTGGCGCGCCGCCTCCGCATGGCTCATCAGCTCGGCCAGTCGGTGCCGCACCACCTGGTGATCCGCGAGCGCCTTGCCGAAGACCCGGCGCTCACCGGTGTACCGCCGGGCCAGTTCCAGCGCGCGGTCCGCCTCGCCGATGGCCAGGACAGCGGCCGCGATCCGCTCCAGCTGGAATGCCTTCATGATCCACATGAACCCGGAGTTCTTCCGGCCGAGGAGCCTGCTGTCGTCCACCTGGACGTCCTCGAAGTGCACGGTCGCGGTGTCGGAGCAGTGCCACCCCAGCTTCTCGACGGGGGTCCGGGTCACGCCCGGCGCGTGTGCGTCGATCACGAAGAGGGAGATGTTGCCGGAGCCGGTGGCCGGAGCCGGGCCGTACGCCGTCCGGACCGCGGTGACGATGAAGTCCGCGTTCATCCCGTTGGTCACGAACGCTTTGGTGCCGCGGATGACTCTGTTGCTGAATTGCCTGCAGGGGTGCGGGGCGGCCCGGCATGATCGTTGGTGCGGTCGTTCTGTATGCCCCGGCCGTAGGGGGTCGGTGCGGTGTCCATGCGGCCGGGGGGATTGCCGCCCGTTCCTGAGCAGACCGCCAGGACGGCTCGCGCCGCCTTCCCCGGTGGCAGCCTGCCCATGCGCCTGCGTGACCACCTTGCCGAGGTCTTCGACGACGCGTTGTTCACCGATGCGTTTCCCAGCCGTGGGGCTCCCGCCCAGTCCCCGGCGCTGCTTGCCCTGGTGACGGTGCTGCAGTTCACCGAGAACCTCACCGACCGGCAGGCCGCGGACGCGTCACGGGACCGTCTTTCGTGGAAGTACGCGCTGGGCACGGAGCTGTCCGATGCCGGCTTCGACTTCTCCGCGTTGTCGAAGTTCCGTGCCCGGCTGGTCGGGCACGGCCTGGAACGGACGCTCTTCGACAGGCTCGTCGAGCACTGCCGCGAGGCCGGGCTGATCAAGGC
>NZ_NEUB01000907.1 GCF_002910825.1 Streptomyces sp. SM1 | reverse complement strand
TCCGGAAGCCGAACCCGACCCGGCGGGCGTCAGCCCGCCCAGACCTCGGCGTCGTCGGCCGGGACGGTGGTGGCAAGCCCCAGTTCCTTGCGGGCGGCGACCGACGCGTTCGGGTCGATGCCGGTGAACGCCGCGTCGTAGGCGAGGTAGAACGCGTCGCTGTCGGCCGCGTTCGCCGCCTTCTTCCAGTTCCCGGCCGCCTTCGTCAGCGTCGCGCGGAGCTTGCCGACCTCGGTGCCGTCGATCGCGGCCATGTTCCCGACGCGCGTCTCGAGGGCGGCGACGGCCTTGGCCTGCGCCTTGTAGCCGGCCAGGTCGTCCTCGACGGTGTCCGCCAGGGGCTGGGTCGCCCACCTGGCCTCGTACACCGCGTTCGAACCCTCGAGGTACGTCATCTGCGCCGGCTCGAGGGACTCCGCGGTGCCCAGAGAGGCGCTGAGGGTGCCCGTCTCCGCCGTGTAGGTGCAGCTCACCGCGCGGTCGCCCGTCGCCCAGCTCTCCGCGGTCGGGGTGTAGTGGAAGAGGGAGACGCCCTTGGGGAGCGCCCAGGTGTCCGGGGCGTACTTCTGCGCCTCGACCGGGCAGCGTTCGTCCGCGACCGCCGAGACACCGTCCTCGCCGGGGTACTTCTTGGCCTCGTCGAGGGTGAACTCACCGACGACCTGGCCCTCGTGCGGCTCGTCGCAGGGGACGACCTCGACGGCGATGGCCGTCCCCTCGGCCTTGCCGTTCGGGTTGTAGCAGTCGCCGACGTCCAGCGAGTACACCGAGCGCTGACGAGCCACCTTCTTCGCGCCGTCCTTGGCGCTCTCGGCAACCTCGGAGCAGCCCACCGCGCCGATGGCGAGCAGGGCGACGACAGCGGCTATGCCGCGAAGGGGGCGAGACGAGCCGACGACGGCCATGGTCTGTACGTCCTTTTACATGATCTTCACAAGGGGCGCGCGTATCGCATGCCACTCCCGCGACCCGCTGGTGCGAGGTCTCCCGCCTCGTCGTAGCTTCTCCGACACGCGACCGGCCGCGAGGGTTGTAGCCGCGCGGTTCACGTCCCCTGCTCTTCTAGGACAGGATCTGACCGCATTGGCTCCTAGCGTGGTCCTCGACCGACGGAGCAGTACCACCGGAAGGCGAAGACCATGACCGCTGACGAGCTGACCACCCGCGAATCGGCCGAGGCCCCGGCCGTGACCGGCGAGCGCGCCGACCTGCTGGAAGTACTGGCCAAGCACCGCCACTTCCTCCGCTTCACCACCCGTGACCTGACCGACGAGCAGGCCGGTCTGCGGACCACCGCCGGCGAACTGTGCCTGGGCGGCCTGATCAAGCACGTCACCTCGACGGAGCGGAACTGGGCGGACTTCATCCTGAACGGCCCCTCCGTCATGGGGGACTTCACGGCCATGACCGAGGCCGACTGGGCCCGGCGGACCGACGAGTTCCGGATGCTGCCGGGGGACACCCTGGCCGGTGTCCTGGCCGACTACGCCGACGTGGCCCGCCGCACCGACGAACTGGTCGCCGGCCTCCCCGACCTGGACACTTCATGGCCCCTGCCGCAGGCCCCCTGGTTCGAGCCCGGCGCCCGCTGGTCGGCCCGCAGGACCCTGCTGCACATCATCGCCGAGACCGCCCAGCACGCCGGCCACGCCGACATCATCCGCGAATCCCTGGACGGCGCGAAGAGCATGGGCTGAGACCGGCCGGCGACGACGCCGGGGCGGCGCGGCACCCGGCTCCGCACCCGCGGGGCCGCGGGTGCGCCCCGGCCGGAACCAGCGGGGCGCCGCGATGACATACCACGTCACGGACATCGGCGACGCAGTCGTCGGTCCCGCTGCCTACACTCCGGGCCATGAGCGTCTCCCTCTACTACTCCGCGTCCCGTGCCACACCCATGACGGCCGACGAGACCGCCGCCGTCGAACGCGTCGTCGCCGCCCACAGGGCGTCGTTCCCGTACGACGACGAGGAGAGCCTCTGTCTCTACGACGGCGGCGGCAGCGAGCCGGACGAGATCGTGGCCGGATCCACCAAGATGCCGTTCGACCCCGGCCACGTGCTCCCGGTGCTGACGCACGTCCTGAACTCCGTGACCGGACTGCGCCGCGCCCTGCCGGGAGCGCGGTGGCGCGTGCACATGGACGATCTCGACGTCCCGTGGCACGAGACCGGCGGCTACGCCCTCCCGGGCATGGACGACCCGGAGCTCGCGGAGGCCATGAAGGACCTCTGAGCCGTCCCGGACCACTCGTCTCCGCCGCGGTACTGCGGTACCGCGGTACCGCAGTACCGCAGCGCTGCAGCAGCCGAACGCCCGCTCCGTGGGCACCTTTCCGCGCTGCCGAACACGGTCACGGGACCAAGATGCGATCCTGCGTGTATGAACCGTTCGGGCGACGCGCACCTGCGCACCTGGACGCTGCGGTTCATGGCCCTCCTCGCGGCCGACACCCACGATCAGCTTGCCTGGCTGAGCGAGCGTGAGGTGGCGACGAAGGACGTCGTCGAAGAGGTGGAGCTCCTCTGTCGTGTCTCCGAAGGTCTCGCGGAGCGCGGAGCTTTCGAGCCCGGACATCTGCATGATCTTCGGGCCATCGGCCGGCGTCTCGCCGAGATCGATGCCGACGGCCGCGTCGGCCTCTGGGCCGAGGCCCTGGCCACAGATCCGGCGTGGGACGACATCCGCCTCCTGGCCCGCCGTTTTCTCATCACGACGCCGGGCGATCGGCGTCAGCCACTGCCGGGCCCCGTGCGCCCGTACACGGGCGGCCCATGAGGGCCGGCGGCCCCAGCCCGTCGCAGCCCTTCTGACTCGCGGCCGAAGGGCCTGTCCCTGGCCGCCGTCGTCGCCGTGCGAGACCGGTGCCGCCCCGGCGCGCGGCCGGGGCGGCGGCCTCACCGTGCGGGTTCAGCGTCCTGCCTGGAGCGCGCTCCACGTCGCCGGGCCGACCACGCCGTCCGCGGACAGCCCGCGGGAGGACTGATAGTCACGCACCGCCTGCGCGGTGCCCGGGCCGAAGACGCCGTCCGCCGAGACGGTACGGGCCAGCGCCGCCGTCAGCGCCCGCTGGAGCCGCTGGACGGCCTCGCCGGACGAGCCCTGCTGGATCACCGGCCGGGACCCGGCCGAGAGCAGCCCCGTCCACGTACGCGCCCCGACCGCACCGTCCACGGACAGCCCCCGTGCCGACTGGAACGAGCGCACCGCCGACGCCGTGCCCGGGCCGAACTCCCCGTCCACCGCACCGGCATCGAACCCCTGACTGTTCAGCAGCCACTGCGCGGCGCTGACCTGGGCCCCCGTGGACCCGGTCCGCAGGGTGGAGTACGAGGCGAAGGTGAGCTGCGGCGTGCCCCCGTCCGTACTGCCTCCCACCAGCTCCATGTACCGGTTCCAGTCCCAGTACGGCCCGGGATCGGTGTGGTCGTTGCCCGGCACCTCCACGTGGCCCACGATGTGCGCCCGGTCCCTGGGGATGCCGTGGCGGTCGGCGATCGAGCGGGTGAGCGCCGCGGAGGAGCGGTACATGGCGTCGGTGAACCAGGAGGGCTGGTCGACGTATCCCTCGTGCTCGATGCCGACGGAGTACGGGTTGCCGGAACGCGCGTGCCAGGCGGTGTCCTTCTCACGGACCGTCTGCGTCACCTGCCCGTCCGAGGAGCGGACGACGTAGTGCGCGCTGACCTCGGCCTCCGGGTTCTGGAACCAGCTGATGGCGCCCGCGTACGAGCCCTGGGTGACGTGGATGACGACCGCGGTGACGGAAGAGGTGCGCCCCACCGAGTAGTTGGCGGTGCTGGCCGGCACCCACAGGGCGGCCGGGTAGTCGGGCCCGGCGGCGAGCGGTGCCGCGTCGGCGTAGGAACCGCGGTCGGGTTCGACGGCCCGGGGTGCGACGGTCACGGCGGACCCGTCCTCCGCGCGGGCGGTGACGCCCTGGGCGAGCAGGTCGTACACGCCGTCGGCGTAGAAGCGGGCGGTACGCGTGTCCGCGGCGCCCCCGTAGCGTGCGACCGCCTCGTACCACTCGGCGGGGCGCGCGCGTTCCCCGGCGGTGAGCCCGGCCTCGTCGGCGCG
This sequence comes from Streptomyces sp. SM1, assembly GCF_002910825.1. Classification (GTDB taxonomy): domain Bacteria; phylum Actinomycetota; class Actinomycetes; order Streptomycetales; family Streptomycetaceae; genus Streptomyces; species Streptomyces okerensis. The sequence continues at coordinate 10,720 of NZ_NEUB01000907.1, read as the reverse complement.
GGCGCGCAGCACGGCGGCGCCGCCGTGGATGTTGGCCACGGTGTCCCGGCGCAGTTCCGCCACCGGGATACCGGTGAGGTCGGAGGCCTCGCGCAGGGTGTGCTGCCGCGGATTGTCCACCAGGTGCATCACCCCGTACCCGCGGGCCTGACTGGGCTGCCCGTCATGCCCGTCGAGCCGGCTCTCGCCGTACCCGACGGCGACGAGCACGTCGCGCGGCACCCCGAACTCGGCGGCGGCCTCGCTGAAGGCCCCGGCCACGGTGGGGGGCGCGGGCCGGGCCTGGGCGGTGGGTGCGAGAGCCGTCACGGTGAGGCCGAGAACGGCGACGAGGACCGCGGGGAGGTGGCGGACGTGCCGGATGTGCCGTACCGGTGCCGTGGAATGTCTCACGAGGCCTCCGTGGGGGGAGAGTTGGCGCGACGGGACGGTTCACGCCGCTCGGCGCCCGACCACTGAACAGGCCGCACGGGACCGCGTCAACGGGGCCTCGCGTGTCCCATGGGCCCGTACACCCCACTCGCACCACTCCCGCATCACCGCTCCGGTGATGCCCCGGACCCGGGTGATGGCCCGTCCGTGGACGCCGACGACCCGACGGCGACCTGCCGGTGACCCGCTGGCCGACCCGATGGCGACCCGATCGGCGTCGCGCCCCTGCCGTCGGGACGGCCGGAGCCCGGTGCGCACCGTCTGCATCGCCACCACGTCGCGATGCCTCCTCGCCGGCGCGGTACTCAGGCGATCAGGGCGTCCCGAGCAACATCGCGACGGCGGCTCGTGCCTGCCGGGCCGGGGCAGGGTCGCCACTGATACCGGCCGTCACGATGGCTCCCTCGGCCAGCAGGAAGACGGGTTCGGCCACCGGCAGCCCGGTGGCGTGGACCCACACCGCGATCTGGTCGTGGAACGCCCGCTTGTGCGACCGGACCTCAGCCAGTACCGCCTCGGACGACGGACCGAGTTCACCGTGGGCGTTGATCCAGGCGCATCCGCGGAAACCGGGCTCCGCGAACCACTCGGCCAGCCAGTCGAAGACCGCGAGCACGCGCTCGCGGGGATCCGGAACCCGCTCCACGTGGGCGGCCAGGTTCCCCCGCCACCGCTGATCGCGACGCTTGAGCACCGCCACCACCAGGTCCTCCTTCGCCGCGAAGAACCGGTAGATCCGCTTCAGCGGCAGTCCCGACGCGGTACGGACCTGGTCCATGCCGACCGCCTGGATGCCGCGCTCGTAGAAGAGCCTTTCCGCCGCGTCGAGCAGTGCCTCGCGGTCCAGCCGATTCTGCTCGTCGGTTATCGGGGCTGGCATCCGGCGCTCCTTGACGTCGAGAACGTTCGTTCCCTACCTTAGTCCCGACCGATGGGAAACGAGCGTTCTCGATGCGAGGGGGCAGCAGTGCCGGAAGACCGACCGCCCTACCCGCCGTTCACGCGGGAAACCGCCCTGCGGAAGGTCCAGGCCGCCGAGGACGCGTGGAACACCCGCGACCCCCACCGCGTGGCACTGGCCTACACACCCGATTCGAGGTGGCGGAACCGGGACACGTTCCTCAGCGGGCGCGAGGAGATCGTCGCCTTCCTGACGCGGAAGTGGGAGCGGGAACTCGACTACGCGCTGCGCAAGAGCCTCTGGGGGTTCCACGAGAACCGGATCGCCGTCCGGTTCCAGTACGAGTGGCACGACGCGGAAGGCCGCTGGTGGCGCAGTTACGGCAACGAGCTGTGGGAATTCGATGAGCGCGGCCTCATGCGACGCCGTGAGGCGAGCATCAACGACGTCGCCATCCGCGAAGCCGACCGGCGTATCCACGGCCCCAGGCCCGGGGACGAACACGGAGCCGACATCCCGCTCCAGTAGAACCCGCCACCACAGCGCCCCGGACGGTCCCGGCCGGACCACCGGCCGGGACCCCGCCGACAGCGGTCCCGTCCACGTCCGCGCCCCGGCCGCACCGGGGTCGCCGGATCAGTCCTCGAGCAGGTGGGCGCGGCCGAACATGGCCGCCGCCGCCCGAGCGGTCGGCGTGCCGGAGTCAAGATCCGCGCCGGCCTCGCGCAGGACGGTCACCACGTCGTCGGCCCCCTTGAACAGGGCGCCGGCGAGGGGAGTCTGGTCCCGGTCGTTGCGCAGGTCGGGGTCGGCTCCGAGCCGGACCAGGGTCCGTACGGTGTCGGCGTGACCGTGGTAGGCGGCGAGCATGAGGAGGGTGTTGCCCGCGGCATCGCGCACGTCCACGGGCAGTCCGTGTGCCACGAACTCCGCCAGCTGGTCGGTGCCGCCCTCCCGGGCCAGGTCCATGGCGATGGCGACGACCCGCCCCGTCTGCTCGGACGTCAGTCCGCTGCTGCTGTGCATGTTCATCAGAGTCTCCGTGAACGGAACGCCCGCCCCGCGCACCGGCGTGGGCACGATGCCGTGCCCACGCCGGTGACGAGTACGGGCGTGCCGTGCGTCTTCCCGACCGGCGGGATCAGAGGGTGCCGGCGGCCAGGGCCTCGATCGCCTTGCGGACGCCCTCGCCGTAGGCCGGGTCGGCCTTGGTGCAGTTGGCGATGTGCCGCGCGACGGTCTGCTCGGAGGCGCCGTTGATCGCGCGCGCCGTGTTCTCGAAGAGGACCTGCTGCTGCTCGGAGCTCATCAGGCGGAACAGGTTGCCCGGCTGCTCGTAGTAGTTGTCGTCGTCCTCACGGTGGTTGAACCGGTCCGCGACGGCGCCCACGGCCTGGGCCGGGTCGCGGTAGGCCGGCTGCTCCTGCCACCGTCCGTAGGAGTTGGGCTCGATGCCCGGGGTGGCTCCCTGGTTGCCGTCGACGCGCATGGCGCCGTCGCGGTGGTAGGAGTTCACCGGGTTCTTCGCGGCGTTGACCGGGATCTGGTGGTGGTTGACGCCGAGGCGGTAGCGCTGGGCGTCGCCGTAGGAGAACAGCCGGCCCTGCAGCATCCGGTCGGGGGAGAAGCTGATGCCCGGGACCACGTTGGCCGGGCTGAAGGCGGCCTGCTCGACGTCCGCGAAGTAGTTGTCGGGGTTGCGGTTGAGCTCCCACTCGCCGACCTCGATCAGCGGGTAGTCCTTCTTCGACCAGACCTTGGTGAGGTCGAAGGGGTGGAAGCGGTAGTTCTCCGCGTCGGCCTCCGGCATGACCTGGATGAACAGCTTCCACTTCGGGAAGTCGCCGTCCTCGATCGCGCCGAAGAGGTCGGCCTGGTGGGACTCGCGGTCCTTGCCGACGAGGGCCTCGGCCTCGGCGTCGGTGAGGTTCTTGATGCCCTGCTGGGTGCGGTGGTGGAACTTGACCCAGAACCGCTCGCCCTCGGCGTTGATCAGGCTGTAGGTGTGCGAGCCGAAACCGTGCATGTGCCGGTACGAGGCGGGGATGCCGCGCTCGGACATGACGATCGTGATCTGGTGCAGGGCCTCGGGGAGGTTGGTCCAGAAGTCCCAGTTGTTCTCGGGGCTGCGCATGTTGGTGCGCGGGTCGCGCTTCACCGCGTGGTTGAGGTCCGGGAACTTCAGCGGGTCGCGGAAGAAGAACACCGGGGTGTTGTTCCCGACCAGGTCCCAGTTGCCCTCGTCCGTGTAGAACTTCACGGCGAAGCCACGGATGTCGCGCTCGGCGTCGGCGGCGCCGCGCTCACCCGCGACGGTGGAGAACCGGGCGAACAGCTCGGTCTTCTTGCCGACCTCGGAGAAGATCTTCGCGCTCGTGTACCGAGTGATGTCGTGCGTCACCGTGAACGTGCCGAAGGCGCCCGAGCCCTTGGCGTGCATCCGGCGCTCCGGGATGACCTCGCGGTCGAAGTGGGCGAGCTTCTCCAGGAACCACACGTCCTGCAGGAGCATCGGACCGCGCGGACCGGCGGTCAGCGAGTTCTGGTTGTCGGGAACCGGTGCTCCGGCGGCCGTGGTCAGCGGCTTCTGGTTGTTCTCAGGCAAGGCTTGCTCCTCGGTGAGTGGTCTTTCGCACGCGCTTGTGGCCTGACAGTCCCGGCCGGCCGGCCGACAGCCCGGGGCCGGATGACCGGCGCTGGTACACGCCCTCACCCTACATTGGACAGAATCTAAGTCAAGGTGATCTCCAAAAAAATACCCACTCTTGAGTTATTCCGGTCCGCTGTTAGGGTGCTGTCCATGAGTGACCTCCTGGAACGGCTCCGCAAGCGCGGCTGGCGCATGACCGCGCAGCGGCGCGTTGTCGCCGAGGTCCTCGACGGTGACCACGTGCACCTGACCGCTGACGAGGTCCACGCCCGCGCCGCGCGGCGGCTGCCGGAGATCTCCCGGGCGACGGTCTACAACACCCTGCACGAACTGGTGAACCAGGGCGAGGTCGTCGAGGTGTCCACCGACACGCGCGCCAAGCGCTACGACCCGAACGCGCACCGCCCCCACCATCACCTGCTCTGCACCCGCTGCGGCGCGATGCGCGACGTGCACCCGACGGGTGATCCCCTGGTCGACCTCCCGCACTCCCAGACCTTCGGCTTCACGGTCTCCGAGGTCGAGATGACCTACCGCGGAATCTGCCCGGCCTGCGCCGGGGGACGGCCGGCGGGGGAGGCGGCGCCGGCCGGGTAGTGCGCCCCGACCTCGGCCGCCGGCTTCCGGAACCAGCCGGAGGCATCACGTCCTCCCCGCGGCACGGATGGGGCGCAGCCCCCGGGGGTCAGATCACGACCCTCTCCTCGGTGACCATCACCGCCACCGAATCCATGTCGATGAAGCTGCTCTCGTCCGGGTTCACCAACTCCCTGTAGTTCTCGGACGCGAAAAAGGCGTCGTGGTCCGCCCAGCTGTCGAACCATATTTCCGTGAGGCCGTCGTAGGCGGGACGCGGGTAGCCTTCGGCCGCCACCGGATGGGAGACGGTGTACTTCTTCACGTACTGCCGCGCTTCGGGAACGGAAGTGAACAGCGGGGCGTGATGGTTCCGATGGTGCTCGACGAACTCCCCGAAGGTCATGCCGTCCACACGGTTGATCATGAAAGCCAGCTTGATCACGGACTTCTCCTCCATACGTTCGCGGATGCGAGAGGCCGGCCGTCGAAGGCCCCGGAACGGGCCGCCGGCCATGCGGCCAACGTAGAACCTCACATCGATGTCAGGGGCAAGCCGATGTGCCCCGAGACACAGGAGAGGCCGAGAGGCCGAGAGGGCGGAGGGGCCGGGATGCGGATCGGTGAACTGTCCGCCCGGACGGGAGCGAGCCCCCGATCCCTGCGCTACTACGAGCAGCAGGGATTGCTGGTCAGCGAAAGGTCCCCGAGCGGACAGCGCCACTACGACGAGGGCCACGTCCGGCGAGTGGTGCTGATCCAGGCGTTCCTGGCCGCCGGAATGTCCAGCAGAACCATCGCCCGGATGGTCCCGTGCATGGCGGATCCCACCCCGGACAGAGCCCGGAAAGCCCTGACCGCCATGAACCGGGAACGGCACCGCATCTCATCCGCGATAGACGACCTGGTCGCCGCCAGAGCGGAACTCGACCGCCTGATCGACGTGAACCTGAACTACCTCGCGGACGCGGCAGACGGACCGGGCGCCGGCACCTCCGTCCCGGGCGGCCGGTCCGGGCCGGGGAGCACGACGACCGGTTCGCCGACGCGGCGGAGCACGCCGGCCTAGCCGGCCAGGACACGGGCCGACGTCCCGCCCGGCAGCACCCGGAACTCCTCGCCCCGTCGGGCCCGGTCCACTCCGGTCAGGGCCGTGACATCCCGCTGGCCGACAAGGCCGCTTACTCTTCGCGGGCTCCGTCATCAGGCGTTACAGCGACGATCGCCACCGTCGGTGGAGGCGGAGACGGCGTGTACACGTACGCCACGGCCAACCCCGGCACGCCGCCCCGAGGCTCGATTCTCGTCTTGCGTACCTCTGTGCCGTCGTGACGAGGAGGCCCGAGCCGCACACCGAGGCGCGGAGCCTGTTCCCACTCCCGTCGAAGCGTCCCAAGGTTCTCGTCGGCTCCCAACTCCTTTGCTCGCTGGGCAGCCCGTGCGGTGACAGCCGCGATCACACCGCTCACGCGCTTGAATCCTTCTGCTTCAACTGTGCCGTGAGGTCGAGGCCCTCCTGTATGGCGATGTCGAAGTCAGGGTCCTGATAGAGGCGAATGCGACCCCGGTAGTCGACGATCACTGCCGCGACGGCGTCGAGGTCGGTCTCCGACGAGGCTTCCAGCGCTCGCTGAAGGTCTGCCTCAAAGGTTTCCTGGTCGCCGGGGAATCCATGTCCGGACCGCAGAGCAGCCCGGATGTCGCCGATGGTCTTCAACGGCAACGGCGCAAGGAGGGGTGTTTCTGCGTGCTCTGCGCTCACAATCTTCTACTCCTTGAGCTCCCGCGTCCTACCAAGAGTGTCCTACATGTCCGCATCCTGTGCGGCGATGGTTCAGGACCGAAGGTGGGATGCTCGGCAAGGTACGCCTCCCAGGTCTCCACAGATGTCCGGGAGGCCGGGCGCAGTCCCTTGATCTCAACGCCCGGCCCTGCGGGACGGCGAGCGGGTGAGCGCGCAGGTGGCTACCGCCGGATCGCCCGTACGAAGGGCGCCCAGGCGTCGAGGCCCACGGTGATCACAGGGCCCTCCACGTCCTTGGAGTCCCGGAGGTGGACACTGCCGTCGCGCCTCGCACACTCCACGCACTCACCTCCGGCGCCATTGCTGTACGACGACCTGACCCACACCGGAGGGTGTCCTGCCGGGATCGCGTTGTTCATTCCGAGTACTCCTTCACGACGGACTTGATCAGTTGGACGGAGTGCTGAGGGCTGAGCGCCGCGGCACGCAGACCGTCGAACGCCCGGGTGTACTCCTGGACATGGTGCTTGCCTTCCAGGCAGGCGGTGCCTCTGATGCCGCTCCAGTGCAACGCGCGTTGCCAACTTGGTACTACCTCTGTGCACCGTGCCCTAGAGACCGTATGAATGTGAGCCAGGGCCCCGCCGTGACATGCACCATGGGGCCGTCCGCTCGCTTCGAGTCACGTATCAGAGTGCCGCTCTCGGCGTATGCGCACTCGACGCACTCGGTTGTGTTCGCGCCGCTGTAGGACGACTTGAACCATGCGAGCTCACGAGGGGCGGGAGGGTGGGCGGACATCTACAGCTCCTTGCGTGCGCGGTGGATCAGGGTGGAGGAAGCCTCCATGTCCAACGCTTGTGCGCGAAGGTACTCGAACGCAAGTCTGTATCGCTCCAGTTCCTCGTCCTTTTCCAGGAAGAGGGATCCGGTGTGGAAGTCCACGTAGACCACGTCAAGAGCTGACTCCGTACCGCCGATGATCACGAAGCTGCCGAGAGCGGCACCATGGGCTCCGTTTGAGAACGGCAGCACTTGAAGTGTGACGTGCGGTGACTCGTTGACTTCGAGGAGGCGCCCGAGCTGCTCCTTCATGATCTCCGGTGAGCCGACGACCCGGCGAATCACGGACTCATCGAGGATGGCCCACAGCCGGAACGGCTTTGGCCGGGTGAGGATCTCCTGGCGTTTCATCCGGATGTCCACCAGCCGCTCGATCTCGGCCGGTTCCAGGGGGATCTCGTTGGCCTTCTGCAGAGCAGTGCTGTAGGCGCGGGTCTGAAGCAGCCCGGGGACGTAGACGCAGGAGAAGTGGTCCTCGCGTACGGCCTCGTCCTCAAGAGTGAGCAAGAGGTTCATGCTCTCCGGGATGGAGTCGGCGAACGAGCTCCACCACCCTTGTTGTTTGGCGTCCTTCGCCAGGCGCACCACGGCCTCACGCTCGGCGTCCGTGGCACCGTACTCACGGCACAGCGCGTCCACGACGATCCACTTCACCGGCCCCGCCTGCGTCTCGTATCGGCTGACCGTTGCCTTCGATACGCCGACCAGTCCGCCGGCCTCTTCCAGGGTCATCCCTTTGCGGGCGCGCAACTTACGCAGCATCGCTCCGAGTTGGCGGCGGCGTGTGGTGGTCCGTACGGACATGGAACTCCTCAGGCGCTGACCCGGGCAGGTACTCGGGGTGTGAACAGGCTAGGTAGCGCGGCAGCGCACTCACTATGCGATTCACTCGATCGAGGTTCGTGAGAAGTTACATAGTGAAACTTCTCTGTGCCATTCTCGGTAACGGACAGCTACGCAGTGCAGCCGTTCGGATACGGCAGGCGCAGCATGTGCGTGGCACGGGAGGGAGAACCGCTTATGCCCGGGATCGACATCAAGGACCGTCAGCGCCGCTGTGTCCTGCCCTTTGAGGCACTGCCGGCGGAAGTGCGTCTGCTGCGGCGGGCCGCTGCCGCGCAGCTCTGCCAGTGGGGTGTGCCGACTGCCAGCGACACTGCGCAACTCGTCGTGACGGAGCTGGCGACGAACGTCATCAAGCATGTGGGTGAGGGATCGCCGGCGACCCTGATCCTGGAGTGGAAGCGTGAGCGGCTGCGCGTCGAGGTGCACGACAAGAGCAGCTCGCTGCCCGCGCTGGATGTCTCTGACTGCGATGCGGAGTGCGGCCGCGGCCTGCACTTGCTTGCCGCCATGGCTGTGGACTGGGGGACCGCCGCTACGGCAATGGGCAAGGCCGTGTGGTGCGAGAACGAGCTGGGCCCCGAGGTGACCTGTCGCCGTGTGGAGAGAGCAGTCCTCATGCTGGAGTCGTACCAGAGCATCGACGGCGCCCCTCGTGATGCGCTGGTGAGCAGACGGGGGGCGGGGCTCCGTGAGGCGGCGGTAGAGCTGATCTCAGATCTGTTGCACTGGACGGCGTCCTGTGGCTTCGACCCGGATGACGTGCTGGATCAAGCCCAGATGCGCTACGAAGCCGTTCCGGACATCGCTGCTTAGGTGAACCCCGGCGGGGTGCGAACGGCTGCCGGTGACCCCATGGTGGTGTGTCCCTCTCGCTCTCGATGACGGCCGAACGCTGGTTCTGGATCACGTTCCGTACCGGAGTCATAGAATGTGATCCAGGACCGTGATCCAGTCCACGCCGGTAGGCCTCGCCGTCCCTCTTCGGAGTCGGTCCGCGGCCGGGAGTTGAAGAGAGAGCGTGGCCGAAGCAGAGCCTGTGTACGAGGTGGCTGTCGGGCTGAGCAGTCGTCAAGGTTCCCTCACAGCCGCTTGGAGGGCGAGTTGCGAGCCGTCTCCATCAGAGCTGCTGTTCACTGCGGTCTACGGGGTCAGCCGAGGTAGGGCCGATCACGGTGCTCTAGAAAGTGACGGATCCGGAGCTGCTGCGTGTGGTGCATCGGCAGTTGATCGATTTCCTCGGGCTGGACGAACCGCAGTTCCGTGGACTCGTCCGAAATCGCGAGCTGGCCCCCGACCACACGGGCGGTGAAGCAGACGTTGAACTGTCTGCGCACCTCACCGTCCGAGTAGGCGATGATGTGGCGTGGGTCGGTGTACGTGCCCACGAGCCCGGTGATCTCTACGTCCAAGCCCGTTTCCTCCTTCACCTCGCGGACGGCCGTTCCCGGGAGTGAGTCGGTCATCTCCATGCCGCCACCAGGGAGCGCCCAGAGATTGCTGTCCCGTCGGAGTTGAAGGAGTACGCGCCCTTCGTCGTTGGTGACCACGGCGGACGCGGCGACCACCAAGCTGTTCGGCTCAGGTGCCGCCGGGTCGTCGTAGTACTCGGTCCGTGCCACGATAACCCTTCGCTTACCGGCGTCGCGGTCTCCCGGAGCACATCGAAGCTGCCCGCGTAGGTATTGAGCATGCCGCGCTCTCTGCTGCGCCGCATGTGTGGTGCGGGGGTGCCGCAGGCGTTCACGCCCCAGAGATGGGCATTGACCATAGTGCATGAGGGCGAGTCGACAACGGGACTCGATCCCATGGCTGAACATCTCTTCCCTACCGCGTTGTTGAATGTTCGCACTGTCCGGGTCGCCGATCGCGATACGGACCGCGCACCCGTCGGCAACTCGCTCTCGCAGTAAGTCGTCGAGCCGCAGCTACGCCTCGTGCGTGAAGACGGCCACGTACATCAACACGTCGATACGCTCGCGGGCTTGGTTCAGCATGTCCACGGAGGTGGACATGGGCATGTCCGCCCGCTGGTCGTGGAGAGCCACAAGGTTCGGATCGACGGAGCGGGCAGGGCGTGCCTGCCGGAGTGCGGGTCATGAAGCAGCGCGTCTTCTCTCGGCGTTGCCGCTGCCGGCACGGCCGTGGTGCGGCGCACGCCCCGGATTGATCTGTCCCTCAACGGACTCGGGATCCACTTCGGCTTTGTCCGCAAGGGCGACTCTGTTGCTGAATTGCCTGCAGGGGTGCGGGGCGGCCCGGCATGATCGTTGGTGCGGTCGTTCTGTATGCCCCGGCCGTAGGGGGTCGGTGCGGTGTCCATGCGGCCGGGGGGATTGCCGCCCGTTCCTGAGCAGACCGCCAGGACGGCTCGCGCCGCCTTCCCCGGTGGCAGCCTGCCCATGCGCCTGCGTGACCACCTTGCCGAGGTCTTCGACGACGCGTTGTTCACCGATGCGTTTCCCAGCCGTGGGGCTCCCGCCCAGTCCCCGGCGCTGCTTGCCCTGGTGACGGTGCTGCAGTTCACCGAGAACCTCACCGACCGGCAGGCCGCGGACGCGTCACGGGACCGTCTTTCGTGGAAGTACGCGCTGGGCACGGAGCTGTCCGATGCCGGCTTCGACTTCTCCGCGTTGTCGAAGTTCCGTGCCCGGCTGGTCGGGCACGGCCTGGAACGGACGCTCTTCGACAGGCTCGTCGAGCACTGCCGCGAGGCCGGGCTGATCAAGGC
>NZ_NEUB01000066.1 GCF_002910825.1 Streptomyces sp. SM1 | reverse complement strand
CCGGATGCGGCGGCGGAGGCAACGGGGCGGGAAGCGGGAGGAGTCCGTGGTGGGGGCGGGCGACCGCTTCGGCCGCGCGGACGCCGGGCAGGGGCTGCGGTTCCTTCTCCTGGGCGGCGCGGGCCGCACGGGCCGCGCTCAGCCGGGACAGCGCGTCGGTCACCTCGCGCTCGCCGCGTCCGCGCAGCAGGAGCAGCACGAACGGATCGGCGTCGAGCAGCCGGGCGGTCTGGTAGCAGAGGGCCGCCGCGTGCTTGCAGGGGTGGCCGGAGTCGGGGCAGCTGCAGCGCGGGTCGAGGTCGCCGGGCCCGGGCAGCAGAGGTGCCCCGCAGTCGGCGAGGGACGCGGGCATCTCCTTGTCGAGCAGCGCCGCGATGTGTCCGGGCCGATCGGCGGCGCTGTCCAGGAACCGCTCCCAGTCGGCGTCCCCGAACGTCCGCAGCCGCACCTGGACCCGGTAGGGCCGGGGGCGGCTGCCCCGTACGTACGCGAGGACCAGGCCCGGTGTGACGGTGATGGCGTCGACGTGCCCCTGCTCGGCGTATCCGCGTCCGCGCGCCAGCCGCGCGGCGTCCAGCGCGCCCTCCTCCAGCGCGGTGACCCACGCCCCGCCCCACCACGTCTCGGCGAAGGCATCCCCTCCGGCGGGGCGCGGCGGGAACGCGGGGAAGGTACGGCGCAGGTCGCCGTCGCGGGCGGGGGCGG
>NZ_NEUB01000906.1 GCF_002910825.1 Streptomyces sp. SM1 | reverse complement strand
CAAGGCCATGAAGTTATGGGCTGATGGGCCCTGTCAACAGGATGTCGATGCTGATGGTGGCCTTGTAGGTGCGTCGGTCCATGCGCAGGCTCTTGTACGCGTATCGGGACAGTGGTCGCTTGACGGCGCGGGGACTGACGCGGAGTCGGCGTGCTGTCATCGGCTGGTTCAGGACGGCGCGGCCGATGGTTCCGACGAGGTCGACGGCGGTGTCGGCGATCACGCCTGCGGCCTGGATGACCTGGTCGCGGGCGGTTTGGAGGGCGATGCTGGAGCTGGCCCGGTCGGGGTCCGCGTCGGGGAGGGTCGCGGTGGCGTCGGCGATGGCGATCCGGATCAGCTGGTAGGCGGTCAGCAGGGCGTAGACCTCCTGGGCGATGCCGGCCATGGTCCGGGCGCGCAGGACCCGGCGTCCGAGCATGGACTTCTTGATCGCGAAGAAGGCGGATTCCGCTTCCCACCGCTCGTGATACTGCTTGACCAGCTCGAATGCCGGGTGGCGGTGGTGGTCGAGCAGGGTGGTGGCCAGGCGGTAGACGCCGGTGGTGCGGCCGGCGGTGGTGGCGATGGTGATCTCGCATTCGATGATGCGGACCTCCAGCGTGCCGATCCGGGACAGGAACGAGCCGTCGTCGAAGCGGTGCAGGACCGGTGGCTTGCGGGTGGCGGACAGCCGGGCGAGGAACGCGGCGCCGGTGTCCGCGACCGTGGTCAGGAAGGCGTTGGAGGACAGGCCGCGGTCCAGCAGGACGATCATGCCCTCGTGCAGGGAGCGGGCCAGGCGCTTGCCGTGGGTGGTCTCGCCGCTGGTGCGCGGGCCGAAGACGGCGTCGATCACTGCCCGGGTGCCGCAGGCGACCAGGGTGACCAGGCAGATCTGCGGATAGCCCGAGGTGGCGTACTGGTTGGAGCCTTTGCCCAGGTGGGCTCGGGTGGCGGGACCGTCGGGGACATCGAGGTACGTGCCGTCGACGGCGACGACCAGCAGTCCCGCCCAGCGGGCCCCGGTGGTGCGGATCGCGCTCGCCGGGCCGCGCAGCAGGTCGAACAGGGCCCGCATGGGGCGAACGCCGAGCCTGGCGCGGGCGTGCCACAGTGCCGTCGCGGTGATCTTCGGGACAGGCAGGGAGCGCAGTGCGGAGGTCATCCTGGCCCACACGGCCGGATAGCCGCACTCCTCGAACAGAGCAGCAGCCAGGAGGAGGTAAACGACCACCCGGGCAGGGAGTTTCCGCAACCGCTGCTGGACGGCCCCGCACTCGGCCAGGGCGGCGTCGGCCATCTCGAACGGGACGATCTGCGTCAGCTCACCCAAGTGACCCGGAGCGAAAAGACCGTCGGCTACCGCGATCTCGCGGCTGATGACACACTGACCCGACAGCGGAGCCTCCGGTGCTGTGAACGGCTTGTCTTGGCGGACCAGCCAGTTCTACCGGGGCTCCGCTTCTCGCGTCCGGCGTTCCTCCAGATCAGACCCCACCTGCAGCCACGAACCCGACCCATAACTTCATGGCCTTGGGCTAACGGCCTGCAACGCGGCAGCGGGTCCCAAGCGCCTCGGTCAGCCGGGCCGCCGGGCCGCAACTCCATATTCCTGAGCATCTGGTTCGTCAGCACCTCCCGTGCGCGTAGCCTCACCACCAGAACGTCAGGAACCGGGCAAGTCGCCCTCGCGCATCAGCGGTCCCCGAGCCCAGACGAATTGAGCAGCAGAGTCGACGACGACTCTGTTGCTGAATTGCCTGCAGGGGTGCGGGGCGGCCCGGCATGATCGTTGGTGCGGTCGTTCTGTATGCCCCGGCCGTAGGGGGTCGGTGCGGTGTCCATGCGGCCGGGGGGATTGCCGCCCGTTCCTGAGCAGACCGCCAGGACGGCTCGCGCCGCCTTCCCCGGTGGCAGCCTGCCCATGCGCCTGCGTGACCACCTTGCCGAGGTCTTCGACGACGCGTTGTTCACCGATGCGTTTCCCAGCCGTGGGGCTCCCGCCCAGTCCCCGGCGCTGCTTGCCCTGGTGACGGTGCTGCAGTTCACCGAGAACCTCACCGACCGGCAGGCCGCGGACGCGTCACGGGACCGTCTTTCGTGGAAGTACGCGCTGGGCACGGAGCTGTCCGATGCCGGCTTCGACTTCTCCGCGTTGTCGAAGTTCCGTGCCCGGCTGGTCGGGCACGGCCTGGAACGGACGCTCTTCGACAGGCTCGTCGAGCACTGCCGCGAGGCCGGGCTGATCAAGGC
>NZ_NEUB01000905.1 GCF_002910825.1 Streptomyces sp. SM1 | reverse complement strand
GGGCCCCGGCCCAGTTGTCGTGTCCGGCCGCCGGGGAACGGTGTTCGGGGAACCGGAGTGCCACGGCCGCCGTGAGCAGGCACGCCAGCACGCTGGCGGCGCCCACGGCGGTGTGGCCGCCCCGGGCGAACACCGGGCCGGCGAGTCCCATCGCTGCCATCACGGCGACCAGTCCGGCCGCGCGGGCCCGGCCCATGATCCCTGCGTAGCGGTCGGCGGCGTCGAGCCGGTCCAGCTCGTCGTAGACCAGCGCCTCCAGCGCGCCGGAGCCGAGGGCCCCGCCGATGCCCCACAGCACGAAGCCGGCGGCGAAGGCCCCGTACGACGGGAACAGCACCCACAGGGCGAAGCCGGCGGCGGTCAGCAGCGGGCCGAGCCGGAGCAGCAGCCGGCGGGAGACGGCGTCGGCCCAGGCCCCGGACGGGACCTCCAGGAGCACGCCGGTGAGGGACCAGAGGGCGAACAGGGAGGAGATCTGCCAGACGGACAGCCCGGTGTCGCTGAACAGCAGCGCGTAGACCGGGTAGAGCAGGATGAAGTCTTCGAGGAACGAGTAGCCGTACAGCGTGGTGGTCAGCCGTCGCACGCGGACGTCGGGGCCACGCGTGGGCGTGAGAGTCATGAGGCCTTCCCGTAAGGGCGGTTCGGACACCGGACGTGGAGGACGTACGGCGTCCGAGGCGGCCCTCGGGAGGCGCGGCTGGTGGATCAATGTCGCCAGGTCATGACACCCATGCTAGACGGGCCGGAACCGATCCCGCCCGTCGTTTTGGTGACCGCGGGAGTGTCGGCAACCTCGGGACTGTCGGCGACCGAGGGAGTGTCGGCGACCGCGGGAGTGTCGGCGACCGCGGGAGTGTCGGCGACCGAGGGAGTGTCGGCGACCGAGGGAGTGTCGGCGACCGCGGGAGTGTCGGCGACCGAGGGAGTGTCGGCGACCGAGGGAGTGTCGGCAACCTCGGGACTGTCGGCGACCGAGGGAGTGTCGGCGACCCCGCGGGCTACGCGGGCGATCCCGACGAGAACCGCCGCAGCAGCGGGGACAGCACCAGCACGGACTTGGTCCGCTCGACGAACGGCTCCCCCGCGATGCGCTCCAGGACCCGTTCGAAGTGGCGCATGTCGGAGGCGAACACCTGGGCGACCGCGTCGGCGTCGCCGGTGACGGTGGAGGCGGCCACGACCTCCTGGTAGCGCTCCAGACCCCGCTGGATGGTCTCCGGTGAGGTGTTGCCGCGGCAGTAGATCTCGACGAACCCCTCCGTCTCCCAGCCGAGGGCGGCGGGGTCCACGCGGACGGTGAATCCGGTGATGGCCCCGGTGGCGCGCAGCCGGTCCACCCGCCGTTTCACGGCGGGCGCGGACAGGCCGACCAGCTGGCCGATGTCCGCGTAGGAGCGGCGGGCGTCCTCGGCGAGGGCGTGCACGATGCGTTCGTCGAGATCGTTCAGCACGGCGGGTGGTTCACTTCGCTTCTGATGGGGCCGGTGCGGCGGCGAGCCGGGAGCGGCGATAGCCGTAAAGGAAGTAGAACACGAGCCCGACGGCCATCCAGACACCGAAGACCGCCCAGGTGACGGCGGACAGGCTGCCCATCATCCACAGGCAGAACGCGAAGCCGACGGCGGGCAGCAGCGGCGACAGCGGCACCCGGAAGGTGCGCGGCATGTCGGGGCGGGACCGGCGCAGCACCACGACGGCGACGTTGACCAGCGCGAAGGCGAAGAGGGTGCCGATGCTGGTGGCGTCGGCGAGCCGGCCGAGCGGGACGGCGGCGGCCAGCACACCGCAGAAGAGGGAGACGATCAGGGTGTTGGCGCGGGGTGTGCCGGTCTTCGGGCTGACCCTGCCGAACACCTTGGGCACCAGCCCGTCCCGGGACATGGCGAACAGGATGCGGGTCTGGCCGTAGAGCACGGTCAGCACGACGCTCGCGATGGCGATGACGGCGCAGAACGCCAGCAGGGTGCCCCAGAAGGTCTGGCCGGTGACGTCGCTCATGATCTGGGCGAGTGCGGCCTCGGAGTCGGTGAACTGCCGCCAGGGCCTGGCGCCCACGGCGACGGCGGCGACCAGCACGTACAGCGCGGTGATGATGGCGAGGGACAGAAGGATCGCGCGGGGCAGGTCGCGCTGGGCGTTCTTCGCCTCCTCGCCGGCGGTGGAGGCGGCGTCGAAGCCGATGTACGAGAAGAACAGGGTCGCCCCGGCGGCGCTGACGCCGGCCATGCCGAGCGGCATGAAGTTCTCGTAGTTGCCGGAGCGGAAGCCCTGGACACCGATGGCGCAGAACAGCACCAGGGCGCCGATCTTCACGACGACCATGACGGTGTTGGCGCGGGCGGACTCGCGGGCGCCGCCCATCAGGAACGCCATGGCGAGCAGGACGACGACCAGCGCGGGCAGGTTGAAGACTCCGCCGTCGCCGGGCGGGGCGGACAGCGCGGCCGGGATGGTGACGCCGATGGTGCCGTCGAGGAGTTCGTTGAGGTATTCACCCCAGCCGACGGCGACGGCGGCGACCGAGACGCCGTACTCCAGCATCAGGCACCAGCCGCAGACCCAGGCGATCAGTTCGCCCATCGTTGCGTACGCATACGAGTAGGAGGAGCCGGAGACCGGGATGGTGCCGGCCAGTTCGGCGTAGGAGAGGGCGGAGAAGAGGGCCGTCAGGCCGGCTATGACGAAGGACAGCGTGACCGCGGGACCGGCCTTGGGGACGGCCTCGCCGAGGACGACGAAGATGCCGGTGCCGAGGGTGGCACCGATGCTGATCATGGTCAGCTGCCACAGTCCGAGGGAGCGGCGCAGCGAGCCGCCCTCACCCTGGCCACCCTCGGCGACCAGGCGTTCCACGGGCTTGCGGCGCATGAGGCGCGCGCCGGGACCCGGGGCCTGCGGGGCGGCGGGACCGCCGTTGTGCGGGGGTGCGCCTTGGTCGAGCACGCGCTGACTCCTTCGACGCTGCCGGTCTTCCGCGGCAGGGACCGACGGCGTCCCGCGACAGCCGGGACCCGTCGAGCGGGGTCCCCGCCGCACCACGTACAGCGCGTAACCCTACGAGGTTCTCAGTTGCTGCTGAAATGCAGCAACCTTGCGCACCGGCGCAAGATCGTTGCGTTCCCCGGGGCGGGGCGGGTGTTCGTTGCACGGGCTCTGCGGGCCTCGCGCGCCCGCCCCGTTCCCGGAGGGGCCGTCAGGTCCAGCTGGCGTGCAGCGGCTTGCCCTCGGCGTAGCCGGCGGCGCTCTGGACGCCGACGACGGCCTTCTCGGCGAACTCCTCCAGGGAGCCGGCGCCGGCGTAGGTGCAGGAGGAGCGGACGCCCGCGATGATCGAGTCGATCAGGTCCTCGACTCCGGGGGAGGCCGGGTCGAGGAACATGCGGGAGGTGGAGATGCCCTCCTCGAACAGCGCCTTGCGGGCACGGTCGTAGGCGGATTCCTCGGAGGTGCGGTTGCGCACGGCACGCGCGGAGGCCATGCCGAAGGACTCCTTGTAGGGGCGGCCGTTCGCGTCGTGCTGGAGGTCGCCCGGGGACTCGTAGGTGCCGGCGAACCAGGAGCCGATCATCACGTTGGAGGCGCCGGCCGCGAGGGCCATGGCCACGTCGCGCGGGTGGCGGACACCGCCGTCGGCCCACACGTGCTTGCCGTACTTCCTCGCCTCGGCGGCGCACTCCAGGACGGCGGAGAACTGGGGCCTGCCGACGCCGGTCATCATGCGGGTGGTGCACATGGCGCCGGGGCCCACGCCGACCTTGATGATGTCGGCGCCCGCCTCGATCAGGTCGCGGACGCCCTCGGCGGAGACGATGTTGCCCGCGACGACCGGCACCTGCGGGTCGATGCCGCGCACCAGTGCGACCGCGCTGATCATCGACTCCTGGTGGCCGTGCGCCGTGTCGATGACGAGCGTGTCCACGCCCGCCTCCAGCAACTGCTTGGCCTTGCCCGCCACATCGCCGTTGATGCCGACGGCGGCGGCGATCCGGAGCCTGCCCCGCGCGTCGGTGGCCGGGGTGTAGAGGGTGGCGCGCAGGGCGCCCTTGCGGGTGAGGATGCCGGCCAGGCGGCCGTCCCGGTCCACGGCGGGGGCGTACCGGCGATTCGCGGTGTCGAGGGTGTTGAAGGCCTCGCGCGGGTCCATGTCGGCGTCGATGAGGATCAGGTCCTTGGACATGACCTCCTCGAGCCGGGTGAAGCGGTCCACCCCGGACAGGTCGGTGTCGGTGACCACGCCGACCGGCCGGTACCCGTCGTCGACGACGACGCCCGCGTTGTGCGCGCGCTTGGGCAGCAGGGCGAGCGCGTCGGCGACCGTCTGGTGCGGGGCCAGCACGATCGGGGTGTCCAGCACCAGGTGGCGGCCCTTCACCCAGGAGACGACCTCGGCGACGACCTCGATCGGGATGTCCTGCGGTATGACGACGAGTCCGCCGCGCCGGGCCACGGTCTCGGCCATGCGGCGGCCCGCGATGGCGGTCATGTTGGCGACGACGAGCGGGATGGTGGTGCCCGTGCCGTCCGGTGAGCTGAGGTCCACGCCCTGCCGCGAGCCGACCGCGGAGCGGCGCGGCACCATGAAGACGTCGTCGTACGTCAGGTCGTACGCGGGCTGGATGTCGTTGAGGAAACGCACGTGCTGCACATCCCAGTCGATCAGAGGTGGCCCCCCGACAGGACAGCCAGGGGGAAGAGCACGTACTTCATTGTCCCATGCCGACTCCGGCGTCCTCCCCGGTCCGATCATCCAGCCTGGTCAGAGCGCTGCTCGGAGGATCCTCCAAGGGCGAGTGCCACGGTGAGGGAGGCGGCGCGGTCCACCGCCCCGGCGAACACGTCCCGGGCGGCCGCCCACTCCCCGGGGCGCGCGTCCGCGTACGCCCGCCAGCCGTGTACGACGATGAGCAGCCCGCGCTCCACGGCGGCCTCGGGCCAGAGCGTGTGGTCGGCGAGGGAGTCCGCCAGGGCGTCCCAGTTGCGGCCGAACCAGTCGGGCAGGTCCAGGGCACGGGCGCAGCGGTCCATCAGCCCCGCCTTGTCGGTGACGCCGTCGAGGCCGAGCGCGACGATGATCCGGCCGGTGAGTTCGTGCGTCATCTGAGGACCGCCGTGAACGATGCGTAGTGGTTGTCGGTGCAGTACGTCTCGCCCTCCACGCCGAAGACGATGCGCTGTGCGCCGCGGTCGGTCGCTCCGGGGGTCCTCACGGTGTACTCGAGGTAGTGGCCGTTCTCCCGCTGGGGCAGCAGCCCCTCGAAGTTGCCGAAGACGGTGCCGTCCTCCTCGTAGGGGAAGGGCCCGCCCGTGTCGACGAGGTCGAGGGTGCGCTGCGCCTCGGCGGGCAGATCGGCCTCCTGGACGGTGGGCATGCCGTCGGCCCACGCGGGCGCCCCGCCGCCGTCGCCGGCGGACGAGCAGCCGGCCAGCAGGACGAGCAGGCAGGCGAGGAGACGCGGAAGCAGGGCCTGTCGCAGCACCATGCGGCCGATGCTGCCAGGCCCGCTCCCGCGTCACCCGCTGTCAGGGGCCATCCGGGTCCGCGCGGTTGAGGGCGGACCGCGGGGCCGGTCCCGCCGTCATCAGGTAGTCCGCGGCCGACGTGTCCGTCACCAGGCTGGTGACCAGTCCGGAGCGCAGTACGGCGTCGATCGCGGGGCCCTTGCGCTGTCCGCCCGCGATCGCGACGACCTCCGGGACCCGGCGCAGCTGGTCCGTCTTGACCGTGATGCAGCGCTCCCCGAGGTCCCTGCCCACCCGGCGCCCCTCGGCGTCGAAGAGGTGCGCGGACATCTCCGCGGCGACCCCGAGGGAGGCGTAGTGCGCCCGCTCCTCGTCGCTGAGCATGTCGTGCACCGTGGAGATGCCCGGCTCCCAGGATCCGATGGAGACGCAGGCGACGGTGACCTTGTCGAAGTACTCGAAGGCCCGCGCGATCCCGGTCTGGTGGCGCAGCGCCTGAGCGGTGGCCGCGTCGGGCAGCAGCATCGGCGCGTAGATGGGGTGGGCGTCGCCGCCCGACACCTGCGCGGCGCGCCGTACGGCCTCCACCGAGCCGCGCTCGGCGGTCCCGGCGTCGTACACGCCCGTGAGCTGCACGACCGTGCAGGGCGGCAGCCGGTCCAGGGCCGCCGCCATGTGGATGGTGGACCGGCCCCAGGCCAGACCCAGCACATCCCCTTCGTTGACCAGCTCGCCGAGCAGGTCGGCGGCCACCTCTCCCAGGTTCTCGGGGTCGGGAGTCTCCTCGGACTCGGGCGGGGACTCGACCACGACGGCGTACCTGAGGCCGTAGCGGGCACGGAGCGCGTCGGAGCGCTCCGCGTCCAGCTCGGCCGGCACGCGGATCTCGATCCGTACGAGATCCCGTTCGAGGGCGGTCTCCAGGACCCGGGCCACCTTGAAGCGGCTGACGCCGAACTCCTCGGCGATCTGGATCTTGGATTTGCCCTCGAGGTAGAAGCGGCGGGCCATGGCCGCCGCCTGCACCAGCTCAGCGGGTCCCATCCGCATGGCTGACCGGCCCGCCGACATACCCGACACGGCGATCTCCTCACTGCTGTTCACACTCTGGATTCGCCGTTCATCCTTGCAGATCCGGCGCGGTCGATCAGCCCTGCCGGGCGCCGTTCATGTTCCTGACGCTCAGTGGCCGCATGCCCACGATGCCTTCGCCGTCGCGGCCTCCGCCTGGTTGCGCAATGCACGTACCGCTTCGGCCGGGTCCGACGCCCCGTACACGGCGGAACCCGCGACGAAGACATCGGCGCCGGCGTCCGCGCACCGCTCGATGGTGGACTCCGAGACTCCGCCGTCGACCTGGAGCCAGAGCTCCAGACCGTGCCTGCTGATCAGCTCACGGGTTCGGCGGATCTTCGGAAGCATGATGTCGAGGAACGCCTGCCCACCGAAGCCGGGCTCAACCGTCATGATCAGCAGCATGTCGAGTTCGGGGAGCAGGTCCTCGTACGGCTCGATCGGCGTCGCGGGCCTGAGCGCCATGGAGGCGCGGGCGCCCTTGGCCCGGATCTCGCGCGCGAGCCGCACCGGGGCGGCGGCGGCCTCGACGTGGAAGGTGACCGATCCGGCCCCCGCCTCCACGTACTGCGGCGCCCAGCGGTCGGGGGCCTCGATCATCAGATGGCAGTCCAGCGGGGTGTCCGTCGCACGGGCCAGCGACTCCACGACCGGCACGCCGAGCGTGAGGTTGGGGACGAAGTGGTTGTCCATGACGTCGACGTGGAGCCAGTCGGCTCCCCCGACCGCCCTGGCCTCGTCCGCGAGGCGGGCGAAGTCGGCGGACAGGATGCTGGGGCTGATCTGCGGGGCCATGGACCTAGACTGCCATGCCCTCCGGGGGTTCCGTGCAGCGGTGCCGCTGCGCGGACGGCATCCGCGGGCCCGCGCGCACCGCCCCGGCCCCGCGGCCCTCCTCTCGCACGGCCACCGGCGCGGTCTCGGCGGGTCAGCCGGTGCGGCGGATGAGGGCGAGGTACATCGCGTCGGTGCCGTGCACATGGGGCCACAGCTGTACGTCGGGCCCGTCGCCGAGGTCGGGGACACCGGGCAGCAGGGGGCGGGCGTCGAGCAGGCCGGCGTCCGGGAACTGCCTGAGGAGGTCGGCGACCACGGCCCGGGTCTCGGCGAGGTGCGGCGAGCAGGTGGCGTAGCCGACCACACCGCCCACGCGTACCGACTCCAGGGCGGTGCGCAGCAGCCCGCGCTGGAGCGGCGCGAAGCCGTCCAGGTCCTC
>NZ_NEUB01000904.1 GCF_002910825.1 Streptomyces sp. SM1 | reverse complement strand
GTCCCGCCGTGTGTACACCGTCACCAGGTGGTCGACCATGCGGCGGAACAGCACCGGCCGCCAGCGCTCCAGTTCGGGGCGCCCGTCGAGGAACGCGAAGACCCGGTCGTACTGGTCGAAGACATCGAAGTGCCGGTCACTGGTGGTGCGCAGGATGCAGCCGGCCCGCCGCTGCCGGTAGTGCACGCACACCCGGTCCAGGGTGGCGATCGACTCCGCCGTCATCAGGACCGGATACGTCCACGGGGTGTCCTCGTAGTAGCCGGGCGGGAAGGTGAGCCCCGTGCGCTGGACGAACTCCCGCCGGTACGCCTTGTTCCAGGCCACCATCAGCAGGCTCAGCAGCCCGGGCCGGTCGGTGAGCCGGAACGGGGCCGGGCCGCGCTCGGTGAGTTCGGCGGCGACCCGGTTGCGCACGGCCTCGCCCGCCCAGTAGGTGCGCGCGTAGTCGTAGACCAGCACATCGGGTTCGCCGGTCTCCTTCAGCCGGTCGGCGAGGGCGAGCAGCGCGTCGGGGGTGAGGGTGTCGTCACCGTCCAGGAACACCAGGTAGTCGCCGGTCGCCCGCTCCATCCCCGCGTTACGGGCCCGCCCCAGGCCGGTGTTGTGCGGCAGGTGCACCACCCGGACCCGCGGGTCCCGGGCCGCGAACTCGTCGATCACCGCACCGCAGGCGTCCGGCGAGCAGTCGTCGACGGCGATCAGTTCGAGATCGGGATACGACTGCGACAGCACCGACTCCAGGCACTCGTGCAGATACGCCTGAACCTGGTAAGCGGGGACAATGACACTGAACCTGGGCAAGGGGCATCCAACGGTCGGTGCGGGCGTTCTGCCCGGCAACGGCCGCTGGGCCGACTTGGTTACGCGCCCTGCGGCATCCGGGGGACGTTCGTCACACGAAGGGGCGGACCTCCCCGGCCCGCCCCATCAACTTTGCTGCGCCATCTGCTACTTGACGGCCCCCGCCATCACGCCGGAGACGAACTGCCGCTGGAACGCGAAGAACACGACCAGCGGGATCACCATCGAGATGAACGCGCCGGGCGCGAGGACGTCGATGTTGTTGCCGAACTGCCGTACCTGGGTCTGCAGGGCGACCGTGATCGGCTGGCTCCCCGAGTCGGTGAAGATCAGCGCGACCAGCATGTCGTTCCACACCCACAGGAACTGGAAGATGCCGAGCGCGGCGATGGCCGGCCCGGCGAGCGGCATCACGACCCGCACGAACAGCCGCAGTTCCCCCGCGCCGTCCAGCCGGGCCGCCTCCAGCAGCTCCCGCGGGATCTCCGCGAAGAAGTTCCGCAGCAGGAACACCGCGAACGGCAGACCGAAACCGACGTGGAAGAGGACCACACCGGTCAGGGAGCCGAAGATGCCCAGCGAGCCGAAGAGTTCGGCGATGGGGATCAGCGCCACCTGTACCGGCACCACCAGCAGCCCCACCACCGCGAGGAACCACCAGTCGCGGCCGGGGAACTCCATCCAGGCGAAGGCGTAGCCCGCGAGCGAGCCGATCACCACCACCAGCACGGTCGCCGGCACGGTGATGCAGACCGTGTTCAGCAGCGAGCCGGTGATGTCGTCGTTCTTCAGCAGCGTCTCGTAGGCGCCGAAGGTGAGCTGCGAGGGCTCGGTGAACACCGTCCACCAGCCGTCGGCGGCCATGTCCCGCGGGGTGCGCAGACTCGCCAGCAGCAGCCCGATCGTCGGGACCAGCCAGAACAGGCCGATGACGATCAGGAACACACGGACCAGCCCGCCGCTCACCCACTGGCTGAGCCGCGAACCCAGCGACGGCTCCGCCCCGACAGAGGGGGCGGCCGGTGCGCCCGCCTTGGTGGCACTCATCGCCGCACCTCCCGCCGCAGCCGCCGTACGCTACTGTGCCCGCCCGGGGGACGACCCCCGGACCCCCGGCAGTCACACGGCCGACGCCCGTTCATCGCCGCACCTCCCGCCGCAGCCGCCGTACGTTACTGTGCCCGCCCGGGGGACGACCCCCGGACCCCCGGCAGTCACACGGCCGACGCCCGTTCATCGCCGCACCTCCCGCCGCAGCCGCCGTACGTTACTGTGCCCGCCCGGGGGACGACCCCCGGACCCCCGGCAGTCACACGGCCGACGCCCGTTCATCGCCGCACCTCCCGCCGCAGCCGCCGTACGTTGAACCACATCACCGGGATCACCAGCAGCAGCAGGAACACCGCGATGGCGCTGGCGATGCCCGGCTGGTCCGCCGAGAAGCCCTGGCGGTACAGCTCCAGCGCGAGCACGTTGGCGTCGTCCTGGGAGGAGCCCGGGGCGATGATGAAGACCAGGTCGAACACCTTCAGCACATTGATCATCAGGGTGACGGTGACCACCGCGAGGACCGGCGCCAGCAGGGGCACCGTGATCCGTCTGAACACCTGCCACTCGTTCGCGCCGTCCACCCGCGCGGCCTCCAGCAGCTCCCGGGGCATCCCCGCGAGCCCGGCCGCGATCAGCACCATCGCGAAGCCCGCCCACATCCAGATGTACGAGCCGATGATGGCCGGTGTGACCAGCGACGGGCCGAGCCAGTCCAGCCCGTTGTACGGCGCCGCGAAGTTGCTCGCCGGCAGCCGGAGCCGTGCCCCGTCGGCCTTGGAGGACAGCGAGAACGTGCCGTCGGCACCGGCCGTGGCCGTCTCCACCACCTTGCCGTCCCTGACGGCCTCGATCCGCATCCCCGGATAGCCCAGCTCGGAGGCGTCGACCCGGTTCAGCGCCCCGACGCCCTCGCCCCGGGTGAAGTCCTGCCAGGTGGTGCCGGTGATCCGGTCGTCCTCCGGCTTCGCCGCCGCCGCGGGCTTCGCGCCGTCCGGCATCAGGTCCGGGGCGACGCCGACCAGCGGCAGCGTGACCGTGTCACCGGCGCTCACCGTGCCCGTGGTGATGAACGCGCCCCCGCCGGCCGGCTCCAGCGGCGACTCACGGCCCGGGTGCGCCTTGGGGAACGCCGACGACTCGGCGAAGGTGTCGTGCACCCCGACCCACACCGCGTTCGCCACGCCCTTGTCCGGGTCCTGGTCGTACACCAGGCGGAAGATGATGCCGGCCGCCAGCATCGAGATCGCCATCGGCATGAAGACGACCAGCTTGAACGCCGTTCCCCAGCGCACCCGTTCGGTCAGTACCGCGAAGACCAGGCCGAGCGCGGTGGCGACCGTCGGCGCGAACACCACCCAGATGATGTTGTTCTTGAGGGCGGTGCGGATGCCCTCGTCGGTGAACAGCGCCCGGTAGTTGTCGATTCCGGCGAAGCCGTCACCGGACTGGTCGTAGAAGCTGCGGACGACGGAGTACCCGATCGGGTAGACCACGAGCGCACCGAGCAGCACGAGCGCGGGCAGCAGGAACAGCGCCGCGACCGTTCTCCGGGTGCCGGTGACGCTCCTGCGCGACTTGGGAGCGGTGGGGGCGGCCTTCGGGGCCCCCACCGCCGGGTCCGACGCCATCGCCGGATCAGTTCCCGTACGCCGCGGCCGCGTCGGCCTCCAGCCGCGCCTGCGTCCCCGCGACGTCCTTCGGGTTCTTCAGGAAGTCCTGCAGCGCCTTCCACTCGCCCTTGCCCGGCGTGCCACCGAAGGCCTGCGGGGCCTGGTCGGACATGTCGAAGCGGAAGTCGTCACCGGCGTCGATCAGCGCCTTGGCCATCTTCTGCTGCACCTCGTTGGGGTACGCGGAGTTCGGCACGTTCTTGTTCGGCGACAGGTAGCCGCCCAGCTTCGCCTGGATGCCCGCGGCGTCGGGAGAGGCGAGGAAGGTCGCCAGCGCCTGCGCCGCCTCCGAGTCCTCCAGGATCACCGCCGCGTCGCCGCCGGACACCACGGGCGGTGCGTCACCGGCCGCCGGGAACGGGAACACCTTCGCGTCCGTGCCCACCTCGGCGTCGGTCTCGGCGATGTTGACCTGCACGAAGTCGCCCTCGTAGACCATGCCGGCCTGGGGCTGGTCGCCGCCGGTGAAGGTCTGGGTCACGGACGCCGGGAACTCCGTCTGCAGCGCGCCGGACGCGCCGCCCGCGACGTAGTCCTTCTTGCCCCAGATCCCGGCGAGCGTGGTCAGGGCCTCCTTGACGGACGGGTCCGTCCACTTGATCTCGTGCCGGGCCAGCTGGTCGTACTTCTCCGGACCCGCCTGGGACAGATAGACGTTCTCGAACCAGTCGGTCAGCGTCCAGCCGTCGGCGCCGCCGACCGAGAACGGGGTGACCCCGGAGTCGTACACCGTCTGCGCGGCGGTGAGCAGTTCGTCCCACGTCGTGGGCTCGGCCGCGCCGGCGTTCTCGAAGACCTGGGCGTTGTACCAGATCAGTGACTTGTTGGCGGCCTTGTAGTAGACGCCGTACTGCTTGCCGTCGACCTTGCCGATGTCCTGCCAGGCCTGTGCGTAGTTCTCGGTGAGTTCCTTGGTGGCCCCCGCGCCCAGCGGCTTGGCCCAGCCCTTCTCCACGGCCTGCTTGATGGCGCCCGGCTGCGGCAGCAGCGCCACGTCCGGCGGCGCCCCGCCCGCGATCTTCGAACCGAGGAAGTTGATGATCGGGTCCTGGGCCGGCACGAAGGTCACCTCGGCGCCGGTGCGCTTCTCGAACTCCGCGAGGACCTTCTTGAAGTTGGCCTGCTCGGCGCCGGTCCACACGGCGGCGACCTCCAGGCTCTCGCCCTTCAGGTCGGGCAGGGTGACGGTGGTGCCGGTGTCGCCGGTCCCGTCACCCTTGCCGTTGTCACCGCCGTCGTCGTCGCCTCCGCAGGCGGTGAGCGAGACCGCGAGCACACCCGCGGCGAGTGCGGCGGCGGCTCTCAGCGCCGTGCGGGAGCGGGGGGTCGTCGGGGGGTGGTCGGGCGACTTGGGTATCCGGATGATCCTGCTCGTCCTGCGCATCACTGCCCCGTTCTTCGTACTCCGTCGTACTCCGTCGTACTCAGCCGAACGTTCGAGCGCTTCCCGTGCGCTCTGGTCTACGCCCGGGGGGTGGGGGTGGCAAGAGCGCGTTCCGTGTCAAGTCCGGGATCGTGACCGCGTCGTGACCATGCGTCAGCGCGGCTGAGTGTCCCGACTCATGACATGCTCACTCGAAGCAGGAAAGCTGTGCACATGCCCATCAGACGATCAGTCACCGCGGTCGCCCTTCTGGTGCTGACCCTGACGGCGTGCGGGACGCAGCGCGGCGGCGTGCGGGCGGCAGCGCCCGAGAGCCCTCCGCCCTCCACCAGCCCCCCGCCGTCCTCCGGCGCCCGGCCGATGTGCGCGGAGCCGGCCGAGGCGCCCACGGTGGTGCCGTCCCCCTCCGCCTCGTCCACCCCGCGTACGGACGGCCCGCAGGAGCAGCACGGGGACGGCGCTCCCCACTACGCCGAGAACCACGCCTACCGGATGCAGGCCTCGATGACCCCGGAGAAGCGGGCCTGGGGAGCGGCGTCGGCCGAGCTCGTCCGCGCGGAGCTGGAGAAGGTGCGCGCGGAGGGCGGGGCCGGGGAGTACGGCCGCTTCGCCGACGAGCGCGTCGCGGCGGCCCTCGCCCGCCTCGGCTGCGGCGAGGAGCACGGGGTCTACATCGGCAACGGGTACTACAGCCTGCACACGGGAGTCGTCTGCGTGTCCGGCCGGGTGACGAAGGACGAGCTGACCACCGAGGTGCACGGCGCGTACGCGGAACCCCAGCCCGGAACCGGTCCCTGTGTGGAGAACCGGGGAGGCCACTGACCGGCCTCCCCGCACGCGGTCAGAGGAGCGACGGCACCTCCGCGGCCGAGACCTGACGGGCCGCCCGCTCCAGGGCGCTGGCGAGCAGGGCCAGGTCCGTCGGGCCGTTGCCGAGTTCGCGGACCTGGCGGCGGGCCGGAGGGTCGCCCATGCGGTGCCACTCCAGGGGGACGACCGTCGGCCGCAGGGTCGCCGTCCGCGGGATACGGCCCGTCACCCGGCCGCCCTGGAACGCCGTCTCCCGCCCGTCCGGACGGGCCAGCCGGCCCCGGCCCGGCACCGGGTCGTCCGGGCCGCCACCCGGCACGGGGGGATCGAGGACGACCCGCAGCGACGCCTGCCGCACCGGCTCGGTCCCCGCCGTCCGCGCACACGGCCCGGTGGCCGTCACCAGATGCACACCGAGCCGCTCGCCGTCCCGGGCCACGGCCTCCAGGGCCCGCATCACCGATCCCGCGGCGGGCCGCCCCGGTGAGCCGAGCGCGGGAGACACCAGCGCGTCCAGATCGTCCACGACCACCACCAGCCGGGGCAGCGGCGGCGGTGCCTCCGTCCTGTTCCGGCCCGCTCCCGGGCGCAGCCGCAGCGTCGAACTGGGCGGGGTGTCCAGGTCGCCGTTCTGCCCGCCCGTCGCCGCCCCCGCGCGGGAGGCGGCCGTGCGCTGGGCGACCATACGGTCCGACAGCTCGCGTCCGGTGTGCCACTCCGCGAAGTCCGAGCGGCCCAGCAGCTCCGCGCGCCGCTTCAGTTCGGCGCTCAGGGACTGGGCGAACTCCCGCATCCGCACGGGGTCGTTGGCGCCCAGATGCGTGGTCACATGCGGTACGTCCGTACAGACGCGCAGACCCTCGCCGTGCCCCGCGCCCGTCGCGCCGCCGCCCCTGCCGTCGACCAGGACGATGCCCAGCCGGTCGGGGCGCTCGGCGGCGGCCAGCGAGGCGACGACCGCCCGCAGCAGCTCCGTACGGCCGCTGCCGACCGCACCCTCGATCAGCAGG
>NZ_NEUB01000903.1 GCF_002910825.1 Streptomyces sp. SM1 | reverse complement strand
CGACCTGCGGCCCGTCTATCACCGGCTCGAGGAACGCATACGCGCACACGTCATCCTCTGCTGGCTCGCTCTGCTGCTGATCCGCATCACAGAGACCACCACCGGTGCGACCTGGACGACCGTCCGCCGAGAGCTCGACCGGCTCCACCTCGGCACCTTCACCGGCCCCACCGGCCTGTTCCGGCAGGTCACCACCCTCACCAAGCCCCAGACCGACCTCCTGGCCAAGCTCGGCATCCCCGCACCGAAGCAGATCATCGCCCTCGAACCCACACCCCGCTGACCAGCACGAACACCAGCGCCTAGAGAAACGCCTCTCAGGCGCCCTCACCCATGTCCGCGCAGGTCAGACCACAGATTCGTGACTCTATGCCGCTGAATTACGCGGAACGCAGGCTCGATGTCGGCGAGTGGCACGGCGTCGCCCACGGTGTAGGCGAGACCGCGGAGATACAGCGACTGTTCGGGCATTCTCGGCATCCGTAACGTGAGGCGGGAAGTACGCAGGTGGGGAGAAGGCTGGGGAGTGCCCCGGTCGGCACTCAGTGGCTTCGCCGAGCCCGGATCCGGTGACGCGGCCGAGGTGGACACCGGCTCCAGTATGATCACGGACTTATGAAGTCGCTGTCTCACTTAACGCGGCAAACGGCACCCCCCTCAGCCGTCGTCGCCGGCCTGATCGCCGTGCTGGTTGGCACAGCCAGTTCCGCGGCCGTCGTCTTCACCGCTGCGAAGGCCGCAGGCGCGTCGGCCGGTGAACTGGCCTCGTGGATGCTCGCGCTGGGTGTCGGCCTGAGCGCCACGAGCATAGGGCTGTCCTTACGTTTTCGTACACCTGTGGTCACGGCGTGGTCCACGCCGGGCGCCGCCGTGCTGGCCACCGGCCTGCTCGGCGCCACCATGGCGCAGGCCGTCGGCGCCTTCCTGGTGTCCGCGGCGCTGATCACGATCAGCGGGCTCACCGGCTGGTTCGCGCGCGTCATGGACCGCATACCGGTGGCACTCACGGCGGGCCTGCTCGCCGGGATTCTCGTCAGGTTCGGCACCGGGCTGTTCAGCGCGATGCGCGACAGCTTCGGCACGGTGTTTCCCATGTTCGCCGTGTATCTGGTGTGCCGCCGGTGGCTGCCGAGGTACGCGGTCGTCGCCGCCCTGGTCACGGGCGCCGTCGCGGCCTCGGTGTCCGGTTCGGTCCATCTGGGAAATGTGGATCTAGCGATCGCCGCACCGATCTTCACCGCGCCCGAATTCTCCTGGCAGGTGATCATCGGTGCCGGACTGCCGCTGTTTGTGGTGACCATGGCGTCGCAGAATCTGGCTGGCGTGGCGGTGTTGCGCAACGACGGCTACCAGGTACCCGTTTCCCCATTGGTCGGCTGGACCGGCGCGATCAACCTGCTGCTCGCCCCGTTCGGTTGCTTCGGACTCAATCTTGCGGCCATCACCGCGGCGATCTGCACCGGCCCCCAGGCGCACGAGAACCGCGACAGGCGCTTTCTCGCGGGCGTGTGGGCCGGGGTGTTCTACCTGTGCATCGGTGTGTTCGGCGGCACCGTCGGATCGCTGCTCATCGCCCTGCCGAAGTCCCTGATCGCCGGGATCGCCGGCCTCGGGCTACTCAACACCATCATCAACTCCCTGTCGTCGGCGCTCGCCGACGAGGAGTGGCGGGAGTCGGCCGCGGTCACCTTCCTGGCGACCGCGTCCGGGGTGACGCTACTGGGGATCGGCTCCGCTTTCTGGGGTCTGCTCGCCGGTTTCCTCACCGCGCTCGTGATCCGGAGCACGCGCAAGGCGCGGGTGGCCGGGCAGACCGCCGAGGCCGCCACGGCCGAGGGGTAGCCCCGGAAAACAGGGTCTTCGAACTTGATGGGGGTGCGGCGGTAACGAGCGGGCTCGCCGGTCACGCTGTGTGAGGTGGCGGGAGGGTGGCGGTACCCCCGACGCAAGGAGCCCGCGGGCCTTCGTGATCATGGTTGTTCTCTACGCAACCGATCATGAAACCCCACGGGCTTGAACATCGACGATACCGGGACCAACGAGGCGGCAACGCGACTTCTGGGGCTGGAGGGGGTGAGTGTGATCAAGGTCAAGGACGACGGATCGGGCGGCTCGACGGTGTACGTCGTCACGGCCGAGGACTCCGCCCGGGCCTGCCCCTCGTGCGGGGTCTTCGCCACCCGGCTGAAGGACTACCGCACCACCCGGCCCAGGCACCTGCCCTGCGGTGGGCGCCCGGTGAGCATCCAGTGGCACAAAGCTCGCTGGCGCTGCACCGAACCCGCCTGCCCACGCGGCTCGTTCACCGAGGCGATCCGCGCGGTCCCCGCCGGGATGCGGACCACCACAGCCCTCCGCCGGGCGGCGGGGGCCGCGGTCTGCGACGGCTCCCGCACCGTCGTGCAGGCCGGCCGCGACCTGCGCCTGAGCTGGCCCATCGTGCAGCGATGCTTCGAGAACTACGCCGCGGAAGTCCTGCCCGCAAACCCGCCGACCACCTCGGCGATCGGGATCGACGAGACCCGGCGGGGCAAACCGGTGTGGAAGCAGAACCCCGCCACCGGCAAGTGGGAACTCGTCGCGGACGCCTGGCACATCGGCTTCGTCGACGCGATCAGCGGACAAGGGCTGTTCGGCCAGGTCGAGGGCCGCAACGCGGCATCGGTCGCCGACTGGCTCACCTCCCAGCCCGCCACCTGGCGTGAACAGGTCCGCCACGTCGCCATCGACCTGTGCTCCACCTTCCGCGCCGCCGTGACCCGCGCCCTGCCGCACGCAGCCGTGGTCGTCGACTGCTTCCACATCGTGCAACTCGCCCAGCGCCACCTCGCCGACCTGCGCCGACGCCTCACCTGGAAGCAGCACGGCCGCCGGGCCCGCAAGGGCGACGGCATCTACACCGTCCGCAAACTCCTGCGCCGCAACAAAGAGGACCTCACCGAGGAGCAACGCAGACTCCTCAAGGCGGAGTTGGAGTACATGGGCACCTACGGCCGGCAGATCCACGCAGCCTGGCAGGCCAAGGAACTCCTGCGTGACCTCCTCGGCCTGGCGGTCAGCCGCACCCACGTCACCCCCGATCGCTCCGCGATCTCCGCCGCCCGCCACCGCTTCCTCGCCCACGTCGCCGACCATGCCCACCTCCCCGAACTCCTCGTTCTGGCCGAAACCGTCGAGCAGTGGTGGGACGGCATCGAGACCTACCTGACCACCGGCATCACCAACGCCGCCTCCGAAGGCAACAACCGCCTCATCAAGCTCGAAGCACGCAACGCCTTCGCCTTCAGGGACCGAGCCAACCAACGCCTGCGCTCACGCTGTGCAACCACTCGGCGGAGCCGACGGGAGGCGCGCCCCCACTAAATTCGAAGACCCGGTAACCGTAGGAGTCAGGATGGAACACTGGCTCCACCCGCTTCTCCATGTGAGCGGCCACCACCCTTTGAGCGATCCTGTCCGACACGGTCGGCACGCCAAGGAGACGGACCCCCTTGCCATGTGGTTTGGGAATCTCCACGCCTTTCACAGGAGGCGGAAAGTAGCTGCCCGAAGACATTCGGTTCCAGATCTTGTAGAGATTGCCCTGCAAGTCCTTCTCGAACTCTTCAATCGTGCAGCCGTCCGCCCCTGCAGAACCCTGATTTTCCTTCACCTTCAGGTACGCATCCCAGACTTCTCCCTTCGAAATCTCAAACGACTTCCCTGACG
>NZ_NEUB01000902.1 GCF_002910825.1 Streptomyces sp. SM1 | reverse complement strand
CGTCGCGGACGGCCCGCGTCGTCCCACGTACGGGCCTCCGTCAGCAGCCGTCCGGCCCCCGCCGACCAGTCCACCTCGGGCGTCGGGCCATCCACGTGCAGCGTCTTCGGCATCACCCCGTGCCGCAACGCCAGCACCGACTTGATGACCCCGGCGACACCGGCGGCTGCCGAAGCGTGCCCGATGTTGGACTTCAGCGAGCCGATCCACACCGGCCGGTCCGCCGGACGCCCCTGCCCGTACGTCGCCAGCAGCGCCTGCGCCTCGATCGGGTCCCCCAGCCGGGTCCCCGTACCGTGCGCCTCCACCACGTCCACCTCGGCAGCCGACAAACCCGCGTCCGCCAACGCCGCCCGGATCACCCGCTGCTGCGACGGACCGTTCGGCGCCGTCAACCCATTGCTGGCACCGTCCTGGTTCACAGCAGAACCACGGATCACCGCCAGCACCGGATGCCCGTTCCGCCGCGCGTCCGACAACCGCTCCACCAGCAGCATGCCCGTGCCTTCGCCGAAGGCGGTGCCGTCGGCTGCCGCGGCGAAGGACTTGCAGCGGCCGTCGGGGGCGAGGCCGCCCTGCCGGCTGAACTCGACGAAGAGTTCGGGGCTGCACATCACGTTGACGCCGCCGGCCAGGGCCAGGGGGCATTCGCCGGACCGCAGCGCCCGTACGGCGAGGTGCAGGGCGACCAGCGAGGAGGAGCAGGCTGTGTCGACAGTGACCGCGGGGCCCTCCAGTCCGAAGAAGTAGGCCAGGCGTCCGGAGACGACGCTGCCCGAGTTCCCGGTGCCGAGGAATCCTTCGACGTCCTCGGGGATGTAGGGCAGCAGGCGGGCCGCGTAGTCCTGCTGCATCAGGCCGACGTACGTGCCGACCGCGGCTCCGCGCAGGGTGGCGGGGTCGATGGCCGCGCGCTCGAAGAGTTCCCAGGTGGTTTCCAGGAGCAGGCGCTGCTGCGGGTCCATGGCCACCGCTTCGCGCGGCGAGATGCCGAAGAACTCCGCGTCGAAGTCGGCCGCGGCGTAGAGGAAGCCGCCGTCGCGGGTGATGGAGGTGCCGACGCGGTCCGGGTCAGGGTCGTAGAGGGTGTCCAGACTCCAGCCGCGGTCGGTGGGAAACCCGGAGATGCCGTCGCGTCCTTCGGCCAGCATCCGCCACAGGTCCTCGGGCGAGCGGATGCCGCCGGGGAGGCGGCAGGCCGCGGCGACGATCGCGATCCGGTCGTCGTCCGCGTCCCGGTCCCGGTCGTCGTCGGCCGGCCTCGCGGGCGCGGCGGCCCTGGCCGTGGCCGAGTCCGTGTCCGTCAGTCGGGCGGCCAGGAAGTCCGCGAGCGCCGCCGGGGTCGGGTGGTCGAAGACCATGCCGGCGGGCAGCCGCAGGCCGGTGGCGGCGTTCAGGCGGTTGCGCAGTTCGACCGAGGCCAGCGAGTCGAAGCCCAGTTCGCGGAAGGCCCGTCCGGGGTCGAGGGTGTCCGGGGTCGCGTGGCCGAGGACGGCCGCGGCGTGGGTGCGGACGAGTTGG
>NZ_NEUB01000901.1 GCF_002910825.1 Streptomyces sp. SM1 | reverse complement strand
CGGTGCCCCCGGGCCGCCAGCCGCGCTGCGGCGCGCTGTCCCCCAGGGCGGACCGGACCAGTCGGCGGCCGTGGCAGGCGGTGGCGCGTACGGCCACCTGGTCCTCGTCCCCGGCCCCGCCGGCCAGGACCCGGCACAGGCGTGCGGCGGTGTCGGTGTCCAGGGTCTCCGGGAGGTCGATCAGACCGCCCCAGCGCTGCGGGAACTCCAGTGCGGCGACCCGGCCCAGACCCCAGAGAAGGTGCTGCGGGGCGCTGACCGGGCTGCCGGTGTCCTCGCCCGCGACCGATACCGCGCCCCGGGTCGCCCACCACAGCGGGGCGTCGATCCCGGCGTCGCCGAGGGACTGCACCAGGGCCAGGCTGAGCGCGGTGGCCAGGGGCACTGAGGGGTGGGCGGAGTGCGGGCGTTCGTCGAGGCCCAGCAGCGACAGCACCCCGGCCACCTCACCGGGCAGCGCGTCGAGAGCCGTGCGGAGCCGGTCGGCCAGTACGGTCCGGTCGGCCTCCGCCTCGGCGAGCCGTACGCGGACCACGGCGGCCCCGGCCTGCTCCAGGACGTCGGCGGTGGCCTCCGCGCGGCGCGCCGCGTCCTCGGACT
This sequence comes from Streptomyces sp. SM1, assembly GCF_002910825.1. GTDB lineage: Bacteria > Actinomycetota > Actinomycetes > Streptomycetales > Streptomycetaceae > Streptomyces > Streptomyces okerensis. The sequence goes on along the minus strand of NZ_NEUB01000901.1, from coordinate 983 downwards.
GGCCCTCCGAGGACAGGACGAGCCAGGTGCCGCCCAGGGCGGCCGGGGGGCCCTCGGGCAGGGCGCTCCAGGTCACCCGGTAGCGCCAGGAGTCGGCGACCGAGCGCTCGGTGCGGGCGGTGCGCCAGCCGGCGAGCGCGGGCAGCACCACGTTCAGCGGGTCCTCGGGGGTCACCCCGAGGGTGGTGGTGAACCGGTCCAGGTCGCCCCCGCCCAGGGCCTCCCAGAAGTCGTCGTCCCCGGAGGCCGTGCCGGAGGTGCCGCCGGCCGCCGGGCCGGTGTCCTCCAGCCAGTACGGGCGGCGCTGGAACGGGTAGGTGGGCAGCGGGACACCGTCCGTGCGGTGTCCGGCGAACACCCGCTCCCAGTCGGGCGACAGCCCGCCCGTGTGGGCCTCTCCGAGGGAGGTCAGGAAGCGGTCGAGGCCGCCCTCGCCGCGCCGGAGCGTGCCCACGACCACGGAGGGGCCCTGTGCGGAGTCGGTGGCACCGGCCGCGTCGGCGCTCTGCTGCACGGCGAAGGTGAGCACGGGGTGCGGGCTGGGCTCCACGAAGAACCGGAAGCCCTCCCCGAGCAGCGTGTCCGTGGCGTTGCCGAACTCGACGGTCTCCCGCAGGTTGCGGTACCAGTACTCCGCGTCCAGGACCTTCGTGTCCAGCCAACCGCCCGTCACCGTCGAGAAGAACGGCACCGTGCCCGAGCGCGGCGCGACCCCCACCAGATCCGCGAGCAACCGCTCCCGGATCTCCTCCACATGAGAGGAGTGCGAGGCATAGTCGACCTCGATCAGACGCGCCCGCACCCCCTCGGCGACGAACCCGTCCACCAGCTCCGCCACCACGTCCACGTCACCCGAAACCACCGTGGAGGAAGGCCCGTTCACCGCAGCCACCGACAGACAACCGTCCGAGGAGGCGATCCGCTCCCGAACGCCGTCCACCGGCAACGGCACCGACGCCATCCCGCCCCGGCCCGCCAACACC
>NZ_NEUB01000900.1:1947-5676 GCF_002910825.1 Streptomyces sp. SM1 | reverse complement strand
CGTCCACCGGCAACGGCACCGACGCCATCCCGCCCCGGCCCGCCAACACCCCCACCGCACGCGAACGCAGCGCCACCACCCGGGCCCCGTCCTCCAGACTCAGCCCACCCGCCACACACGCAGCAGCGATCTCACCCTGCGAATGACCCACCACCGCATCGACGGTCACACCGTAGGACCGCCACACCTCCGCGAGCGACACCATCACGGCCCACAACACCGGCTGCACCACGTCGACCCGCGCCAACAACTCCTTCGACCCCAGCACCTCCACCAACGACCACTCCACGAACGGCGACAAAGCCCGCCCACACTCCGCCATCCGACCCGCGAACACCGCCGACCCACCCAACAGCTCCGCAGCCATCCCCACCCACTGCGAACCCTGCCCCGGGAACACCAGCACCGTACGGCCTGGGACCGGTCCGCTGCCGGTCGTCACGTCGGCCGACGCCGCACCCCGCGACAGCGCGGCGATCCCGGCCAGCAACTCGCCCCGGTTCGCCCCCACCACCACGGCACGCTCCGCGAAGCGCGAACGCCCGGCCGCCAGCGAGTGGCCGATGTCCGCCGCGCTCAGCCCCGGCTCCGCCACCACCCGCCGGTGCAGGGCCGCCGCCTGGCCGCGCAGCGCCTCGGGCGTACGCGCCGAGAGGACCCAGGGGACGGCGGCGGGTGCTGGTACCGGCACGCCGGGCTCGTCAACCGGCTTGCCGGTGGCGTCTGTCGAGTCGGCCGGGGCAGATGGGGCCTCTTCGAGTACGAGGTGGACATTGGTCCCGCTGGCGCCGAAGGAGGACACGCCCGCCCGGCGCGGGCGTCCCGTCTCGGGCCAGGGGGTGGCCTCGGTGAGCAGCGCGACGGCGCCCTCGGTCCAGTCGACGCGTGGCGAGGGGCGGTCCACGTGCAGGGTGCGCGGCATCGTGCCGTGCCGCATCGCGAGCACCGACTTGATCACCCCGCCGACGCCCGCGGCGGCCTGGGTGTGGGACAGGTTGGACTTCAGCGACCCCAGCCACAGTGGCCGGCCGGCGGGCCGGCCCTGCCCGTAGGTGGCCAGCAGGGCCTGCGCCTCGATGGGGTCGCCGAGGGTGGTGCCGGTGCCGTGCGCCTCCACCATGTCCACCTCGTCCGGGGCGAGTCCGGCACGGGCGAGCGCCCCGCTGATGACGCGCTGCTGCGCGGGGCCGTTCGGTGCGGTCAGCCCGTTGCTCGCGCCGTCCTGGTTGACGGCCGAGCCGCGGATGACTGCCAGTACGGGGTGCCCGGCGCGCCGGGCGTCCGCGAGCCGTTCCAGCAGGAGCAGGCCCAGGCCCTCGCCGAAGCCGGCGCCGTCCGCCGTGGCCGAGAAGGACTTGCTGCGCCCGTCGGGTGCCAGGCCGCGCTGGCGGCTGAATCCGACGTACAGGCCGGGGGTGGACATCACGGTCACGCCGCCGGCCAGGGTGAGGGTGGTGTCGCCGGAGCGCAGCCCCTGGCAGGCGAGGTGGACGGCGACCAGGGAGGACGAGCAGGCGGTGTCGAGGGTGACCGCCGGGCCTTCCAGGCCCAGGGCGTAGGCGATCCGGCCGGAGGCCACGCTGGGGATGGTGCCGGTGCCGAGGAAGCCTTCGAGTTCGTCGGGCACCCGGCCGAGCCGCGACGCGTAGTCGCTGTTGATGACTCCGGTGTAGACCCCGGTGCGGCTCCCGCGCAGGGTCAGCGGGTCGATGCCGGCGCGTTCCACGGCTTCCCAGGAGGCTTCGAGGAGCAGCCGCTGCTGCGGGTCCATGGCCAAGGCCTCGCGCGGGGAGATGCCGAAGAAGCCGGGGTCGAAGGCGGTCGCGTCGTGGAGGAAGCCGCCTTCGCGGACGTAGAAGGTGCCGGGGGCGTCGGGGTCGGCGTCGAAGCCTCCCTCGACGTCCCAGCCGCGGTCGGCGGGGAACGGCGAGACCGCGTCGCGTTCCTTGAGCAGCAGCTCCCACAGGTCTTCCGGGGTGCGTACGCCGCCGGGGTAGCGGCAGCTCATGGCCACGATGGCGATGGGCTCGGCGGAGTCGTCGCGGAGCCGCCGGTTCTCCTGCCGCAGGCGCTGGTTGTCCAGCAGCGAGGCGCGCAGGGCGGCGACCACCTGGTCCGTGTCGGTGGGCATGGTGTTCGGCTTCTCCTTCTCCGGCTGTCGGTCAGTCACGTGTGCCGCCCAGGGCCATCCGGACGAGGTCGTCGACGGCCATGCCGTCGATGTCGGCGACGGGGGCCGGTGTCTCCGGCCGGTCGGCGAGGCTCAGGAGGTCGTCGAGCAGGCCTGCCCGGCGCAGTGCGGCGGGCGGGATGGTGGCGAGCAGCGAGCTGATCTCGCGGTCCCCGCGGTCCGCCGTTCCTGCCGTCCCCGTGCCGCCGGGTGCGTCGGGTACGAGGCGCCCGGCGAGGTAGCCGGCGACGGCGGCCGGGGTGGGGTGGTCGAAGACCAGGGTCGCGGGCAGCCGACGGCCGGTGGCGGCGCTGAGCCGGTTGCGGAGTTCGACCGAGGTGAGCGAGTCGAAGCCGAGGTCCTTGAACGCCTGGTCGGGGTCGACAGTCCCGGCGCCGCCGTGGCCGAGGACGTCCGCGACCCGGCCCCGTACCAGGTCGAGCAGGGTGGCGACGCGTTCCTCGGAGGTGAGGGCGGTGAGCCTGCGGCGCAGCGAGTCCGCTTCGGCGGCGTCCGCTCCGGAGGCCGGGCGGCGTGCGGCGCCGGGGGCGAGGCCGGAGAGCAGGGCCGGGACGGGTGCGGTCCGGGCGGCCGTCCGCAGCCGGCCGAGGTCGATCTTGACGGGGACGAGCAGCGGTTCGTCGAGGGTGAGCGCCGCGTCGAGCAGGGCCAGGCCCTCGTCGCTGCCGATGGCCGCGGCGCCGCCCCTGGACATGCGCCGCAGGTCGGCGGCGGTGAGCGTGCCGGTCATGGCGCCGCGGCGCTCCCACAGGCCCCAGGCGAGGGACTGGGCGGGCAGCTGCCGGGCCCGGCGCTGCTGAGCGAGCGCGTCGAGGAAGGCGTTGGCTGCAGCGTAGTTGCCCTGTCCGGCGTTGCCGACCGTGGCGGACGCGGAGGAGAACAGGACGAAGGCGGACAGTGGCAGGTCGCGGGTGAGGGCGTGCAGGTGGAGGGCCGCGTCGACCTTGGGCCGCAGTACGTGGCCCATCCGCTCGGGGGTCAGCGACTCGACCGTTCCGTCATCCAGGACGCCGGCCGCGTGCACGACCGCGCTCAGCGGACGCTCGGCGGGGATCGCGGCGAGTAGGACGGCGAGGGCGTCCCGGTCGGCGACGTCACAGGCTGCCACGTCCACCAGGGCGCCGAGTCCGCGCAGTGCGGCCGCGAGGTCGGCGAGGCCCGGGGTATCGGCGCCGCGCCTGCCGACGAGCAGCAGGTTCCGCACCCCGTGCGCGGTCACGAGGTGCTGCGCCACCAGGCCGCCGAGGGATCCGCCGGCCCCGGTGACGAGGACGGTTCCGCCGGCGGCGGCGATGCCGGACGGCGTCTCGGGGGCCGGGTTCGGGTCCGGGTCCGTGGGGGTGGTGGCCCTGGTGAGGCGGGCGGCGAGGAGTTCTCCGTCGCGTATGGCCAGCTGGGGTTCGGCTGCGGCCAAGGCCCGGGGCAGCAGGCCGGTCACGGCGGCCGGGTCGTCGGTGTCGATGAGCAGGAAGCGGTCCGGGTGCTCGGACTGGGCTGAGCGGACGAGCCCGCGGACCGCGGCACCGGTGAGGTCGGTG
>NZ_NEUB01000900.1:0-1940 GCF_002910825.1 Streptomyces sp. SM1 | reverse complement strand
CCGCCGTGGCGACGGCGCCCCGGGTGACGAGGACGAGCCGGGTGCCGTCGTCCCACCGCGGGTCGGCCAGCCAGTCCTGGACGAGCCGCAAGGCGTCGTCCAGCGCGGCGTGCACGGACGCGGCGTCGGGCGGGGACGGGAACTGCGGGGTGTGGTCGCACCAGGCCAGCACCGCGGCGGGCGACGGCGCTCCGCCGTCGACCGCGGCGGCGAGCGCGGCCAGGTCCGGATGGGTGTCCGGGAAGAGGTCCGGGCCGCCGAGGACGGTCCAGTGTCCGAGCGGGTCGCCGGGTACGCCGACGGGCGCCGCCGACCACTCCAGCCGGTAGAGGGATTCGGGGCCGCCGCCGGGACGGAGGGCGTCGAGGTCGATCGGGCGGACGGCGAGCGCCTCGACGGACACGACTGGGAGGCCGTTCGGGTCGGACGCGTCGATCGACACCGACCCGTCCGGCCGGAAGCCGAGCCGTACCCGGAGCGCGGTGGCGCCGGAGGCGTGCAACTCGACTCCGCTCCAGGAGAACGGCAGTCCGGCGGATGGACGCTCCCGGCCCGGTCCGGCCTCCGGATCGGCGCGCAGGAACAGTCCCTGGAGGGCCGCGTCCAGCAGCGCCGGGTGCACGCCGAAGGCGGAGGCGGACCGGTGCTGGTCCTGGGGCAGGCGCACCTCGGTGAAGACCTCGTCACCCCGGCGCCAGGCGGTGGTGACCCCGCGGAAGGCGGGTCCGTAGCCGTAACCGGAAGCGTCGAACCGCTCGTACAGGTCGTCGACCGGGATCGGGACGGCCCCGGGCGGGGGCCAGGAGCCGGCGTCGTCGGGTGCGGGCGCGGGCTTGCGCGTCGTGGCGTCAGCGGTGAGCGCGCCGGTCGCGTGCGCGGTCCACTGCGGGGGCGCCGCGTCCTCGCGGCAGGAGAACAGGTCCAGGGAGCGGCTGCCGTGCGCGTCCTCGGCACCGACCCGCGCTTGCAGGCGTACGGCGGTGTCGGCGGGTATCAACAGCGGTGCCTGGAGCGTCAAATCCTCGACCGTGTGGCAGCCGACCTCGTCCGCGGCGCGTACGGCCAGTTCCGCGAAGGCCGCCCCGGGAAGCAGGACCGTACCGGCCACGGCGTGGTCGGCGAGCCAGGGGTGCGTACGCAGCGACAGCCGCCCGCTGAGCAGCAGTTCGCCCGTGTCCGCCAGCTCGATGGCAGCCCCGAGGACGGGGTGGTGGGCCGGGTCGAGCCCGGCCGCACCCACATCGGCCGCCGTGGTGGGCGCCGGCTCGGGCCAGTAGCGGCTGCGCTGGAAGGCGTACGTCGGCAGCTCGACGCGCCGCGCCCCCGGGAACGCCCCCGACCAGTCCACGGCCAGACCGCGCTCCCAAGCCCGGCCCACCGCGCGCAGCACCTGGTCGAGGCCGCCCTCACCACGGCGCAAGGTCCCCAGCACCGCGGCGTCCACACCCGCGGCCTCCACCGACTCCCCCACCGCGACCGACAGCACAGCGTGCACGCTCGGCTCCACGAAGAACCGGAAGCCCTCCCCGAGCAGCGTGTCCGTGGCGTTGCCGAACTCGACGGTCTCCCGCAGGTTGCGGTACCAGTACTCCGCGTCCAGGACCTTCGTGTCCAGCCAACCGCCCGTCACCGTCGAGAAGAACGGCACCGTGCCCGAGCGCGGCGCGACCCCCACCAGATCCGCGAGCAACCGCTCCCGGATCTCCTCCACATGAGAGGAGTGCGAGGCATAGTCGACCTCGATCAGACGCGCCCGCACCCCCTCGGCGACGAACCCGTCCACCAGCTCCGCCACCACGTCCACGTCACCCGAAACCACCGTGGAGGAAGGCCCGTTCACCGCAGCCACCGACAGACAACCGTCCGAGGAGGCGATCCGCTCCCGAACGCCGTCCACCGGCAACGGCACCGACGCCATCCCGCCCCGGCCCGCCAACACC
>NZ_NEUB01000899.1 GCF_002910825.1 Streptomyces sp. SM1 | reverse complement strand
AGTGGAATATTGCGCCCTTCGCGAGCCTGCGATTCCGTGCCGCGTTGCGGACGGCCCGGGCTATCAGCGGCGTCTGGTAGTGGTCGTCCATCGCATAACCGATGACCTCCTTCGTACAGCAGTCGATAACGGTCGCCAGATACAGCCACCCCTCGCCGGTGGGTATGTAAGTAATGTCGCCGACGAGCTTTTCGCCAGGAGTTTCTGCGGTGAAGTCGCGGCCGACGAGATCTGGCACCGAGCCTGCGACTGCCTGGGTGAGGGACCACCGCTTCGGACGGGGCTGGCAGGGTACCAGGCCCAGCTCACGCATCAGCTGACGGACGAGTTCGGGGCCGGCGGCGTGGCCCCAGCGCAGCAGCTGGGCGTGGATTCTCCGGTATCCGTAGGTGCTGTCGGACATGCCGAACGCTCTATTGACAAGCAGCTTCAATTCCTCGCGCCGCCGGGCCGTCACTGAATCGGGACGGCACCGCCAGCCGTAGTAGCCCGACTTGGACACGCCGAGGTGTTCGCACATGAACTCGACGGGGTACGCGTACTCCGCGGTATCGAGTCGCATCGTTTCGATGAACTCGTACTTGCTCGCTACCGGGGATCCTTCGCGAAGTACGCCGCGCATTTTTTTAGGAAGGCGTTCTCCATCTCGACCTCGCGAATGCGGCGTTCGAGTTCCTTGAGCCGGGCCCGCTCGTCCACGGCGAGCGGCTCGGTCTGCTTCCCGTGCTCGCGCTCGTGTCGGCGCACCCAGGTGCGGAGCGTCTCGGGATTCATCTCGAGTTCCCGGGCGACCTGGGCGATGGGCTTGTTTGATTTCAGGGCCAGCTGGACCGCTTCTTCGCGGAACTCCGGCGAGTACGGACTTGGACGTGCCACTTGCTTCTTCCCTCGATTCCTTACAGGACAACCCTATTGGGTCCCTGTCCGGGATCTTCGGGGCCCCTCACTTTCCCGTGCCCGGCCCCCCTTGGACGATGAGTACGCCCTGGGGCTGTTCCGAGACGAGCCGGAGCTGATCCCGCTGGATGGTCTCGACGATGTCGTGCATTTTCCCGTCGCGCGCACGGTCCAGCTCATCCAGCAGAGGGTCGTTCCACTGCGGCTCCTCGGAGCCGTCGGCCTCACGGTGCTCCTCGGGACCGTACGCCCGCTCGTCGTGTTCAGTGGGCAAGCCCTCGGTGACGGTACCTTGGATACTCTGCGCCTCCTCCTGTGCGGCCTGCGGCGACGCGTCGTCGCGATCCGTCCCGTGCAGATCGAAGTACCGTCGGACGACCTGTTCGTCGCAGACGATACGCCGCAGCAGACGCACGTCCCCCGGTTCCCGCTCGCTGGTAAGCCGCCATTTGATCGCGGCTGGGGCATTCCAGGAGATGACAGCCGGATTCCGCTCCGCGTCGTACACCGCTCGCCGCCCGATGTACATCTTCTCGCGCCCGGCTCCCTCGTCGATGTCGGCCCGCATGAACACCAGGGCGTTCCGTCCGAGGTCGAGGCGGTCCAGTTCCCCCTGCCATGCCTGCCTGACGTCAATGGCGTCCTTGCCGCTGGCGGCGGCCGAGACGCCCGCGAGCTGCTCGGCCTCACGTCGCATGTGATCCAGACAGCGGTAGGCGTGGTCGACGGCCCCCTGTTCCCCAGCCAGGGCATCAGCCCGTCGTGCGCGCTTCGACATGCTGTCCGTTCTGCCTTTCTCTACAGCTGTGCTCTGCCGGTTCCGGAACAGACATCGGGCGTCGGCTCATGGTTCGACTCCGCCACCCCCCATGTGGTTGTTGTGACGCTCATCACTATGCGAAACGTCGTGCCTCAGCCGACCCTCTTCCACTTCTGGCACCGGTTGGTCTTGAAGTACTCGCCCTTGTCGAGGGTCACGCGGCCGGGGCCGTTGAGGATGTTGTTGGCGATGATCGAGCCGAACTCGCCGCTGGCGTTCTTGGCCCGCTCCCAGTAGCAGCCGAGTTCGTCCTCCGGGCCTGCCGTCTTGTAGGTGCCGGCCCTGATGTCCTCGCCGACGACGTACTCGCCCTCGCCGGAGAAGCTGGTCGCCGGGCCGGGCTTCTCGGTCTTCTTCGGCTTCGCCGTCACCGTCTCGGTCTCGGTGACCGTGGGGGCGGGTCCTGCCTCGGCGGTTTCGGTGACGGTGGCCGTGGGGCGGGCGCCGGCCTTGGTGCCGGCTGCCGTCGCCTTGCCGGTTTCCGCCGAGCCGCTGCTCGTGCCGATGCCGACGCCCATGAGCAGGGAGACCAGGGCGACCCCTCCGTACTTCAGCCATCGTCTGCGGTCGCCGTGTCCGGCTGCGCGTGCGCCGGGGCTCAGAGGCCGCGGATCCTGCGGCCCGCCTCGGTCGCCGGGTAGAGGATCGCCTCGGCGACCCGGCCGCCGGAGTCCTTGACGCCGCCGCTGAAGTTGAGGCGTCCGGAGGTGCCGGTCCTGGCGGCGACGCCGTCCCAGTACTTCGCCTCGCGCTCCCAGCGGATGTCGTCCAGGAGCCGGACCAGGTCGTCGGTGCGGAAGGCGGACGCGGTGTCGGTCCACGGCATGGTGTGGTGGGCGGCGATGCCGATTCCGGCGAGGACGGCGGGCGCGGTGATGGCGCTGCGCGAGGTGAAGTGGTGGGCGTGGCGGGCGATGAGCTGCGCCAGGACCGGTACGACGGTGGCTTCGACCTGTTCGGGCCGGTACGCCGCCGGCAGGTCGTCCTCGTGCACGGACTCGGCGGAGACCTGCACGCCGTTGCGTCCGTAGAGCGTGGTGACGACGAGGGCGCGCAGCGCGGAGAGGGTGACGACCTCGCGGTCGCTCGCGGACACCTGCCGCTTGCTGACGTTCACGAGCCGTGCGAAGGGGACGCGCTGTCCGTCCACGTCGACGTGCACCGCGTCGGCGACCAGGTGCGCGAGGCGGGTGCCGTAGTCGCGCTGGTCCATGGACATGGCCAGGTTCTTGGCGACGGCCACGCCCTGCACGTTTCGGTCGTAGAAGATCTGCCGCGCGTCGGCGGGCGCGAGGTCGATGTACAGCTCGAACGGCAGGCGCACCTGGGCCAGTTCGGGGTAGGTCAGGCCGTACGCCTCGGGGTCGTCGTAGAGGTCGTGCCAGGCGGTGGTCTGGGTCTCGCCGTCGATGGCGATGACCATCGTGCCGGGCGCGACGGTGAGCGTGCGCAGGCCGCTGCCGAGGACGAGTTCGTCGCTGAGCGCGGCGAGCGGGCCGGCGTGCCACAGGGTGACCGGCGGCGTGGACCAGGCCGCGCCGAGCTCACCCTTCAGCCCGGCGGCGATGTACTCGGCGTACGGGGCGACGTTCTTGCCCTTCTGGGACGACTTCAGCGTGCGCTGCACGGTGGCCCGCAGCTCGGCGTGCCGCCGCACCAGGCCGGACGCCGCCTTCAGTTTGCGCGGGTCCTCCTCGGCGCGGGGCGACGGTACGAGCTGGACGAGCGTCGGTACGGACATCGTTCCGACGACGGCGTCGGCCCGGAACGGCATCACGGTGAGCTGGGTTCCTTCGACGACGGCCGTCGGCATGGTCAGAAGCATGGGACTCCCCCCCGGAGTGCTTGCGGCTTCCACTCGGAAGCAACACCAGAGAAACACAACATTGAAAGCGCCGTCAATTACGTTGACAGATTTGACGGACGCTGTAAGTTGTTGACTGTTCACTCCAGAGAGGCTCAGGACTCCCGCCATGCCCCAGTCATCCGCGCAGGTGACCGCCGCCGAGATCTCCCGCATCGCCGGAGTCACGCGCGCCACGGTCAGCAACTGGCGCCGTCGGCACGAGGACTTCCCCGCGCCGTCCGGCGGCACGGACAGCAGTCCGCTGTACGACCTGGAGTCCGTGCGTGCCTGGCTCGCCTCGCGCGGTCACACCTCGGCGGCGACCCCGTCGGAGGAGCTGCGTACGACGCTGCGTCTGCGCGCGCAGGGCGGCGGCAGCGGTGCCTCGGAAGGGCTGCTGCTCCTCGTCCTCGCGGCGGCGGGGCGTACGGCGAAGGAGCTGACGGCCGCCACGGAGCTGCCGGACGCGGATCTCGTGGCGCACGCGCAACGTGACGCGGCGGCCGTGGCGGACGCCGTGCCGGCCGCCGACCCGGTGCGTTTCGAGGCGGGTGACGCGGCGGCGCTGCGCGCGCTGTACGCGTGTGTACGGGACGAGGGCGGCCAGGCGGCACTGGGCGTGCTCGCGGAACGGGAGCTGGAGGACAGCGCCGCGTCCGGCGCGTATCTGACGCCCGCGCCGCTGGCCGAGCTGATGGCCCGGCTGATCCCGGGGTCCGTGTCGAGCGTGCTCGACCCGGCGTGCGGTGGCGGCACGCTGCTGGCGACCGCCGCCCGGCGGGGGGCGCGTGAGCTGTACGGCCAGGACAGTCTGCCCGTACAGGCCCGGCGCAGTGCCGTGAGCCTGATGCTGCTGGCACCGGAGGCCAGGGTCACCGTGCGCGCCGCCGACAGTCTCCGCGCGGACGCGTTTCCGGGGCTGGTCGCCGACGCGGTGCTGTGCAATCCGCCGTACGGCGTCCGGGACTGGGGGCACGACGAACTGGCCTACGACCCGCGCTGGGCGTACGGCGTACCGGCCCGCGCGGAGTCCGAACTCGCGTGGGTGCAGCACGCGCTCGCCCATCTGGCGCCCGGTGGTCACGCGGTGCTGCTGCTGCCGCCGGCCACGGCGGGGCGCGCGTCGGGGCGGCGCGTGCGAGCCGAGCTGGTACGCAGCGGTGCGCTGCGGGCGGTGATCGCACTGCCGGTGGGCGCGTCGTTGCCGTTGCACGTCGGGCTCCAGGTGTGGGTGCTGCAACGGCCCGAGCCGGGCGGTCCGGAGCGCAAGTCGGTGCTGTTCGTGGACACGGCGGCGGAAGCGGCGGCCGGTGCGGCGGGGAGTACGGCGTCGGGCCGTACGCGGGGCGGGAGCCGGTCCGCCTCCCTGGACTGGCCAGGCGTGACGGCCCGCGCCCTGGATGCGTGGCGGGCGTTCACGGAGGACCCCGACGCGTTCGAGGGCGAACCCGGTGTCGCGCACGCGGTCGGGGTGGTGGATCTGCTGGACGACGTGGTGGATCTGACCCCGGCCCGGCTCGTACGGGCGTCACGGTCCGAGGCCGATCCGGCGGAACTGTCGGCGGAGGTCGACGCCACCCGCCGGGACCTCGTCCGGGCCGCGACGTCGCTCACGCGGGCGGCCGGTCACGAGGACTGGAGCGCGGCGGGGGCCGCGGCGCGGGAATGGCGGACGGCCACGGCGTCCGACCTGGCGCGCGGCGGGGCGCTCACCCTGCTGCGTACGGTGCCGGAGGGCGGGCGCGGGCGCGCGGAGGATTCGGGCGGGGAGCGGGCGGAGGCCCGTGCGGTGCTCACCGGGTCGGACATCTCACGCGGGTCCGGGCCCACGGGCGACCCGGCGGAGCTGCGGAGCGACACGGCGCCCGTGATCGCCGTGGGGGACGTGCTCGTACGGGCGGTCGTGGGCGGGGACGGGCCGATGGCCCGGGTGGCGGGCGAGGAGGACGCCGGTGCGCTGCTCGGCCTCCACGTCCACCTGTTCCGTCCGGATCCGAAGCGCCTGGACGCGTGGTTCCTCGCCGGGTTCCTGGGCGCGGACGGGAACATCGCGGGCGCGTCGACCGGCAGCACGGTGCTGAGTGTCAGCCCGGGGCGACTGCGGGTGCCGCTGCTGCCGCTGGAGGAGCAGCGGCGGTACGGGGAGGCCTTCCGGCACGTGCACGCGCTCCGGGCGGAGGCGCAGCGGGCGACGCGGCTGGCGGAGGAGACGGCGCGGTTGCTGGCGGGCGGGCTCACGGGCGGACAGTTGCTGCCGTCACGGGAGGCGGCGGAGGTACACGGTCAGGGTGGCGATTCGCCCCATTAGGCACGCGGCCCTTCATGCATGGACCACACTTGTCGGACCGTCCCGGCCGGCTGATCGGCTCGGGCGGTGGGGTCGGGACATTTCGGAAGGAATCCGGGGATCCAGTTGAACAGCAGTAAGCACACGGAGTTGGCGAACCACGCGTGGTCCGTCGCCGACCTCCTGCGGGGGGACTACAAGCAGTCCGACTACGGCAAGGTCATCCTGCCGTTCACGGTGCTGCGGCGACTGGAGTGCGTGCTCGAACCGACGCGTGAGAAGGTCGCGGAGATCGCGGAGCAGCACAAGGAGAGCGGGATCGACCCGGACCGCTTCCTGCGGCGGGCGTCGGGGCACTCCTTCTACAACCGGTCGAGCCTGACCCTCAAGAAGATCGCCGCGGACCCGCAGAACGCGGGGCAGAACCTCCAGGTGTATGTGGGCGCCTTCTCCGACAACGCGCGGGGAGTGCTGGACCGGTTCGAGTTCGCGCAGCAGATCAAGCGGCTGGACAGTGCCGGGCTGCTCTACAAGGTCCTCGGTAAGTTCACGGACCTGGACCTGCGTCCCGAGGTCGTGCCCAACCACAACATGGGCTACATCTTCGAGGAGCTGATCCGCCGGTTCGCGGAACAGTCGAACGAGACGGCCGGTGAGCACTTCACGCCCCGCGAGGTCATCCAGCTGATGGTGCGGCTGCTGGTCGCTCCGGACGGGGACGCGTTGCAGCTCCCGGGTGCGGTGCGCACGGTGCTCGACCCGGCCTGCGGCACGGGCGGCATGCTGTCCGCGATGGACGACCTCATCAAGGAGCTGAACCCGGACGCCACGGTGGAGGTGTTCGGGCAGGAGCTCAACCCCGAGTCGTGGGCGATCTGCCGGTCGGACCTGATGATCAAGGGGCAGGACCCGGAGAACATCGCCTTCGGCAACTCCTTCTCCGATGACGGCCACGCCCGGAAGTCCTTCGACTACATGCTGGCCAACCCGCCGTTCGGCGTGGAGTGGAAGAAGGTCAAGGACGAGGTCGAGCACGAGCACAAGGCGCTGGGCGAGGCCGGCCGGTTCGGGGCGGGGCTGCCGCGGATCAACGACGGGTCGCTGCTGTTCCTCCAGCACATGATCTCGAAGATGAAGCCGGTGGACGTGAACGGCGGGGGCGGTTCGCGGCTCGCGATCGTCTTCAACGGCTCGCCCTTGTTCACGGGTGCGGCGGGGTCGGGTGAGTCGGAGATCCGGCGGTGGATCCTGGAGAACGACTGGCTGGAGGGCATCGTCGCTCTGCCGGACCAGCTGTTCTACAACACCGGTATCTCCACGTACTTCTGGATCCTGACGAACCGGAAGGGCCCGGACCACAAGGGCAAGGTCGTGCTGCTGGACGCGCGCGACCAGTGGCAGAAGATGCGGAAGTCGCTGGGCGACAAGCGGAAGGCTCTGGGCAAGGAGCACATCGCCGAGGTCGTCAAGCTGTACGGGGAGGCGCTGGCCGTGGCGGGGGATGCGGAGCATCCGTTGCACGGAAAGGTGAAGGTCTTCGCGAACGAGGACTTCGGGTACCAGCGGATCACGGTGGAGCGCCCGCTGAAGCTGCGGTTCGAGGTGACGGAGGAGACGCTGACGGCGCTGGAGGCGTCCAAGGCGATCCAGAAGCTGCCGCAGGCTTCGGCGTTGGCGGATGCTTGCAAGTCGCTGGTCGGGGCGAGTTGGGGTACGAAGCAAGACGCTTGGCTCACGTTGAAGGACGCGGTGGTGCAGGCCGGCGGGACGTGGCCGACGGGGGCGCCGTTCAACAAGGCGCTGCGGGATGTTCTCGGGGTGCGGGATCCGGAGGGCGAGGTGCAGCTCGTCAAGGGGCAGCGCGAGCCGGATGGGGAGCTTCGAGACTACGAGAACGTGCCGTTGGGGGAGGACGTCGAGGAGTATTTGGCGCGTGAGGTTCATCCGCATGTGCCGAATGCGTGGATCGACGGGAGCAAGACGAAGGTTGGGTACGAGATTCCGTTCACGCGACACTTCTATGTGTACGAGGCACCGCGGCCGTTGGCAGAGATCGACGCAGAGTTGAAGGTGTTGGAGGCGGAGATCCAAGCGCTGCTGGGTGAGGTTACGGAATGAACTCGTACCGCATCAAGGACGTCGCACGCATCAACCGACAGACTCTGCCTGAGGACACGGACCCAGATTTCCGGTTCCGGTACGTCGATATCTCCGCCGTGGACTCCCTCGGCAACGTGGCGATCCCAAATGACGAGATTGTCTTTTCAGAAGCACCCTCCCGGGCAAGACGTCTGGCTCCGGCGGGTTCCGCCGTGGTGTCGACAGTACGCACCTACCTGCGCGCCATCGGAACGGTACCAGCGACGCCCGACCCGCTGGTTTTCTCCACCGGGTTCGCCGTACTAGAGGCAGGGCCTGAGGTCGACTCCCGCTTCCTCACCTACCACTGTCAGTCGCGGCCCTTCATCGATGACGTGGTAGCGAGGTCGACCGGAGTGAGTTACCCAGCGATCAACCCGGGTGAGATCGGCAACCTGCGGATCAACCTCCCCTCACCCGAGGAGCAGCGCCGCATCGCCGACTTCCTCGACATTGAAACCAGCCGCATTGACATGCTCGCTATGAAGCGGGATGAGCAGATCTCGACCCTGTCGGAGCGAGAGTTGGCAGTTATCGGCCACGCACTCTCGGGCGGCGCTACCCGGATCGACGGCCAGCCAACGGGGTGGCCATGGCTTCCTTTTATTCCGGCAAGCTGGAAAATTGGCCCAATCTACGCCTACTTCTCCACCGAACTCGGAAAAATGCTGAACCCTGACCGGGCAACGGGTCAGAGCCAGCGACCATACCTCCGCAACGCCAATGTGCACTGGTATGAGATCAACACTTCCGACATGGCAACAATGCATTTCGAGGTAGATGAGGCACAACGCTATTCCCTTCGCTGTGGCGATCTTCTCGTATGCGAGGGAGGAGCAGGGGTCGCCGAGGCTGCCGTGTGGGACGGCCGGATCACAGAATGCTATTTCCAAAAGTCACTGCACCGCGTAAGGCAGGCTGGCAGTGCACCCGTTGAATGGTTGATGTACTGGCTCAGGTTTGCGAAATCTTGTGGCGTTTTCAGCGCCGATGGCAACATCGCCACAATTCCTCACCTTACGGGCGAGCAGCTGCGCCAGTACCGCATCCCGGTCCCCAACGATGGTCAGGTCATCGTCGCGAACGCATCCCGTGCGATTCGCGACATGTCCATGATGCGCAACCAGCTCACTCAGGCCCAGAAGTTGGTTGCCGAACGCCGTCAGGCCTTGATCACCGCTGCCCTAACCGGCCAGTTCGACGTATCCACAGCCAGCGGCCGCAACGTCACCGTAGGAGTCTCCGCATGAGCCCCGTGCACCACGAGTCCTCCTTTGGGTCCGCCATCGTGGCCGCGCTTTGCGAGCGAGGCTGGCGGGAGGCGAACCCTGAAAACTACCAGGCTGACCTCGGGCTCGACACCAACGAGTTGTTCACCTTCATCGGGGCGACCCAGCCCGACGAGTGGAACGAACTGCTCACCGTCTACGGCGGGAATCCCAACGATGCCCAGCGCGGTTTCGCTCAGCGGCTTGACCGGGCCATCGCCGATGATGGGCTGCTCCATGTCCTCCGGAACGGCGTCAAGGACCGTGGCGTCCGCCTCCGCGTCGCCTACTTCAAGCCCAACCTCATCTCCGCCCCCTCCGTCCTCAACGGCTACCGGGCCAACCGCCTCACCGTCGTCCGGGAACTCCCCTACGCCACCAAGCAGGCCGACTGGGGTCACCGGCTCGACCTGACTCTGTTCCTCAACGGCATCCCCGTCGCTACAGCCGAGTTGAAGAACCCGCTCACCGGGCAGGGCGTCGAGCAGGCCAAGGAGCAGTACCGGACCGACCGGGACCCGACCGAGCTGATCTTCACCCGTCGGGTCATCGCGAACTTCGCCGTCGACCCGGACCTGGTCTTCGTCACCACGCAACTGCGCGGGAAGAACACCCAGTTCCTACCGTTCAACACCGGCTCAAACGGTCCCGGCCAGCCCGGCGGCTCCGGGAACCCCGCACCCACCGCCCACGGCACGTACGCCACGTCCTACCTCTGGGAACAGGTCTGGCAGCGGGACAACTGGCTCGACCTCCTCCAGCGTTTCGTGCACCAGCAGAAGCACAAGACGCCCGGCGGCGGCACCACCAAGACCACGATCTTCCCCCGCTTCCACCAGTGGGACGTGGTCAAGAAGCTCACCGCGCACGCCTCCGTGCACGGCGCCGGCCAGAACTACCTCGTCATGGCCTCCGCCGGCTCAGGCAAGTCGAACACCATCGGCTGGCTGGCCCACCGCCTCAGCGACCTGCACGCCCGCACCGACCCGAGCGTCCTGAACCCCGATGCCCTTACCGAGGGACGGATCAAGCCGGGTGAGCCCGTCTTCGACAAGGTCATCGTCATCACCGACCGGCGCAACCTGGACGCACAACTCCGGGAAACCGTCGGCAACTTCAGCCAGACCGACGGCCTGGTCGTGAAGGTCGACGAGAAGCACGGCGCGAAGAGCGAACAGCTCGCCCGTGCCCTTTCCCGGGACACCGGGAAGATCGTCACGGTCACCCTGCACTCGTTCCCCGCGCTGCTCGACTACATCAAGCGCAACCCCACCGAGATCAAGGGCACCCGCTTCGCAATCATCGTCGACGAGGCGCACTCCTCCCAGTCCGGTGACGCCGCCACCGCCGTGAAGTCGGCCCTACGGGACCTCGGTCTGGACTCCGACTCGGACGACGCGGGCGCGACCACGGTCACCGTGGACGACCAGCTCAAGGCGAAGGCCGTGGCACGCTCCCGTGCCGCGAACCTCTCCTACTTCGCCTTCACGGCCACGCCCAAGTCGAAGACCCTCGAACTCTTCGGCACGGAAGGCGTAGAGAACGGCGAGACCGTCTACCGTCCCTTCCACACCTACTCCATGCGCCAGGCCATCGAGGAAGGCTTCATCCTCGACCCCCTGCGCAACTACGTCACCTACAACACCTACTGGAAGCTCGCGAACCTCAACCGCGACGAGAAGGAGGTGGACCCCTCCAAGGCGAACAGCCAGCTCGCCCGGTTCGCGCTGATGCACGAGCACACCGTGTCCCAGCACGCCACGGTCATCGTCGAGCACTTCCTCGCCCACACCCGTGGCCGGCTCGGCGGACGGGCCAAGGCCATGGTGGTCACGCCCACCCGGCACTCCGCCGTCCAGATGGCCCGCGCCATCCGCAGTTACATCGCCGACCGCGAGTACGACACCAAGTACCCGGACCTCGGCGTACTCGTCGCGATCTCCGGCACCCTCACCATCGACGGTGAGGAGACCACCGAGGTCAAGGAGAACGGCGGTATCTCGGAGGCCGCGCTGCCGAAGGCGTTCGGCTACACCCGCGCCGACGACAAGGCCGCGAAGGCCGGCGGCAAGGGGCAGCAGGAGTACCGGATCCTGGTCGTCGCCGAGAAGTACCAGACCGGCTTCGACCAGCCGCTTCTCACCACCATGTACGTCAACAAGACCCTGACCGGCATCGCCGCCGTGCAGACCCTCTCGCGCCTCAACCGCACCGCCGAACGCAAGTCCCAGGCCGACCTCGCCGTCCTGGACTTCGTCAACGAGGCCGAGGACATCCAGGAAGCGTTCCGCCCGTACTTCGAGGAGGCGCACACCCTGCCCTCCGACCCGAACCTCCTCTACACGGCCCAGAGCCGCGTCATGTCCGCCCCGATCATCTCGGAGCAGGACATGGACGAGTTCGTCGCCGCGTACTTGGAAGCGGAGAAGAAGGCGGGCGGCGTCCAGTCCAAGTGGGAGAAGCTGCACGCCGAGTTGTACCGGCTCCTCTCCCCCGCCGTGACCCGCTTCACCGCCCTGCTGGAGAGCGAGGGGGAGGACGACGTCGAGACGGCGGAGGAGTTCCGCGCCAACCTCAACGACTACGTCCGCAAGTACGGCTTCCTCGCGCAGATCGTCCCCTACCGCGACGCCGAGTTGGAGCGCCTGCACCTCTACGGGCGCCACCTGCTCAACCGCCTCCCCCGCCTCGCGGACGGCGGAGTCGACATAGGCGAGGTCGATCTCAGTCACCTGCGCGTCGAGAAGACCGGCGAGCACGACGTGTCCCTCACCCCCGAGGGCCCCGCCGAGCTCAAGGGCTTCGGTGACGGCGCGGGAGGTGCGAAGGACGCGGACAAGTCACTGCTGTCCGAGCTGATCGAGAAGTTCAACTCCAAGTTCGGCACGGAGTTCACCGAGGAGGACGTCCTCCCGGCCTTCAATGCGACGAAGAAGGACCCCAAGGTCCGGGCCGCCGCCGTCGTCAACGACGAAGAGAACTTCGGGATCGTCTTCGACAAGAAGTTCGAGGAGAACATGATGGATCATGTCTCCACCATCGACACCCTCGGCAAGCGATACTTCGGCACCGACCGGGACTTCAAGTCCAACCTCGACCGCAGCGCTCGCCGCGCGGCCTGGCGGATGATCCGCCGGGAGGAAGGGTTGGACGACTTCTGACGGAGGCAAGTGGGGGCCCGGTGCGACGCACGCACCGGGCCCAGGCTCAGCCTGCGGCCAGCTTTACAAACTCTGACCAGGCGTCGCCCCTGAAGGACAGCCTGGCCTGTGACGGCCTCTTGGAGTCTCGTACCCAGACTGCTCCGCCCGTCTCGGCGACCTCGATGCACTCGCCACCTTCGCCGCTGCTGTAGCTGCTCTTGAACCAGGCCGACTCGGGAACCGTCAGCTCATCCACTCGGTGGTTCATGTCCCTCCAAGAGTCCTTCGACGAAGACCAGCGATTCCCGGGGCGTCAGGGCCTGCGCCCTGAGGATGCCGTACTGCTCTTCCGCATCCCGTACCTCCGGACGATCGGTGTAGAGGCGGCTGTTCTGCTGGACCTCAACGTAGGCCATCCTCCGCCCTTCCCGGTTTTCGATCAAGGTGAACGGGCCACCCAGGCCGCAGTGTTCAGTCCCACCAGTGGGCATCACTTGGATCACGACGTTCCTTCGCTGCCCGTGCAGCAGGATGCTTTCCAATTGCCCGCGCAGTACTGCCCATCCGCCGATTGGCCGCCGAAGGACCGACTCCTCGATCACAAAACTGAGCGTCGGCAGCGGCTTGCGTGAGAAAATCTCCTGCCGCGCCAGACGGGCCGTGATGCGTTGCTCCACCGTTTCCTCGTCCAGAAGCGGGCGCCGCATGGCGAACACTGTCCGCGCGTACTCCTCCGTCTGCAACAACCCAGGCACCGCCAGGGCGCCGTACACGTGGAGGGACACTGCCCCGGCCTCCAGCCGAGCCATGTCGCGGAAGAATGCCGGGTACTGGGCTCGCCCCACTTCCTCCTTCAACGCCGTAAGAACCCCACCCGCCCCCAATACCTCATCCGCCTGCTCGATGAACTGAGGCTGCGGAATCCGTCTCCCCTGCTCGATCGACGCCACCGAGTCCGCCGAGTACCCCACCCGTTTCCCGAACTCGACCCGCTCCATCCCCGCCCGCGTCCGCAGCAGCTTCAACTGCCGTCCGAACGCGGTCACCACGCCCGTCCCGGGCTCGTCCTCCGGCCGCCGCTGCTGCCGTACCGCCGATTCCTCGTCCCGCACCTCGGTCACCGCCCTGCCGCCTCTCCCCGCGTACCGTCCCGTACAGCACCCGCACCCACCCCCGTACGAACCCCGCGGAAGTAGCACGTCACCACCGGTCACGCTAGGCCACAACACGCCACCGTGAGTACCGGACCATCCCATGACCACCCGTCACGGTGAACCCGTCCACGCTGCGCTCACCCGTGGCCCTCACCGACCCGGTAAGCACCACGCCGAACGCCGTGAACCCCGGGCGTGCTGTCAGAGGCCAGGATTAACCTGCTCAGCGCGCCGGGTCGCCTCGCAGCAGTCCCGCGCTCCGACCGCCGTTCCGGCCGCGCACCATCAGGAGGGAAGCACGGGGTCGGGGCCACATGTCCGGACCGAATCGCCGCACCGCGATCACCGACCCGATAGGTTTCGTCCCATGCCTGGCCGCCTCCTCGAACTGCACGTCGAGAACTTCCGCAGTCTGCGCGACGTGACCGTGCCACTCGGCCCACTCACCGTCTTAGTGGGCCCCAATGGCGCGGGCAAGTCCAATGTGCTGAAGGTGTTCGATTTCCTCGCCGACATCATCCGCACCGACCTCCAGCCGGCGCTCGACACCCGCGGCGGGTTCGACGAGGTGGCCTTCTGGGGCGGGACCAAGCCGCCGACCACCATGCGCATCCACCTCAAGGCGACCTGGACGACGAACTCCACCCTCAACGCACCGGACGAGTACGGCCTCACCATCCGGCGCCGTTCCCTGCGGTTGAAGCGGACCGACGAACGACCGTCCTACTACACGCTCTCCCGCGAAGAAAGCTTCGCGTTCAAGCGTAGGCAGGGGCGCGGTCGGCGCATCACCATTTCGGGTGAGGAAGCCCGCATCCTCGACGTACGCGCGGGCAAGAGCGGGGGCAGCTCCAGCATCGGCATCCGGAGGCTGAGCAGCGGCCTCTCCACCCTTCCCCGGCTCGGTCCCGCCGATGGCGGGGACGAGGTGACCCGGGTCGCCGACCGGCTGTCGTCGTTCCGGGTCTTCGACGTCGACGTGGAGGCCGCCCGGCAGCCGACCCGCTTGCGCGGTACTGACTTCGGAGCTCTCGCGCCGCACGCCGAGAACCTGGCCGGGTTCCTGATCCACCTGAGCGGCCGCGAGGAGATCTGGGACGATCTGGTCTCCGACGCCCGCACGGTCCTCCCACAGTTGGAGAACATCGAGTTCGAGGAGGCCGGTGGGGCGACCGACCAGCTGACCGTCGTACTGCGCGAGCGCGGCCTGCGCCGTCTGACTCCGCTCGCCGACGCCTCCTACGGGACGGTCCGCCTGCTGGGACTGCTCGCCCTGCTCTACGACCCCCACCCGCCGGCGTTCACCTACATCGAGGAGATCGACCACGGGCTGCACCCACAGGCGCTGGAACTCGTCGTACAGCGGCTGCGCGAGGCCGCCGAGCGGACGCAGTTCATCGTCGCCACCCACTCCCCCGCACTCGTGAACCGGTTGCGGCCGGAGGAGTTCGTCGTGTGCGACCGCGACGAGGACGGCGCGTCGATCATCCCTGCGCTCACAGTCGGCGAAGTGAAGGCCATCGTTGAGGAATCGGGTGACCAGCCGCTCGGCGAACTGTGGTTCTCCGGAGTGCTGGGCGGCGACCTCACCGGGGGCGAGCTGTGACCCCTAAGGGCCCGCAGAGTGACAAGCGGGGCATCATCGTGCTGGCCGGTGAAGATCAGAACGACTGCGACATCCTGGCCGCACTCATACGTGCCCATCGACCGGACCTCGGCGCGGCTGCCAAGCTGGTCCGCATCAACGACCCGGTGCGACTGCGCCGGAAGTCCGGCCCGGACCTCACCGCCGCGGTGCGCACGCTGGCCGGCAAGGCCCGGGCCAAGGCCCGACAGCAGCGGGCCGATCTGCTCGGGTTCATCGTCCACGAGGACCTGGACGGTTACACCGATACCCAGTACGACCGGATCCGTAAGGCCCTGTCCGAGGAGTTCGCGCGCCAGTGCAAAGAGTTCCGGACCGCGGTCGCACTTGCGGCGTGGGAGAGCGAGAGCTGGCTGCTGCTCTTCCCCGAAGCCTTCCCACACGTCCGCCCGCGCTGGAAGGTACCCGAGCGTCTGTTCGACAGGGACACAGGCCGCCTCAAGGACGCCAAGGAGGAGCTCAAGCGAGGCCTCGGCGTGCCGGTGTTCCGGGAGAGCGACGGCCCTGCGGTCGCCCGCGAGGCTCTGAAGCACCGGCTGATCCCCTCCCCGCGCGGCAGCAACCGTTCGTACGCGGACTTCGTCGGGGACCTCACGCGTTGGAGCTGACCACTGACACCTGACGGCGCGGGCCGCGTGGCCCTCGGCCGGTTCCTTTCGCGAGGTCATCGTCTTTACCGCGTACCGTTCCGTACAGCGCCCGCGCCCACCGCGTACGAACCCCCGGAAGCAGCGCGTCACCACTGGTCACGCTGGGCAATGACCCGCCACCGTGAGTGCATGACCGCAACACAATCACCCCCTACGGTGCATCAGTTCTCGATGCGCTTCAGCTCCACCCCGCGCGGTGCCCGCCTCGCCCGGCGCATGTGCGAGCACTGCCTCGACGCCTGGGGCGTCCCGTACGACAGCGACGCCCACGACGTCGTCACGCTCGTGGCTGCCGAGCTGTGCGCCAACGCGGTACGGCACGGGCACGTCGCCGGCCGGGACTTCCACGTACGCCTGACCGCCGACCCGGCCACCCGCACCGTACGGATCGAGGTCACCGACACCCGGGACGAGCACCTCCCCCAACTGCCCACCGCACCACCCGAGGACGGCGAGAGCGGGCGCGGCCTGCTGCTCGTCGCGGCGCTCGCCGACCGCTGGGGCTGCTCACCCCGCGCCGGGGGCGGGCCGGGCAAGACCGTCTGGGCGGAGTGCACCGCCTACCCCGCCTGACCTGATCTCGCAAGTACAACCCACCCTGGTTGGACGCGCACGCCCTCGCCCGGAAGACTGATCCCCGATCACAGCGCAGACCTCTTCGGGCACTCCACGTGAGCGGGGGCGGGACCAGGTGCCGGACGTACGACGGATCGCGGAACGCTACGAACTGCTGGACCAGTTCGGCCACGGCGGCATGGGGGACGTCTGGCGCGGCTACGACGTCGTACTGGACCGGCCGGTCGCCGTGAAGCTGATCCGGCCGCAGGCCGTGACGTCCCCGCACCTGGCGGAGGAGTTCGAGAAGCGCTTCCGGCGCGAGGCACGCGTCACCGCGCGGATCCAGCACCCGGGCGTCCCGCAGGTGTACGACGCGGTACTGGACGAGTCGTACGAGCAGCTGTTCCTCGTCATGGAGTTGGTCGACGGCGTGCCGCTGACCGCCTACGTGCGCCCCGACCAGCAGCCGCCCCTCCCCCTCAGCTGGGCGGTGTCCGTGGCGGCGCAGGTCGCGACCGTGCTGTCGTACGCGCACGACGTGCCCGTGGTCCACCGTGATCTGAAGCCGGGCAACATCCTGGTCGCCCGGGACGGCACGGTGAAGGTGCTGGACTTCGGCATCGCGGCGATCCTGCGGACGGACGTCACCAAGCTGACCGCGACGGGGAGTCCGGTCGGGACCTACCAGTACATGGCACCGGAGCAGGTGCGCGGCGCCCGGGTCACTCCGCGCACCGACCTGTACGCGCTCGGCTGTGTGCTGCACGAACTGCTCTGCGGGCGGCCCCTGTTCGCCGGGGACGGCGAGTGGCAGCTGATGATGCAGCACGTCAACGCGGCTCCGACGCCGCTGCGGCAGCTGCGTGCCGACGTACCGGAAGCCCTGGAAGCGCTCGTCCTGCATCTGCTCCGCAAGGCGCCCGAGGCGCGTCCGGCGGATGTGCAGGAGGTGTACGAGCGTCTGCGACCGTTCCTGCCGGCGCCCGGCGAGGAGTCCGCACCGGGCGAGGCGGGGCCTTCCGGGGCGCCCGATCCGACCGGGATCTTCCGCCGCCCCTACGCGCCCCGCGCGCGAGCCGGTGCCTGGGACACCCGGCCCGCCGCAGCCCCGGACGCACCGCCCGCCCTCCCCGCGGCCGAGAAGGAGGCGCTGCGGGAGCAGCTCCGTGAAGTCGACGCGCACTACCGTGCGCTGCTGGAGGAGGAGCGGTACTCGCAGGCCGCCGAGGTGGTGGGCGAGATGATCGAGCCGGTGGCGCGGGTGCTCGGCCCGGACAACAAGGCCGTGCTGAGACTGCGCCGGCGCCGCGCGGACAGCCGCCAGCTGGCCGGTGACCACCGGGCCGCGCTGCCCGAGTTCGAGTCGCTCGCCGACGCCTACGCCCGGGTGAGCGGCCCGGGTGGCGAGGAAGCCCTGTACTGCCGCGCCCAGGCGGCCCGCTGCCGCGGTGAACTCGGCCGGGTGACCGAGGCGCTGGCCGGCCTGAACGGCGTACTGGACGCCGTGCGGGCGGTCGACGGGGACGTGAGCGAGAACGCGGTGGAGCTGCGCCGCGACATCGGCATGATGCTGCTCGCGCAGCAGCGTGCGGCGGAGGCGTACGACGTCCTGGAGCCGCTGCACACGGACCTGTGCGTGGTGCTGGGCCCGGACGACGAGCTGACCGCCGAAGTGGCGGAGACGCTGGACGTGATCCGTCTGGATCTCGACGGGGGCGCTCCCGGCCCGCACGCCTGACGTCCTCCCGGCTTCCCGTTGCCCGGTCCTCGGCGGGCCGACGGGAAGCCGGGCCGGATGCGGGGTCAGGTGCCGGCGGCGGGCGGATCGGCGGTGGTCTCCTCACTCGTGTCCGGGACTGCCCCCGGGTCCGAGGCGCCGGCGCGCCCAGGGGGCGGTGGGGGCGGTGTCTGCGCCTCCTCCGAGGCCTGGCTCCATCCGCGGTCCCCGTCGAGGTCGGCCATGAATGCCAGCTCGTGCGGGGTCATTCCTTCTTCCTGTGTGCTGGTGTCAGGCATGCGGTCTCCTCGCGTTGTCGGCCGGGCCGGCGTCCACCAGTTCCAGGACGTCGATGTTCTCAACGCGTAGGTACAGGCCTGCGGTTCCGGCCACCGGGGGACCGAACGAGCCGTCCTGGTTCATCTGGTAGCTCCACTGGAGGAAGAGGTCCCCACCGTGCGGGTAGCCGGACGCGTAGGACCGCGCGTCGAACCAGCCGCCCACCCAGGAACCGTCCTTGAGCCGGGCACGGACGAAGCTCGGCCGGGTCAGGTCTCGGAAGACGTGGTCCCAGGCGGTGGGTGTCGGCCGGTACACGGACCGGGCACCCCTGCGCTCCCACCAGGACACCAGGACGGCCGCCGCTCCGGGTACGCCGAGGAAGAGGATCAGCGCCCACAGTCCCGCGGCCCGCGGGTGATCGCCCACCGCCTGGAACCCGGAGCCCGACCGGCGGACGGCCTCGACGGCATACGGGCCGAGGACGACGGCGTACACGGCGTCGAGGGCGACGCTCGCCGTCATGGCGCGGAGCACGCGGTCGGCGAACACCTGCTCGCCCGCGACCGGCCCCCGCCGGCGCTCCCTTAGGTACTGGTAGGTCACGCCCGGCAGCACCAGGACGATCAGCAGAAGCACCTGCTCGACTGTGGAGGGTGGTTGCACAGACACGCCTTCCTGGGTACGGCAGGGGCGACGTATCAGCCACCGCTGTGCAGATACGCTGCCCACAGGTAGGGGAACCGTGGATACCGGGCACGGATCCCGAGGGTCGCGCGGTGCAGGACCGCGGCGGCGGCGTCCGTGGTCAGCTGCTCGTAGAACTCGGCCGCCAGGTCCGCC
The DNA here is from genome assembly GCF_002910825.1 of Streptomyces sp. SM1. Classification (GTDB taxonomy): domain Bacteria; phylum Actinomycetota; class Actinomycetes; order Streptomycetales; family Streptomycetaceae; genus Streptomyces; species Streptomyces okerensis. The sequence goes on along the minus strand of NZ_NEUB01000899.1, from coordinate 1,397 downwards.
GCGACGGTGTCGGCGACCTGCCACAGCGTGCCGATCACTTGCGGGAAGCCGGCCAGCTGCATCGCCGACACGAGGTGGATGGACTCGTCCGTCAGCTCGGTGGCCTCGCTGACCGCCGTGCGGCAGGCCGACAGGTACGCGAGTTGGGCCCCGTCGAGAGTGACCGGCCGCAGGGCGGCGACGGTGAGTCTGCCGGTGGCGTGGTCGTGCAGGAGCAGGCCGCTTCGCGACGGGTCGGTGGGATGGCTGTCGCCGTGGCAGGCGAAGTGGGCGACCGGGTGGTGGGGCAGCCGGGCGAGGACCGCGTCCCGGGTCGGTGGTGTGCCGGGCACCGTCGCGTCCGCCCCGGCTTCCATGAGAATCTCCGAGGCGGGCCATACGGAGCGGATCGCGGCCACTTCCTTCCGCACCCCCTTGAGATCCTTGTCCGGCGGCAGACCGGGCGTGGTCGGCATCGCCACCACCAGCGCCGAGGCCGTCGCGGAGTGCGAGGGGGCGCCGGCGGCACGCGCGCGCTCCCTGGCGTGGCGCAGCGCCCTGACGGTGGGTGTGCAGGAGGAGACCACGCGGTCCAGCACCGTGCGCCGCTCGGGTGCGTCGGGTGGATCGGCATGGTGTCCCGCGGCATGGAGGGGCAGCAGGGCGAGCGGGCCGCCGGGGACCCACCAGACCCGGAGTGCCGGGTTCTCCCGGTCGTCGCCCGCGTGCCGGCCGGAAGGCCGGGCGCGTGCCCCCAGGGCGTCGAGGACCGGCCCCGCAGCCGTGTCCCAGAGCCACTGGAGCACCCCGTCGAGAACGCGTTGCGCCGGCAGGATGTCCTTCTTGCTCCCGCAACGGCGCAGCGCCTCATGGAACGTGGTCACCTGCTCGGCGACCTTTTCCGTGGTGAGGCCGGGCAGATGCAACGGGGTGACGCCGTCGGGCCGCACGATCAGGGCGTCCCCTCGTGTCCCGGCGACATTGAGGACGACGAGTGGGCCGTCGGCCGCCTCGGCGAGCAGCTCCGCCGCGTCGGGCGGCAGGGCGAAGGTGGAGAAGTTCCGTCGGTTCCGGATCTCCCGAAGGAGGTTCTCCATCTCCACGGCGAGTTCGTGGAGATCGGGGAGGTCCGGCCGAGGGCGTCCGGCGAGGCTCTCCGGCGGCTCCGTGAGGACGGTTCCCGCCCCGTCGTCGGGGGCGCGGTCCAGCAGCTCACGCAGTTCGGTGTACCGGTCCGCGAGGACGGGGTGGGCGGCCTTCAGGTCAGTCAGGTCGCTGCGCGTGTCGAGCGCCCGGGACAGCAGCAGCCCGCGGCCCGTCTCCAGCAGCCGCAGCGCCCGCAGGCCCCGTACGTCAGGGGCCTCCGGGCCGGCGAGCACCAGCGCGGCCGCCTCACGCGCCAGTCCGGCGAAGCCGCC
>NZ_NEUB01000898.1 GCF_002910825.1 Streptomyces sp. SM1 | reverse complement strand
GGGCGGCCGAAGTCGGTGTCGACGACCTCGGCCAGATCCCGCGGCGTGGGGTAGGCGAAGACCAGGGAGACCGGCACCTGGGCGCCGAGGATCTCCTCGAGGCGGCCGGTGATCTGAAAGGCGGTGAGGGAGTCGCCGCCCGCCTCGTAGAAGTCGGTGTCCTCGGTCAGGTCGGGCAGGTCGAGCACCTCACGGAAGATTCCGGCGAGCAGGTCGGCGGTGCGGGTGGCGGTGGCGGCGTTCTCGGTCATGACGTGTGCTCCTCGGTGGTGTTCGCCACGGTGCTTCCCGTGGTCGGCGGTGCGGTGGGGGCCAGGGTGCGCAGTCGGGCGGGTGTGTTGCCGCCGGAGACGACGGCCACGGCCCGCTCACGGCGGCCGGCGCGCAGGGCTCCGGCCAGTGCGACGGCTCCGCTGGGCTCCGCGTCGACGCCGAGGCGGCCCAGCAGAGCGGCGGCTGTGAGGATCGCGTCGTCGTCGACGGAGATGAGGTCGTCGACGCGGTCACGGATGATCGGGTAGGGGACGCGTCCCGGCCGCTGGCCGCGCAGGCCGTCGGCGACGGTGGCGCAGGGCGGCAGCTGGACCGGGTGCCCGGCGGCCAGGGAGCGGGCGTAGCGGGGGGCTTGATCCGGTTCGACCCCGACGATCCGGACCGGGTGGTCGGCGGCCGCGAGGCAGACGCCGGCGAGGAGGCCGCCGCCGCCGGTCGGAACGTAGACCGTCTCGGTCCCGGGTGCGTCGGCGAGGAGTTCGGTGCCGACCGTGCCCTGGCCGGCGACCACCAGGCGGTGGTCGGAGGAGGGTACGAGGGTGGCTCCGGTCTCCCGCGCGAGCGCGCCGGCCCGTTCCTCCCGCTCGGCCACTCCCCCGCCCACTCGGACGGTCTCGGCGCCCAGGGCGCGGATGGCGGCGGTCTTGGCGGGGTCCGCGCCCGCCGCGAGGACGACGGTCAGGCGGATGCCGAGGGATCGGGCGAGCCGGGCGAGGGCGATGCCGTGGTTGCCGGACGAGCCGGTGACGACGTGCCGGGCCCCGAGCGCCAGGAGGGCGTTGGCGGCTCCGCGTGTCTTGAACGAGCCGCCGTGCTGGAGGTGTTCGGCCTTCAGCAGCAGTTCCGTGCCGCTGATTGCGGTGTGCGGGCCGCTCAGCAGGGGTGTGCGGCGGACGTGTGGGGCGATGCGGGCGGCGGCCTCGGTGACGTCTGCGGGGCCGGGTCCGGTGCCGGTGCCGGTGCCGCTGCCGGACGTGGCCGGCCGAAGGCCGGTGGCGGTCACGGGGTGCTCCCCGCGATCAGCCGGCGGCGGTCCGTCTTGCCGCCGCGGGTGGTGGGCAGCGTGTCGTGGCGCCGGAAGTTCCGGGGCATCAGGTGCGGCGGCAGTGAGCGGGCCAGGTGGGCGCGCAGCTGGGCGTCCTTCGTGGCGGCCAGGTCGCCGGTGACGTGGGCCGCCAGGTACGTGCGTCCCCGCTCGTCGGTGTGGGCGGTGACCACGGCGCCGCTGACCCGGGGGTGGGCCAGCAGGGCGCCCTCGATCTCGGCGGGGTCGACGCGGTAGCCGCGGATCTTGACCTGCCGGTCGGTGCGCCCGGCGTAGGCGAGGCCGTCGGGGCCCCACCGTCCGAGGTCACCGGTGCGGTAGAGGCGGGCGCCGGGCGGGCCGTAGGGGTCGGGCAGGAAGCACTCGGCGGTGCGGTCCGGGCGCCCCCCGTAGCCCCGGGCGACGCCCGCGCCGCCGATGTAGACCTCGCCCACCGTGCCGTCGGGGACGGGCGCGAGGTCGGCGTCGAGCACCCGGACGACCGTGCCGGGGCGGGGCGTTCCGACCACGTCGGCGGCCGGGTCGGGCTCGGCGGGGACGCGGTGACGGGTGGTGGTCATGGTGCACTCGGTCGGGCCGTACTGGTTGACGAGTGTGCCCGGGACCGTCCGCCGACCGCCGGCGGTGAGGAAGGGGCGCAGGGACTCGCCGCTGGCGGCGACCAGGGTGACGCCGGCCAGCGGGTCGGGCAGGTCCGGTTGCCCGGCCAGGTGGGCCAGGAAGGAGGGGGTGGTGCTGAGCAGCGCGGTCACCCGGTGTGCGCGTACGGTGTCAGCGAAGCCGGCGGGCCGCAGCAGCCGGGAGCGCTCCACGATCACCAGTCGCCCTCCGGCCAGCAGCGGGGCGAAGGTGTCCCGGAGGGACGCGTCGTAGCCGAGCGGGGCCGTCTGGAGGGCCACGGTGTGCGGGCCGAGGCCGAAGGCGCGCGCGGTGTCGCGCAGGTAGGTGTCGAGTGCGTGGTGCTCGACGAGGACGGGGCTGGGGTCACCGGTGCTGCCGGAGGTGTGGCTGACGTAGGCCAGGGCGCGCGGATCGACCCGGGCGGGTGGTGTCGCGGGCGTGTGCGGCGGGGGGACGGGATCGTCCAGCAGGAGTGTCGGCAGGTCCGGATCCGGGTGGAGGGCGCGGACGTGGGCGGAGGTGGTCAGCAGCAGGCGGGTGCCCGCGCTGTCGACGAAGGCCGCGAGCCGGTCGCGCGGCTGGGTGACGTCCAGGGTGAGGAAGGCGGCCCCGCAGCGCAGGACCGCGGCCATGGCGGCCACCGCGTCGGCCCCGTGCTCGACGGCGATGGCGCACACCGTCTCCGGCCGGGCTCCGTGGGCGCGCAGCAGGCGGGTGAGTTCACCGGTGCGTGCGGCGAGGCTGCCGTAGGTGACCTGCCCCGTGGGGGTGTCCAGCGCGACGCGGGCCGGGTGGCGGGCGGCGTGGGCGGCGAGGTCGTCGGCGACGGTGTCCATCACGCCTCCTGGGTGCCGGTGACGGTCAGGTCGACGGCCACGAAGCGGAGTTCGGAGGTGTAGCGGTGCCCGTCGGCGTCGGTGAGCCAGGCCTGTTCGGGGGTGGGCAGCATCTCGCTGACCTTCAGACGGGCCCCGGGGTCCTTGCGGGCGAGCCGGCGGGCCGCCTTGGCGAGGATGGTGACGTACACGGGGCTGTCGAAGTCAACGTAGAACGGGCGGGGTTCGGTCGGGGAGACGACGAACACGAAGCGGGGCAGGTCGTGTCGGCGCTGCCAGTGCCGGGCGCGGACGAACCGGGCGGCTTCGCTCTTCTCGTCGGCGAAGTCGACGTCTCCGACCGGTAGTTGCCAGGTCTCGCGGGCCACGGTCATGCGGTCGATGGTGATGCGCGGGGTGTGCTCGCCCTCGGGGCGGAGCGTGAAGCGGTCCATGACCCTCTGGGTGAGGGTGTTGGCGTAGGCGTCGAGGACGTCGTGCGCGGTGCCATCGGGCAGGACGGCGGTGAGGCGGCCGTCCCGGTCCTCGACGCGGACGTCGGCGCTCGGCACGGAGTTCGGGCGGTGCGGGTCGCCGGTCTGGTCGACGAGGGTGACGTAGTGGTCCTCGGGCCGGTCCAGGGAGGGCCGGCTGCGGGTGGACCAGCGCAGGGGCAGTTCCTTGGGGAGTGTGGGCAGCAGGCGGGGGCCGGGGAAGTCGCGGGTGGTCTCGGCGATGAGCCGGTCGCGGTCGGGGTGCTGGTGGACGAAGAGGGAGGCGCCCATGGTGTTGAGCGCGCAGTGCATCTCGCCGAGGACGAGGCCGACGTCGCCGCGGGCGACGGCGTCCGCGTCCTCGGCGACGACCAGGAGGTCGGGGCTGATGTAGCGGGCGAGGGACCAGCCGTCGCCGGGTTCGGCGAACTCACGGCGCACGCGGTCGGCCAGTTCGGCGGTGGTCAGGCGGACGCGGCGGGCGTCGGGGGGCAGGTCGAGGATCCGCGCCCACTTGGCCCGCAGTTCGGCCTGGGCGGTGTCGATCAGGTCGCCGGCGTCGGGGTGCGGGGAGGGCAGGGTGTGCATCCACAGGGTGGCGAGGTCCACCGGTGTGCCGTCGGCGCTCAGGCGGTCGTGGACGGTGCGCAGGCGGGCGCGGATGGCGTCGGCGAAGCGGTTGGTCATCCAGCGGGCGGCGGTCAGGCACAGCTGGAGGGGTTCGAGGTGCTCCAGCAGGGCGGGGCCGGCCGTGGCGGTGGCCGAGCGGCGTGCGTCGGAGTACACGAGTCCGCGGCACGGGGCGGTGCGTGTGCCCTTGGCGCGCTGGGCGTCGCTGTCGGTGAGGGCGGCGAAGTCGGCCTCCAGGGCGCCGATCGCGGCGGTCAGCGCGTCGGCGTCGGTGCCGGCGGCGCGTACGGCGTCCCGGCCGCGCTCCAGCACGGCGAGCTTGGCGAGGGCACGGTCTCGGGCAGGCTCGTCGGGGACGCGTTCGAGGATCCGGCGCAGGGCCTGGTCGGGGTGGGTGGCGGCGGGCACTTCCAGGCGCTGGGCGACCCAGCGCCGGCGGACCAGCTCTCCCACGATGGCGTCGACCTCGCCGGGGTCCAGGTCCAGTTCGGCGGCGATGGCGGCCGTGTGCCGGGTGCCGTCGCAGTGCCGCAGGACGGCCTGCTGGAGTTCCCCGACGGGCTGGGCGGGCCGCCCCGGGACCTGTACCGCGCCGTCCTCGCATCGCACGAAGGACATGCGGCGCGGCGGGATCCAGCGCATCAGCTCGGGGTCCTCGGCGAGCACCTTGGCCAGGGCGTCGACGGCCCAGCCGGAGAAGTAGACCTCCTGCGCGGCGAGGAAGTCCCGGCCGGCGTCCACGGTGACGGCGTGCGGCGCGGACGGGTTCCAGCGGCCCCACCCGACGGGGCCGAAGAAGCCGATGGTGTCGTTCTTCACGCAGAACCGCTGCCAGTAGTGGGCGACCAGTTCCTCGCGCTGGCGGGGCATGCTGCTGCGCTTGTCCACACCCGGCGTCCAGCGCAGGAACGGCGCGATGCCGGTGCGCAGTACGGCCGGGTTCTGCCAGGCGAGGGCCGCCTGGAAGCGGGGCCGGCCGGCGATGTGCTGGAGGTGCCGGGCGGTGTCGACAGCTGCCGCCGACAGCTCCTCGGCGAAGGCCTCCCACTCGGCTCCGGACAGGTCGCTGCCGGGGCCGAACTTGTCGGCGCCCTCGGCCAGTCCGGGCGGGGCCAGGCGCAGCACGCCGTCGGCGGGGAAGCCGGGACCGCGCAGCGCGAACTCCTCCCAGAGCCGCCAGCCTCCGCCCGGTAGCAGAACCGGTGCGTGCTCGTCCGACATCACGTGCTCCTTCCGGAAAGGGGGGGACGGGCCGGCCGGGCGGAGGCCGCCCGGCCGGACGCCGGGCTCCCCGGCCGGACAGCACCGTCCCGCGGCGGGCGGTACGGCACCAGAGAAGATCCGGCAGCAACGCGCGCCGCGGGCTCGGCGCGTTCGTCCCTGCTCCGGAGGGGCGGGCGCCGGGCACGCTGTCGGCGTCGGCCCCGACCTGCGGCCGGCCCCACCACTGCGGGAGGTTCACCATGACGCAACCCGACTCCACGACCGGCCCGGGCGCCGACGAGGCCCGTCCGGACACCGACGAGGTGTATCTCGTGGTGCGCAACGACGAGGAGCAGTACTCGATCTGGCGGGCGGACCGCGCGGTGCCCGCCGGCTGGCACCCGGAGGGCAGGCGGGGCAGCCGGCAGGAGTGCCTGGAGCACATCGGCGTGATCTGGACGGACATGCGCCCGCTCAGCCTGCGCCGCCGGCTGGCCGGGGCTGATGTCTGAGCCAGGGACGG
>NZ_NEUB01000897.1 GCF_002910825.1 Streptomyces sp. SM1 | reverse complement strand
TCAAGGCCAACCAGCCCACCGCCTACGCCCAGCTCGCCGCCCTGCCCTGGACCTCGATCAAGGTCCAGCACACCGCCTCCGCCACCGCCCACGGCCGCCGCGAGTCCCGCTCGATCAAAACCTGCACTATCGCCGACAACCTCGGCGGCATCGCTTTCCCCCACGCCCACCTCGCCATCCGGGTCCACCGCCGCCGCAAGCCCACCGGCCGGCCCGAAACCCGCGAGAACGTCTACGCGGTCACCAGCCTCGCCGCCCATCAAACCCGCCCCATCGACCTCGCCACCGCCATCCGGGGGCACTGGGGAATCGAAAACTCCTCCCACTACATCCGAGATGTCACGTTCGCCGAGGACGCCTCGACCATTCACACCGGCACCGCACCCCGCGCCATGGCCACCATCCGCAACCTCGCCATCGGCACCCTGAAGATCCTCGGAGCCGACAACATCGCCAAGACCACCCGCGCCATCCGCCACGAACCCGAACGAGCACTCGCCATCCTGGGCATCACCAACAACCCAGACACTCACGGAACTTGATCAAGCCCTGATGGTGAACCACCCGAATTGACAGGGCAGTTGAGCTGAACCGTCCGGGCGGGTGATGCGTCATCCCCCTGTGAGGAGCGGTGCCGCGAAATCCCTGCGGAACCTCGTCCGTGGGGCAACACTGGTGCCGACCGACTTATCACAACGGGGGACGGTCATGAACGAGGCTTCACGCAGCGGAACCGAACCGACAGCCGACTCAACGGTCACCACAGAGCGAGAGATCCCACCCATGTGCCAGCACCAGCCACCGTGCCGCTCAGCCGACTCCGCCGACCGGGAATCCGCCCGGCTCGTGGCGCACCACCCGGAGCAGGGCTGGAGCCTGCTGTGCAACGGTGTCGTGCTCTTCGAGGACACCGGTGAACTCCTGCCCGACGGCCAAGTCATCGCCCCGCAGCGCCCCCGGGGCGCCAGCCTGACCACCGCCTGAGCACGACCGGGCGGTACGGACCGCCGGGACGGAAGCAGGGGCCGGACCGCGGAACCTTCCGCGCACCGGCCCCGACGCGTCTCCGGGCCGCGTCACTCACCGTAATACGCCACACGCAAAGGCGTGACCGGCTCCTGCCCCACGTGGCCGGGGCGGGCAGGGCGGTGTCGGCGGTCCGACGGCCCCTCGGTCCCTGCCCCGCGACGCCCCGGCCCGCGCCCTATCGTGACCGGCATGCAGTCCTACACGATCGGCCAGGCAGCGAGACTGCTCGGAGTGAGCCCTGACACCGCCCGCCGCTGGGCGGACGCGGGACGCGTCACCACCCACCGCGACGACGGCGGACGGCGGCTCATCGACGGCCGGGATCTCGCCGCGTTCTCCGTCGAACTCGCCAAGGCGGGTGCCCCCGGGGAAGACGCCCCGTACACCTCAGCCCGCAACGCCTTCCCCGGCATCGTCACGGCGATCAAGCTCGGCGATGTCGCCGCCCAGGTCGAGATCCAGGCCGGCCCGCACCGTCTCGTCTCCCTGCTCACCCGCGAGGCCGTCGAGGAACTCGGGCTGGAGGTCGGTGTGGAGGCCGTCGCGCGAGTGAAGTCGACAAACGTCCATATCGACCGCACCTGAGGCGGGCAGGCGTGCCGAAAGAACGCATGTGCAGGCGCTTTCACTTCTCCCGCTCGCCTATGCGAGGAAAGAAAGGGCTCACTCCTGGCAGATGCGCACGTATGATCGGCGTAGTGGCAGAGTACCGCGGGCTCTGCCCCGACCCGCCGAAGGAGTCTCCTGGATGATCCGTTCCGTACGACGGGCGGGTAAGCCCCGCCGGGTCGCCGGCGTCGGAGCCATCGCCGTACTGGCGCTGAGCGGCTGCTCCCCGTCCGGCCCGGGGTCCTCCTCGGGACCGGAGGGGGCGGGCGTCACCGGCACGGTCACCGTCTTCGCGGCCGCCTCCCTGAAGGAGACCTTCACGGAGCTGGGTGAGCGGTTCGAGACGAAGCATCCGGGGACCGAGGTCACCCTCAGCTTCGGCGGCAGCGACGCCCTGGCGGCCGGCATCAACAACGGCGCCCCCGCCGACGTCTTCGCGGCGGCCGGCACGAAGGCGATGCGGCTCGTCACGGACGAGGGCAACACGGCGGGCCGGCCGAGCACCTTCGTCCGCAACCGGCTGCAGATCGCCACCGCACCGGGCAACCCGCTCGGGATCGGCTCCCTCGACGACCTGACCGCATCCGGTCTGAAGGTCGTGCTGTGCGACGAAACGGTGCCCTGCGGCACCGCCGCGCAGACCGCGCTCACGGCCGGCGGCGTCGGACTGACACCCGCCTCCTACGAGCAGGACGTCAAGAGCGCCCTGACGAAGGTCGAACTCAAGGAGGCCGACGCGGCCCTCGTGTACCGCACGGATGTGCGCGCCGCCGGTGACAAGGTGGAGGGCGTGGAATTCCCCGAGTCCGCCGAGGCCGTCAACGACTACCCGATCGCCCGGCTGGAGAACGCCCCGAACCCGTCGGCGGCGAAGGCGTTCGTGGAGCTGGTGCAATCCCCCGAGGGCCGGAAGGTGCTGGACGGGGCGGGATTCCTGAAGCCATGACCACCGGCCAGGAAGCTTCCCGGAAGACACGCCCCCGCACGCCCGGCCGCGGTGTCCCGCTCGCCCTCCTCGCGCCCGCCCTGCTGGGCCTGGCCTTCCTTCTGGTCCCCCTGCTCGCCCTGCTGCTGCGTGCCCCCTGGCGCAGCCTGCCCGAGCAGCTGACCAGCCCCGGGGTGTGGGAGGCGCTGCGCCTGTCGCTGCTGTGCGCCACCACGGCGACCGCGCTCAGTCTGGTCGTCGGCGTCCCGCTGGCCTGGCTGCTGGCCCGTACCGACTTCCCCGGCCGGGGCCTGGTCCGTGCCCTGGTGACGCTGCCGCTGGTCCTGCCCCCGGTGGTGGGCGGTGTCGCCCTGCTGCTGGCGCTGGGCCGCAACGGGGTCGTCGGCCAGTGGCTGGACGCGTGGTTCGGCATCACCCTGCCGTTCACCACCGCGGGCGTCGTCCTCGCCGAGACGTTCGTGGCGATGCCGTTCCTCGTGATCAGCGTCGAGGGCACGCTGCGGGCGGCCGATCCGCGCTACGAGGAGGCGGCCACGACCCTGGGCGCCTCCCGCTTCACCGCCTTCCGCCGCGTCACCTTGCAGCTGATCGCTCCGGGCATCGCGGCCGGTGCCGTACTGGCCTGGGCGCGAGCGCTCGGGGAGTTCGGCGCGACGATCACCTTCGCCGGCAACTTCCCCGGCCGTACGCAGACCATGCCGCTCGCCGTCTACCTCGCCCTGCAGAACGACCCGGCCGCCGCGATCGCCCTCAGCCTGGTCCTGCTGGCGGTGTCCATCGCCGTACTGGCCGGGCTGCGTGACCGCTGGATGAGGACCGCCTGACGATCATGCCGAAGAAACCCGGGAAGACGACCCGCCCCGCCGACACCACCCCCGGACCCGCCTCCCCCGGACCCGCCACGCCCCGATCCGTCGCCGAAGGGCTGGACGCTCACCTCGTCGTGGACCGCGGCTCGTTCCGCCTGGACATCGCACTGACCGCCGCGCCCGGCGAGGTCGTCGCCCTGCTGGGCCCGAACGGCGCGGGCAAGACCACCGCCCTGCGCACACTGGCCGGCCTCGCGCCCCTCACCCACGGACATCTGCGGCTGGACGGCGCGGACCTGCGCCGTACGCCGCCGGAGTCGCGCCCCGTGGGCGTCGTCTTCCAGGACTACCTGCTCTTCCCTCACCTCACCGCCCTCGACAACGTGGCCTTCGGGCCGCGCTGCCGGGGCACCGGCAAGGCGGAGGCCCGCGCCCAGGCCGCCGCGTGGCTGGACCGGATGGGCCTGGCCGAGCACGGCGGCGCCAAGCCCCGGCACCTG
>NZ_NEUB01000896.1 GCF_002910825.1 Streptomyces sp. SM1 | reverse complement strand
TCCCCGCGCCCCTGGGGTGTTGGGGGTCGGCGTGGGTTTCGAGGTGGTGGTGGATGCGGCTGGTTGCGCAGTTCCCCGCGCCCCTGGGGTGTTGGGGGTCGGCGTGGGTTTCGAGGTGGTGGATGTGGCTGGGCGGGTGGTTCCCCGCGCCCTGGGGGGCGGGGAACCGGGGGTTGGTTTACGGCTCGGGGTGCCAGGTGCGTACCAGGTGGAAGAACTCCTCCTCGTTGCCGGTCAGGCCCGCGCGGGCCAGTGCGGCCTCCGCCTCGGCGAGTACGGAGGGCGGGACCAGCGGGGGCACGGGAGTGCCCGGCGGTCCCGGCCGGGTGGTGTCGAAGGCGGCGCGCACGGTGTGCAGCAGCCGTAGATAGGCCTGGACGGCCGTGCGCTCGCGGTCGGTCAGTACGGCGGTGGGCATCGCTCGGCTCTCCCCGTGTCGTGGTCGTCGGTGCCACGCCCCCGCGCGGTGCGGAGGCACGCCTCCAGCTTGCCTTCCACCACTGACAATCGGGCGGCGCCGGGGGCCGGTTCGCCCGGCCGGCGGGGCTCGCGCGCCGGGGCGCGTCCGGTCAGCTCTGCGGACCCAGGTAGCCGAGCGACGCCCCGATCCGCCCCGCCAGATGATCCCGCTGCACCGGCCCGCGCAACGCCGAACCGGCCAGCCGGGTACGGCACTTGCTGGCCAGCAGCAGGCCGAACGCCTCGGCCTCCTTCTCCTCCGCGAGGTCGAAGCGGGTGCGCGCGGCGAACCGTAGGACGGTCGCCCGCAGGGCGTCCTCGTCGACCGCCGCGTCCAGAAGCCGGGCCGCGACTCCGGTCCCCGCGACATGACTGCCGCAGTGGCCCGCCTTCATGTGCCACAGCTCGTGGCCCAGGATCACCAACTGATGGTCGGGCGCGGTGCGTTCCTCGATCACCACGAGATCCAGGTCGGCCATGTCGAGCCACAGCCCGCTCGCCGTCCCCGGCGGGAAGACGGCCGTACGGAAGAGCACGGGCCGGCCGCGGCGCCGGCTCATCGCCTCGCACAGGGCCGCGTAGAGATCGGCCGGCCGCGCGGGGACGGGAAGCGTCAGCTCCGCGACCAGCTCGCCGCACAGGCGGCGCATTTCCCTGCCGATGCCCACAGTTCTCCCCGGGTCAGGACTTGGGCCGCTGGACGCTCTCCAGGAGCATGTCCAGCCACTCCGCGACCTTGTCGCGGTGCTGGTCGGTGGGCAGTTGCGCGGCCCGCCAGGCGATCCCGCGCACCCCGTGGTCCTGGAGCAGCCGCTCCAGCGGGTCGTCGGCCACCGCCGCCGCCTCGCGCTCCCGGTCCGCGAGCTTCTGCAGCAACTCCTGCTCGATGTGCTGAAGGGCGCTCGTCAGGGCCTCGGGGTCCTCCGCCGTGAGGAAACCGGCGTGCACCCGGAAGAACCGCTGGATGGCGTCACAGTGCTCCATGGTGGGCCGCCGGTCGCCGTTGATCAGCGCGCCCGCCTGCTGCCGGGACATGCCCGCGCCGTCGGCGATCTCCTGCTGCGTGCACCGGCGGCCGTTCGGCTTCAGCCGGGTGCGGCGCAGCAGGTCCAGCCGCTGCACGAACCGGGCCTGCACGTCGGGCTCGCCCGCGGGCCGCCCGCTCAGCAGCGCTTTGACCACGGGCTCCGGGACACCGGAGGCGACGGACAGCCGGCCGACGTCGAACACCTCGGAGTGCGCCACACCGAGCCGGTCGGCGAGTGCGGCGACGCGGGCGACGACGGCCGGCAGCGCGGCCGTCGGCGCGGTGCCCGGACCCTCGAAGCCACCCGTCACCGAAAGATCTCCTACGTCTCTCACAGGCTTCTCACAAGCGATTGCCGTGAACTTCACGGAGACTAGCCGGTGCTTCGAACCCACATCCAGGTCTCGCCACAACTGTGGCCAATTTCAGCCGCCCATCGTCGTGGAATGCCACGATAGTTGACATGCCGCATGTCCGGGCACCAGGATCGGGGCCCGCGTCAGGGCCGCACAGGCAAGAGGGGTGACCTCCCGATGACATTTCAGGCAGGAGGGCAGCGGCCGGACCCACGGCCCGGCCCCGGGACTCCCGGGGCCCAGGCCTATCTGCGGGACTACGCCGCGCTGCTCGAGGCGGCCCCGTTCCCCTCCCTGGTGGTGGACCACCGTTGGGACGTGCTGCTCGCCAACAGTGCTTTCCGGACACTTTTCCAGGACGTCGAGCCGCACCCCACGGCCCTGCCCGTCGACAACTTCCTCCGGTTCGTCCTCTTCCACCCGGACGCCGCCACCGTCCTCGGCGACCACGAGTACAGCTGGTGCCTGCCGATGCTGGCGCACTTCGCCAAGACCGTCGAGCGCCACGGCCACGACCACGGGCTGCAGGCCATCCGCCGGGACATCGCCCAGGATCCGATCATGGAGGCCGCCTACCGGCACGGGCTGCCGCACTGGCTCCGGTCCGTCGGCGAGCGGGCCGCCGAACACGACGGCGCGGTACGGCCGCTGCTGCACCCCGACCCGCGCTGGGGCGCCACGGACTGCCGCATCGTCGTCGAGACGACCGACACCCTCCGGGACATGGGCTGCGCCCGGCTGACCCTCGTCCTGCGCGAGATCCGCCGCGCCCCGGCCCGTGGCCGCCGCGCCCACCGCACCGTCTCCCACCTCCGGGTCGTCCACGCCGCCGACTGAACCGGCCCCCGGCCGGCCCGGTCCGCACTGTTCCCAGCATGTGTGCTGTGTGACATAGTACTGAGGTGAGCAAGCAGCTGACCTGCGATGTCGTGGTGGTGGGGGCCGGGATGGCGGGCGCCGCCTGCGCCCTGTACGCGGCCCGGGCGGGCCTCGACGTCACCGTCGTGGACCGGGGCTCCGTGGCCGGCGGAACCACCGGCGCGGGTGAGGGGAACCTCCTCGTCTCCGACAAGGCGCCCGGCCCCGAACTGGAACTCGCCCTGCTGTCCCACCGGCTGTGGGCGCAAGAGGCCCAAGAGCTGAGCCAGATGGTGGAGTACGAGGCCAAGGGCGGACTCGTCGTCGCCGAGACGTCCGAAGCCCTGGGCGGACTGCGGACGTTCGCGGACGCACAGCGGACCGCCGGGGTGACGGCCGACCCCGTCCCCGCCGAACGGCTCCACGACCTCGAACCGCGTCTGGCGCCCGGCCTCGCGGGCGGTGTCCACTACCCGCAGGACGCGCAGGTGATGCCCGCCCTGGCCGCCGCACACCTGCTGCGCGCCTCCGGGGCCCGGCTGCTCACCGGCCGCGAGGTGACCGGGGTGCTGCGCACCCCCGCCGGCGCGGTGCGGGGCGTGCGCACGGACCGCGGCGATCTCCACGCCCCCGCCGTCGTCAACGCGGCCGGCCCCTGGGGCGGCGAACTCGCCGGCCTCGCCGGGGTGTTCCTGCCCGTCCTCCCCCGACGCGGCTTCGTCCTGGTCACCGAACCCCTGCCACCCCGCATCCGGCACAAGGTGTACGCCGCCGACTACGTGGCCGACGTCGCCGGCGACTCCGCGGCGCTGGGAACCTCCCCGGTGGTGGAGGGGACGGCCGCGGGGCCCGTGCTGATCGGCGCCAGCCGGGAACGGGTCGGCTTCGACCGGTCCCTGTCGCTGCCGGCCGTACGGGCCCTGGCGGCGGGCGCGACCCGCCTGTTCCCCTTCCTCTCCGGCGTACGGGCCCTGCGCACCTACGCGGGCTTCCGGCCCTACCTTTCCGACCACCTTCCCGCGGTCGGCCCCGACCCCCGGGCGCCGGGCCTGTTCCACGCCTGCGGTCACGAGGGCGCGGGCATCGGGCTGGCCACCGGCACCGGGCTGCTCATCGCCCAGGCGCTGACCGGACGCACACCGGAACTGGACCTCGCCCCGTTCCGGCCCGACCGCTTCGAGGCAGAGGAGACCGAGTGGTGAATCCGCTGGAGCGTGCCGGGGCCCGGCCCGGACCCGCCTTCGAGGTCACCTTCGACGGGCGGCGGATCGAGGTGCTGCCCGGCCGCACCGTCGCCGCCGCGCTGTGGGCGGCCGGCATCACCTCCTGGCGCACCACCCGGGGCGACGGGCGCGCCCGCGGGGTGTTCTGCGGCATCGGGGTGTGCTTCGACTGCCTGGTGACCGTCAACGACCGTCCGGGACAACGCGCCTGTCTGGTGCCGGCGCGTCCGGGCGACGTGATCCGCACGCAGGAGGAGACGGGGCATGCGGACTGACCTGGCGGTGATCGGAGCCGGACCGGCGGGCCTCGCCGCCGCCCTCGCGGCGGCCGCGCGCGGCCTGCACGTCACCCTCGTCGACGCGGCGCCGGAGCCGGGCGGACAGTTCCACCGCCAGCCCGCCGCCGGACTCCGCGCGGAACACCCGCCGCACCACCGGCGGCGCACCTGGACCCGGTTGCGGGACGGGCTCGCCGCGAGCTCCGTGCGGGTGCTGGCGGAGCACCACGTGTGGTGCGTGGAGCGGGAAACGGACGGAACGACCGTGCACGCGCTGCTCGGGCCGGAGCAGGAGGAGCCCGCCGAGGTGCGCGCCACCGCCGTGCTCCTGGCCACCGGCGGATACGAGACCGTCCTGCCCTTCCCCGGCTGGACCCTTCCCGGTGTCCTCACCGCGGGCGGCGCCCAGGCCATGCTCAAGGGCGGTCTCGTCGTCCCGGGCCGGACCGCCGTGGTCGCCGGTACCGGGCCGCTGCTGCTGCCGGTGGCGACCGGCCTCGCGTCGGCGGGCGTGTCGGTCGCCGCGCTGGTGGAGTCCGCTGATCCGCGGCGCCTGGCACGGCACGCCGGAGC
>NZ_NEUB01000895.1 GCF_002910825.1 Streptomyces sp. SM1 | reverse complement strand
GGGCATGCTGCTGGTGGAGCGGTTGTCGGACGCGCGGCGGAACGGGCATCCGGTGCTGGCGGTGATCCGTGGTTCTGCTGTGAACCAGGACGGTGCCAGCAATGGGTTGACGGCGCCGAACGGTCCGTCGCAGCAGCGGGTGATCCGGGCGGCGTTGGCGGACGCGGGTTTGTCGGCTGCCGAGGTGGACGTGGTGGAGGCGCACGGTACGGGGACCCGGCTGGGGGACCCGATCGAGGCGCAGGCGCTGCTGGCGACGTACGGGCAGGGGCGTCCGGCGGACCGGCCGGTGTGGATCGGCTCGCTGAAGTCCAACATCGGGCACGCTTCGGCAGCCGCCGGTGTCGCCGGGGTCATCAAGTCGGTGCTGGCGTTGCGGCACGGGGTGATGCCGAAGACGCTGCACGTGGATGGCCCGACGCCCGAGGTGGACTGGTCGGCGGGGGCCGGACGGCTGCTGACGGAGGCCCGTACGTGGGACGACGCGGGCCGTCCGCGACGGGCGGGCGTGTCCTCCTTCGGGATCAGCGGCACCAACGCCCATGTGGTCGTGGAGGCGGCGCCGGCCGACGAACCGGGCGACGGGCCGTCCGTGCAGCCGGGCGGGACGGTGGTGTGGCCGCTGTCGGCACGCACCCCGGAGGCGTTGCGCGCGCAGGCGGCGGCGCTGTCGGCCCGGGTCGGCGACGGGTCGGGCACCGAGGCCGCCGACGTGGGCTTCTCGCTGGCCACGGGCCGCACGTCCTTCGAGCACCGCAAGGCCCTGATCGGCGACGCAGACCGAA
>NZ_NEUB01000894.1 GCF_002910825.1 Streptomyces sp. SM1 | reverse complement strand
GGCGGCAGCAGGTCGCCGGGGTCCGCTCGGGACTGCGGTGGCGGGTCGCCGGGTGCGCCCCGGTCCGCGGCGGTGACGTGGGGGTCCGCTGGAGTCGTCCGTGGTGGGTGCCGGGTGCGCCCAGGCCCGCGGCGGCAGGTCGCCGACCCCGTCAGAGCCTTCGGCGGCAGCAGGTCGCCGGGGTCCGCTCGGGACTGCGGTGGCGGGTCGCCCGGGTTCCCCGCGTTCTCGGTGCGGGACCGCATGCGTGGAGTCCGCCGGAACCGCGGGTGCCGGATCGCCCGAGGTCCGCGCAGTCCCCGGCGGCCGGTCGGCGACGTTCGCCGGAGGCTGCCGTGACAGCCGCTTCACAGGGTCGTACCCCGTCCGGGGTGCGGCCCTTTCCTGTGCCGGGGTCCGCGCGTACGGCGTCGCAGCCGTCGAGCAGTGCTTCCGCCGTGCCCGCTGTCGGCCGGCCGGCACGGCGCAGGACAATGAGGCCATGGCACGCGGCAGACTTCGGATACACCTCGGCGCGGCACCGGGCGTCGGCAAGACGTACGCCATGCTCGCCGAGGCGCACCGCCGCGCGGAGCGCGGCACCGACTGCGTGATCGCCTTCGCGCAGCCGCACGGCCGGCCCCGTACCGAGGCGCTGCTGGAGGGCCTGGAACAGATCCCGTACGGGGAAGCGGCGCACCGCGGGACCGTCGTGACGGAAATGGACCTCGACGCCGTCCTCGCCCGCCGCCCCCAGGTGGCGCTGGTCGACGAGCTCGCCCACACCAACGCGCCCGGTTCCCGCAACGCCAAGCGCCGGCAGGACGTGGAGGAGTTGCTGGCCGCGGGCATCCAGCACCTGGAGTCGCTGGGCGACGTCGTGGAGTCGATCACCGGGGTGCGGGAGCGGGAGACCGTACCGGACGAGGTGGTGCGGCGGGCCGACCAGGTCGAGCTGGTCGACATGACCCCCGAGGCGCTGCGCCGCCGTATGGCCCACGGCAACATCCACCAGCCGGACAAGGTCGACGCCGCACTCTCGAACTACTTCCGCCCCGGCAACCTCACCGCGCTCAGGGAACCGGCGCTGCTGTGGGTGGCCGACCGGGTCGACGCCCATTCCCAGCGCTACCGCAGCGCGCACGAGGTCTCGGCGATCTGGGGCTCGCGCGAGCGGATCGTCGTCGGTCTGACCGGCGGACCCGAGGGCCGCACCCTGATCCGGCGGGCCGCGCGGCCGGCGGAGAAGGGCGCAGGCGGCGAACTGCTCGCCGTCTACATCTCCCGCAGCGACGGGCTCACCGCCGCCTCGCCCAAGGAGCTGGCCGAGCAGCGCACCCTCGCCGAGGACCTCGGCGGCAGCTTCCACCACGTCGTCGGCGATGACATACCCGCCGCCCTGCTCGCCTTCGCGCGCGGCGCCAACGCCACCCAGCTCGTCCTCGGCTCCTCGCGCCGCAGGGCCGGCAGTACGTCTTCGGCCCCGGCGTCGGCGCGACCGTCGCCCGGGACTC
>NZ_NEUB01000893.1 GCF_002910825.1 Streptomyces sp. SM1 | reverse complement strand
ACGATCACCAGGACGGTGCCGAACTTCGCGGTCAGCTTGTCGAAGACGGCCCGCAGCTTCGGCTCGCTGTTGGGCAGTTGCTTGTCGAAGACCTTCTTCCCGGCCGGGGTGAGTCCGTGGCCGTGGTGAGCACTCTTGCCGACGTCCAGGCCCAGGAACACGCCCACGTCTTCGGTCTCGAACATCGCGCCCCTCCCAAGGGGTGTTGACGGTGCCGGCCTCGGCATCGGTGTCGTACTCGCGCATCCACGTTATGCAGACCTGCCGCCCGCGAGCTGTCCGGCATTGCGCCGGACCGGACGGTGGCCGGACCTCTCATCAGCGTCTCCGACGGCACCTCCCGGGCCCGGTGACACCACCCCCCAGGTCATGCCTTCGACAGGGGGCAACAGTCATGCCGGGCCCGGAGGCCAGCGGCCCTCTTGCAGGACCGCGGAAAACATAACGGGGGGGGCCGGACAGGGAACCGCATCATCGGTGACTCGCCGACGGCGGTGACCGGCCTCGCACACCGGACCCTCGTGCGCACGCGCCCGCCGACCGGGGGCCGGCCTGCGCGCACGGTCGCCGGAGCGCATGACGTCCGAGGTAATCGACCGTCCTGTCCGCCTCCGACAGGATCGAGCACATCGACCCAAGCCCCGGCCGGGACCCGGCCGCATCCGTGAGGAGAGCGTCATGCGCACCGACTCCGCCGCCGTCACCGCGACGTCCGTCGCCGAGGCCACCCGCGCCGTCGTGGGGAAGTTCCTCGCCGCCCGGCTCGCCGGGGACACCGGGCGGCTCGTCGAGCTCTTCGCCGACGAGGTGGACTGGCTGCTCGCCGACAATCCAGCCGTCCCGTGGATCCGCCCCCGTTCGACCGCCGCCGAATGCGCCGCTCAGGTCACGGAGCTGACGGAGCACACCGTGCCGGAGGACGCGTGTGCCGCTGTCGACACCTTCCTCGTCGACGGGAGGGACGCGGTCCTGATGGGGCATCTGTCGGGGACGGTACGGGCGACGGGGCGGTCCTTCCGGGGACCGTTCGCCCTGCGCCTCACCGTGGAGGACGGCCGGATCACCCGCCACCACCTGTACGAGAACAGCCTGTCCGTCGCCGAGGCCTGTGCCATGTCCTGACGGCCGGGGGCGCGCCGGTGCCCGGCTCAGCCGAGGAGTGCGGCCACCATGTCGGCGAACTCGTCGGGGGTCGCCAGACGGATGCCGAGCTGTTCGGCCTTGGCCCGCTTCGAACCGGCGCCCTCGCCCGCCACCACCAGCGTGGTCCTCTTGGAGACGCTGGAGGAGGAGCGGCCGCCGGCCCGTTCGATCAGTTCGTTCATCTCGTTGCGGGAGAGCTTCTCCAGGCTGCCGGTCATCGCGCCGGTGACCACCACCGCCATGCCCTCCAGCGGACCGCCCGCCGCCGGCGCCGAGTCCGTGCCGTCGTCGGGCGCGGCATCGGCGGCCGGCGGCGGAGTGGCTCCCGGTTCGGTCATGTTGACACCGGCGGTGGTGAGCTTGTCGATGAGCGGGGCCAGTTCGGCCAGCTCCGCCACGGTCGAGGGCGCCTTCTCCGAGCCGATGCCGTCGACCCGCTGCATGGCGTCGGCGTCGGCCGCCCGGATGTGGTCCATGGTGGCGAAGTGGCGGGCGATACGCCGCGACATGGACCGTCCGGTGCCCCGGACGCCCAGCGCGCACAGCACCCGGGACAGAGGCTGCTCCTTCGCCCTGGCGATCGCGGCGAGCAGATTGTCGGTGCTGGTCTCCCCCATCCGCTCCAGGGCGAGCAACTGGTCCCGGCGCAGGGTGAACAGGTCGGCGAGGTCGGCGACCAGGCCGGCCTCGACGAGCTGCACGACACGGGTGGCACCGAGGCCCTCGATGTCGAGCTGGTCCCGGCCCGCGGCGTAGGCGAGGGAAGCGACGAGGTGGCAGTTGCGGCCCTGGGCGCACCGCCAGCGCTCCTCACCGGTGTCGATGTCCGAACCGCAGCGCGGGCACTGCGCGGGGAACTCGATCGGACGCTCCTCACCCGTGCGCAGGTGCGCGACCGGGGCCTCGATCCGGGGGATGACGTCACCGGCGCGGTGCACCATGACATGGTCGCCCAGGCGCAGGTCACGGCGGGTGATGTCGGCCGGGTTGTGCAGCGTGGCGTAGGTGATGGTGGAGCCGTCGATGACGACCGGCTCGAGGACACCGCGTGGCGCGATGATGCCGGTGCGGCCGACGTTCCACTCCACTTCCAGCAGCCGGGTGATCTTCTCCACCGCCGGCAGCTTGTAGGCGATCGCCCAGCGAGGCGCGCGGGAGCCCGATCCGGCGGCCTCCCGGTCGGCGGCGAGGTCCGCCTTGACGACGATCCCGTCGATGCCGAACGGCAGTTCTGCGCGCAGCGCGGCGATCTCCTTCACCCGGGCCAGGACCTCCTCGGGGGTCCCGGCGAGGGTGTCCGGGACGGCGGTCCGGGCACTGGTGTGCACGCCGAGGCCGGCGGCCAGCGCCATCAGGTCGCTGTGCGCCATCTCGTCGACCCGCTCCGCGAGGGCGGAGCCGGTTCCGGGCAGCGGCAGCAGCCCGTAGCCGAAGAACGTCATCGGCACCGTGTAGGCCCGCTCCTTCGCCCGCAGGGTGCCCGCGGCCGCGTTGCGCGGATTGGCGAACGGCTGCCCGCCGTGACCGGTGCGCACCTCGTTGGCGTGCTCGAACTGGGCGGAGGTCATGAGGACCTCGCCGCGCACCTCCACGGTGACGGGTTCGGCGAGCTTCTCGGGCAGCCCCTCGATGGTGCCGATCGCGTGCGAGACGTCCTCCCCGGCCGTCCCGTCCCCGCGGGTGATCAGCCGGCTCAGCCGGCCGTCGGTGTAACGGGCGGCGATCGCCAGCCCGTCCAGCTTCGGCCCCACACTGAAGCGTGTCGCCTCACGGCCGGTCCGGCGCGCCAGTGACGCCGTCCAGGCGGTGAACTCCTCCTCGGAGAACACGTTGTCCAGGCTCAGCATCGGCACCGTGTGCGGGACGTCGCCCTCCACCGCGCCACCGGCGACCTTCCCGGTGGGGGAGTCGGGCAGTATCCCGTCCGGATGTTCCGCCTCCCAGTCGGCGATCCCCCGTACCAGCCGGTCGTACGTGTCGTCGTCCAGCGCCGAGGTGCCGCCCTCGTAGTACGCGGCCGCCGCGCGCACGGCGTCCTCGACCGCCTGCGCGGAGGCGGCGGCATCGACGATCACTGCTGCAGGTGTTGTCATGCGTCACATCCTGCCGCCCACCACTGACAGTCGATCAAGGTAAATAGGCATTTGCCTAAAGGTATTAGGTGGATGCATGCTTGGTTTAGCTGATCGGAAGGATGGCTCCATGGCGCGCGTACGACTGACCCCGGAACGCCTGACCCGGGCGGGAGCGGAACTGGCCGACGAGGTCGGCTTCGACCAGGTGACCGTCTCGGAGCTCGCCCGGCGTTTCGACGTCAAAGTGGCGAGCCTGTACTCCCACCTGAAGAACTCCCACGACCTCAGGACGCGGATCGCGCTGCTCGCGCTGGAGGAACTCGCCGACCGCGCCGCGGACGCCCTGGCCGGGCGGGCGGGCAAGGACGCCCTGACCGCCCTGGCGAACGTCTACCGCGACTACGCGCGGGAACATCCCGGCCGCTATGCCGCGGCCCAGTTCCGGCTCGCTCCGGAGGTGGCCGCCTGCAGTGCGGGAGTGCGACACGCGCAGATGACCCGGGCCCTCCTGCGCGGCTACGACCTGACCGAACCGGACCAGACCCACGCGGTCCGGCTGCTGGGCAGCGTCTTCCACGGCTACGTCAGCCTCGAGATGGGCGGCGGATTCAGCCACAGCGCCCCCGACACGCAGGAGACCTGGACGCGCGTCCTCGACGCGCTGGACGCCCTGCTGCGCAACTGGCCCCCGTCGCCCTGACGGCCGACCACCCCGTCCCGCGCCCGATCAGCCGTTCACCGACCCCCACGAAACAGACGGAACGAAACGATGCCCTCCCCGCACCGCTGGATCACCACGCCCCTCACCGCCGGCCTCGTGCGCGGCGCGCTCGACCTGGAGCCCACCGCGCAGGGGATCCTGCCGCACCGGCTGCCCGCCTGGGCCCGCGACCAGAACACCGACGGACAGCTCGCCATGGCCGAGTCCCAGCCCTCCGGCGTACGACTGGTCTTCCGCACCCGCGCGACCGCCGTCGAGCTGGACACACTGCCCACCAAGCGGATCTACGTCGGTGCGCCGCCCCGCACGCAGGGCCACTACGACCTGATCGTCGACGGACGCCCGGCCGGCCGGGCCACCGCGACCGGCGGCAACACCGTGACCATCGACCTGGGCACCGGGGCCCTCGAGCACGGCACCGGCCCCGTCGCCACCCTCCGCTTCGCCGGCCTGTCCGACGAGGACAAGACCGTCGAGATATGGCTGCCGTACAACGAGACGACCGAACTCGTCGCCCTGCGCACCGACGCCCCCGTGCGGCCCGCGGACGCCTCCGGCCGCAGGACCTGGCTGCATCACGGCAGCTCCATCAGCCACGGCTCCGACGCCGCGAGCCCCACCACCACCTGGCCCGCGCTCGCCGCGGCACGCGGCGGCGTGGAACTGGTCAACCTCGGACTGGCCGGAAGCGCCCTGCTCGACCCGTTCGTCGCGCGCACCATACGTGACACGCCCGCCGACCTGATCAGCGTCAAGATCGGCATCAACCTGGTCAACGCCGATCTGATGCGACTGCGCGCCTTCGCCCCCGCCGTCCACGGCTTCCTCGACACCATCCGCGAGGGGCATCCCACCGCACCGCTGCTGGTCGTCTCACCGATCCAGTGTCCCATTCACGAGGACACCCCGGGCCCCACCGCCTTCGACTTCAGCCGCCTCGGCGACGGGCGGCTCCTGTTCACGGCCGCCGGGGACCCCGCGGACGGCGCCGAGGGCAGGCTGACGCTCAACGTCATCCGCGACGAACTCGAGCGCGTCGTGGCGCGGCGCGCGGCGAACGACCCGAACCTGTACCACCTGGACGGCCGAGACCTCTACGGCGAGGCGGACCACCGCGAGCTGCCGCTGCCCGACCGGCTCCACCCCGACGCGGCCACCCACCGACGCATGGGCGAACGCTTCGCCGCCCACGCCTTCGCCTCCGAGGGTGGTCCGTTCGCGGAGGCCGAGGGCTGACGTACGAGTGGTACCCCGAGGAGCGGGACGGCATCCGTCAGCCAGTGACCGTCCCCCCTCGGGTGGTGCGGCGCGCCCTGCGGCGCCGCACGGAACCCGCGGTCCG
>NZ_NEUB01000892.1 GCF_002910825.1 Streptomyces sp. SM1 | reverse complement strand
GGCGGACGGCGGTGACGACGACGCGCAGTTCGCCGTCGACGGTGCGGAGGACCACGAGCTGCTCTGGTACGCCACCCAGGAGATCCCCAACCTGCTGGGCTGACCTGCGGGTCTGTCGAATGTCAGTGGCGGCGGGTATTTTTTCTGGACATGGGGACGCACACGGACGCGCACATCGTCTGGGACTGGAACGGCACGCTGTTCCACGACGTCGACGCGGTCATCGGGGCGACGAACGCGGCGTTCGCCGAGCTGGGACTGGAGCCGCTCACGCTGGAGCGGTACCGGGAGCTGTACTGCGTGCCGGTGCCGAAGTTCTACGAGCGGCTCATGGGGCGGCTGCCGACCGAGGCCGAGTGGGCGGTGATGGACGGGACCTTCCACCGCCACTACACCGAGCACCGGATGCGGTGCGGGCTCGCCGAGGGCGTGGTGGACCTGCTGGCGGGGTGGGCCGAGGCCGGCCGCAGCCAGTCGATCCTCAGCATGTACGGGCACGAGGACCTGGTCCCGCTGGTGCGGGGCTTCGGGATCGAGCCGCACTTCCTGCGGGTCGACGGGCGGACCGGGCCGTCCGGGGGCAGCAAGACGGAGCACATGGTGCGCCACCTCGGCGCGCTGACCGGGGTCGACCCGGCGCGCACGGTGGTGATCGGCGACGCGGCCGACGACGCGCTGGCCGCACGGCATGTGGGAGCGCGGGCCGTGCTGTACACCGGCGGGTCCCACGGGCGGTCCAGCCTGGAGGCGGTGGGGGTGCCGGTGGTGGACACGCTGGGGGAGGCGGTCGTGGAGGCGGAGCGGCTGGCGGCGGCGGCCTGACGGATGAGGAGGTCAGGGGGCGGGCGTGCTTGGCCGTCCTCGGTCGGCCTGCTCCTTTCCGGGGATCCGCGCCCTGACCCCGGGTCGGCCTGCCTGAGGTGGACCAGGGTTGTCGGGCTCCCTCCCCGGGGCCTCGACTTCGCGTGCCTCATGGCGGGCCAGGGGGTGTCTGCGCGGCCCGGCGTCAGCGGGGTGCCGTCGCGCCCACCCGTGCCGCCCTGCGGCACGATTGCCCGCGGGTGTGGCGGGTGTGGCGGGTGTGGCGGGTGTGGCGGGTGTGGCGGGTGTGGCGGGTGTGGCGGGTGTGGCGGGTGTGGCGGGTGTGGCGGGGAACGGCGGGTGTGGCGGGGAACGGCGGGGCTCGGGGACGACGGGGGAACGGTGGGGTGTGTGGGTCTGGCGGTGGGTGCGGGGGCATAGGGCGGTGAAGCGCACTGTGCAGAACGTCAAAGTTCGTGCCCCTGTTTTGTACACATACGGCTCATGACGGGGGCCCTGGGGAGAGCGATAGCCTGGGTGGCGTGATCAGCGCGATAGCTCGCGGGGACCTCGGTGTCCCTGCTGTGCGCCCGGCGAGCACGGACGACATCCGTGACCGGGTGGCAGTCGCTGATCTTCGCGGGCGGCTCGAAACGCGGCGTACCCCGAGAGGGCCGGCGTCACCGAGAGCAGAGTCACACTCGCCGAGCGCGTCGAATTCGGCCGAGAAGCCCCCGCTCATCTCTCCTTGCGGCATAGCGTCGGCACAGACCGGACACCCCGTGTCGTACCACCGCACCTCAGGGTCGGAGACCGTACTTCCTTCTACGTCACGCAACGGCGCGCGACAGGAGCCAGAGGACCATGCAGACCAAGCTGGACGAAGCCAAGGCCGAGCTGCTCGACAGGGCCGCCCGGGTAGCTGAGAACAGCCCGGCCGGGGGGAAACTGCCGACCGGGACGACGGACAAGGGCATGCCCGACCGGGACACCGTGCTCGAGTTCCTCCAGCGCTACTACCTGCACACCGCCCCCGAGGACCTGACGGACCGCGACCCGGTCGACATCTTCGGAGCCGCCTTCTCGCACTTCCGGCTCGCCGAGGGCCGCCCCCAGGGCACCGCCAGCGTCCGGGTCCACACCCCGACCGTCGAGGAGAACGGCTGGACGTGCAGCCACTCCGTCGTCGAGGTGGTCACCGACGACATGCCCTTCCTGGTCGACTCCGTCACCAACGAGCTGACCCGCCAGGGCCGTGGCATCCACGTCGTCATCCACCCGCAGGTCGTGGTCCGCCGGGACGTCACCGGCAAGCTGATCGAGATGCTCACCGCCCCGGTCGGCGGCGACCTCCCCCAGGACACGCGCGACCTTCCGCACGACGCGCACGTCGAGTCCTGGATCCATGTGGAGATCGACCGCGAGACCGACCGCGGCGACCTCAAGCAGATCACCACCGATCTGCTGCGCGTCCTGTCCGACGTCCGCGAGGCCGTCGAGGACTGGGGCAAGATGCGCCAGGCCGCGACCGCGCTGGCCGAGGCGCTGCCCGGCGAGCCGGTCCCCGCCGACCTGTCCGCGCCGCAGGTCGAGGAGGCCCGCGAGCTGCTGCGCTGGCTCGCCGACGACCACTTCACCTTCCTCGGCTACCGCGAGTACGAACTGCGCGCCGACGACTCGCTGGCCGCCGTCCCCGGGACCGGCCTCGGCATCCTGCGCTCCGACCCGCACCACGCCGAGAACGAGAGCCACCCGGTCAGCCCGTCCTTCGAGCGGCTGCCCGCCGACGCCCGCGCCAAGGCGCGCGAGCACAAGGTGCTGGTGCTGACCAAGGCGAACAGCCGGGCCACCGTGCACCGGCCGTCGTACCTGGACTACATCGGCGTCAAGAAGTTCGACGCGGACGGCAACGTCGTCGGCGAGCGGCGCTTCCTCGGACTGTTCTCGTCCGCCGCGTACACCGAGTCGGTGCGCCGGGTGCCGGTGATCCGGCGCAAGGTCGAGGAGGTCCTGGAGCGGGCCGGTTTCTCTCCGCACAGTCACGACGGACGCGACCTGCTCCAGATCCTGGAGACCTACCCGCGCGACGAGCTGTTCCAGACCCCGGCCGATGAGCTCCAGGCCATCGTCACCTCGGTGCTCTACCTCCAGGAGCGCCGCCGGCTGCGGCTCTACCTGCGCCAGGACGAGTACGGGCGCTACTACTCGGCCCTCGTCTACCTGCCGCGCGACCGCTACACCACCGGTGTGCGCCTGCGGATCATCGACATCCTCAAGGAGGAGCTCGGCGGCATCAGCGTCGACTTCACCGCGTGGAACACCGAGTCGGTCCTCTCGCGGCTGCACTTCGTGGTGCGCGTGCCGCAGGGCACCGAACTGCCGGAGCTGTCCGACGTCGACAAGGAGCGCATCGAGGGCCGGCTCGTCGCGGCCGCCCGCTCCTGGGCCGACGGCTTCGCCGAGGCGCTGAACGCCGAGTTCGGCGAGGAGCGCGCCGCCGAGCTGCTGCGCCGCTACGCCGGCGCCTTCCCCGAGGGTTACAAGGCCGACCACAACCCGCGCAGCGCGGTCGCCGACCTGGCCCGCGTCGAGCTGCTCGACGAGCAGCGGGACTTCGAGCTCAGCCTGTACGAGCCGGTGGGCGCCGCCCCCGAGGAGCGCCGCTTCAAGATCTACCGCAAGGGCGAGGCCGTCTCCCTCTCCGCGGTGCTGCCCGTGCTCCAGCGGCTCGGCGTCGAGGTCGTCGACGAGCGGCCGTACGAGCTGCGCTGCTCGGACCGGAGCGTGGCCTGGATCTACGACTTCGGCCTGCGCATGCCCAAGGCGCCGGGCGGCGGCGTGGACTACCTCGGCGACGACGCCCGCGAGCGGTTCCAGGACACCTTCGCGGCGACCTGGACCGGCAAGGCGGAGAACGACGGGTTCAACGCCCTCGTGCTGAGCGCCGGGCTGACCTGGCGGCAGGCCATGGTGCTGCGCGCGTACGCCAAGTACCTGCGCCAGGCGGGTTCCACCTTCAGCCAGGACTACATGGAGGACACCCTCCGCCACAACGTCCACACCACCCGGCTGCTCGTCTCCCTGTTCGAGGCCCGGATGTCCCCGGACCGGCAGCGCGCCGGGTACGAACTGGTGGACGCCCTGCTGGAGGAGGTCGACGCCGCCCTCGACCAGGTCGCGAGCCTCGACGAGGACCGCATCCTGCGCTCCTTCCTCACCGTCATCAAGGCGACGCTGCGCACCAACTTCTTCCAGGAGGCGAGCGGCGGCACGCCGCACGACTACGTCTCCATGAAGTTCGACCCGACGGCCATCCCCGACCTCCCGGCGCCGCGCCCGGCGTTCGAGATCTGGGTGTACTCGCCGCGAGTCGAGGGCGTGCACCTGCGCTTCGGCAAGGTCGCGCGCGGCGGCCTGCGCTGGTCGGACCGCCGTGAGGACTTCCGCACCGAGATCCTCGGCCTGGTCAAGGCGCAGATGGTGAAGAACACCGTCATCGTGCCGGTCGGCGCCAAGGGCGGCTTCGTCGCCAAGCAGCTGCCCGACCCGAACGCCGACCGGGACGCCTGGATGGCGGAGGGCATCGCCAGCTACAGGACGTTCATCTCGGCGCTGCTCGACATCACCGACAACATGGTGGCCGGCGAGGTCGTGCACCCGGCGGACGTCGTCCGGCACGACGAGGACGACACCTATCTCGTCGTCGCCGCCGACAAGGGAACCGCGAAGTTCTCGGACATCGCCAACGAGGTCGCCGAGTCCTACAACTTCTGGCTCGGTGACGCCTTCGCCTCCGGCGGCTCGGCCGGCTACGACCACAAGGGCATGGGCATCACCGCCCGCGGCGCCTGGGAGTCCGTCAAGCGGCACTTCCGGGAGCTGGGCGTGGACACCCAGAGCCAGGACTTCACGGTCGTCGGCATCGGCGACATGTCCGGCGACGTGTTCGGCAACGGCATGCTGCTCAGCGAGCACATCCGCCTGGTCGCCGCCTTCGACCACCGGCACATCTTCATCGACCCGAACCCCGGGGCGGCCGTCTCCTACGCCGAGCGCCGCCGCCTGTTCGAACTGCCGCGCAGCTCCTGGGCCGACTACAACACCGAGCTGCTGTCGGCCGGTGGCGGGATCTTCCCGCGCAGCGCCAAGTCCGTGCCCGTCAGCGCGCAGATCCGCGAGGCCCTCGGCATCGAGCCCGGCGTCACCAAGATGACCCCGGCCGACCTGATGAAGACGATCCTCACGGCACCGGTGGACCTGCTGTGGAACGGCGGCATCGGCACCTACGTCAAGGCGTCCACGGAGTCCAACGCCGACGTCGGCGACAAGGGCAACGACGCCATCCGGGTCGACGGCAAGGACCTGCGGGTCGCCGTCGTCGGCGAGGGTGGCAACCTGGGCATGACCCAGCTCGGCCGGATCGAGTTCGCGCTGCACGGTGGCCGGCTCAACTCCGACGCGATCGACAACAGCGCCGGCGTGGACACCTCCGACCACGAGGTGAACATCAAGATCCTGCTGAACGGTCTGGTCAAGGAAGGCGACATGACCGTCAAGCAGCGCAACAAGCTGCTCGCCGAGATGACCGACGAGGTCGGCGCCATGGTGCTGCGCTCCAACTACGCGCAGAACACGGCCATCGCCAACGCCCTGGCCCAGTCCAAGGACATGATGCACGCGCAGCAGCGCTTCCTGAAGCACCTGGTGCGCGAGGGGCGTCTGGACCGGGCGCTGGAGTTCCTGCCCACCGACCGCCAGATCCGCGAGCGGCTCTCGGCCGGGCAGGGGCTGACCGGAGCGGAGACGGCCGTCCTGCTCGCGTACACGAAGATCACGGTCGCCGAGGAACTGCTGCACACCTCGCTGCCGGACGACCCGTATCTGAAGGTGCTGCTGCACGCCTACTTCCCGTCCGCGCTGCGCGAGCAGTTCGCCGAGCACATCGACAGCCACCCGCTGCGCCGTGAGATCACCACGACGGTGCTGGTCAACGACACGGTCAACACGGGCGGAACGACGTATCTGCACCGGATGCGCGAGGAGACCGGGGCGTCCCTGGAGGAGATCGTCCGGGCGCAGACCGCGGCCCGCGCGATCTTCCGCTCCTCACTGGTGTGGGACGGGGTCGAGGCGCTCGACAACAAGGTCGAGGCGGACGTCCAGACCCGGCTGCGGCTGCACTCGCGCCGCCTGGTGGAGCGTGGCACGCGCTGGCTGCTGAACAACCGGCCGCAGCCGCTGGAGCTGGCGGAGACGGTGGACTTCTTCGCCGAGCGGGTCGAGCAGGTGTGGGCACAGCTGCCGAAGCTGCTGCGCGGCGCGGACATCGACTGGTACCAGAAGATCTACGACGAGCTGAGCGGCGCCGGTGTGCCGGACGAGCTCGCCGCCCGGGTCGCCGGGTTCTCCTCCGCCTTCCCGACCCTCGACATCGTGTCGGTGGCCGACCGGATGGGCAAGGAGCCGCTGGATGTCGCGGAGGTGTACTACGACCTCGGTGACCGGCTGCGCATCACCCAGCTGATGGACCGCATCACCGAGCTGCCGCGCGCCGACCGCTGGCAGTCCATGGCCCGCGCGGCGATCCGCGAGGACCTGTACGCGGCACACGCGGCGGTGACCGCGGACGTGCTGGCGGAGGGCAACGGCACGTCGACGCCGCAGCAGCGCTTCCAGGTGTGGGAGCAGAAGAACGCGGCGCTGCTCGGCCGGGCCCGCACCACCCTGGAGGAGATCCACAGCTCCGACGCGTTCGATCTCGCCAACCTGTCGGTGGCGATGCGGACGATGCGGACGCTGCTGCGGTCGCACTCGTAGGCGCGGGCCGTGGACGGCGCGGGCCGTCACACGGAGGCGAGGGGCGCCCCGGACTTCAGGGTCCGGGGCGCCCCTCGCCGTTGTGGTGCCTTAGGTGGGCATCGGCGGCGAACCGGTGCGTGCGCGTGGTGACGGTCAATGACTCCAGTGTGACTGTGCGCTTCTCGTCGTCCGACGCGTCCCGGAGGGCCGGTGCGTCCCGCGCCGCGTCCCGTCCGGCGGCCGTCGCCACGACCGTCGCCATGGTCGTGGCGGCACTCGTCCTCGTCCTGCTGGTACTGGTGGTCGTGCGCCTCCCGTGGGCCGGGGACCTGGGCATCCACGCGGCGACGGTGCAGCGGCTCCGGCACAGCCTGCTCGACCCGGGCAACCCGCTGGTCGACGCGGACACACCGAGCCCGTACTACTCGCCGTGGATGGTGCTGCTCGGGGGAGTCAGCCGGGTGACGGACCTCGAGGTGTTCACGGTCCTCCGGCTGGCCGCCGTGGTGGGGCTGGGGCTGCTGGTGACGGGCGTACGGCGGTACGTACGGACGCTGAGCGCGCACCGGGCCGCGCCCGCGCTCGCCCTGCTCAGCCTGCTGCTGCTGTGGGGCACGACCCCGTTCCTGTGGAGCGGCTTCCCGGGGCTCCACTCGCTCGCGCTGACGGTCGCGTATCCGAGCACGTTCACTCTCGGGCTCGCGTTTCATTTCTGGGTGCTGCTGGACAGGGCCGTGCGGCGGGTTGCGGGCTGGGGGGTGTGGCTCGGGCTGGGGGTGCTGTGGGCGGTGATCCTGCTCTGCCACCAGTTCTCCGGGGTCGTGGCCTCGGCCGGAGCGGTCGCCACGGTGGTCGCCGCGCGGCCCGGACGGGGGGTGTGGCCACGGGCGGCCGTCGCGTCGGCGGTGGGGGTGGCGGTGCTGTGGGCATGGCCGTACTACGACTTCTTCGCGCTGTTCGGTGCGGCGGGGGACGCGCTGGAGCCGGTGCACCGGGTGCTGTACGAGGAGCCGGTCGCGCGGTACGGACTGCTGCTGGTGGGGGTGGCCGCGCTGGTTCCGAGGTGGCGCCGTGACCGCGGGGACGCGTTGGTGGTCTTCTTCGGACTGGGGCTGCTGATCGTCGGGGCGGGG
>NZ_NEUB01000891.1 GCF_002910825.1 Streptomyces sp. SM1 | reverse complement strand
GCCCTTGGCGGCCCAGCGCGCGTCGGTGTCGTAGGGGGAGGCCAGGCGGATACTGCCGGGCGGGACGCCGTCTGTCTCGGCCTCCCGCTTCCTGACCACCTCCCGCCCGCGCGCATCGGTGTGCAGGTAGTAGGTCTGCACCAGCACCTGCCGCAGGGTCTGCACGGCCTCGATGTCGCGGATCCAGGGCGGGGCGGCAGGCGCGTAGGCCGCCCGGCACAGCGTCAGGGCGTCCTGGCCGAAGACGTGGGCCAGCTTCTCGCGCTTGGTCTGGGACGACGGCATCGTCCAGCCGTTGATCCGCTCGCCGTAGCGGTGGGCGAACTCCGCCACGTCGATCGTGTCCGACAACCAGGACGGTGCCGCGACCGCGAGTGCTTCCAGGGCCGCGCGGACGCTCTCCCCGGCCAGCTCCGTGCGGTTCAGGTCCCGCACCGCGCCGATGACGTGGGTGGCGTCGGTGCGCTGCCTGCCGCCGGCGGCCACCAGGCCGGCATCCTTGCAGTACTCCAGCAGCCGGTCGAACACCACTCGTTCCAGGCCGTGTTCGGCAAGGCGGGCGCGGAAGCGGGGCAGCACGGTGTGATCGAAGCCGGTGTCGGCGAGCTCCATCCCGAGGGCGTACTTCCAGTCGATGGCCCGCACCGTCATGGCCGCGGCCTGCCGGTCGGTCAAGTTCTCAGCGAACTGCAGCACCGTCACCAGCGACAGCACACCCGGCGACAGCCCAGGGGCGCCGCGCGTACCGAACGCCTCGGCGAACGGCTCGTCGGCGAACACCTCGGCCAGCCGGTCGCGGACCCGTATCGGCAGGCTCCCTTTGGGGAAAGCCTTGCGGGCGATCTTCGCGGTCTGCTCCGGTACCGGTGGCAGGGCCTTGGGCTGCATCGACATCTCTCACCCCTGCGGCCGAGGAACGGGGAAACCGGCCGCAGGGCCGATCATGCCGCAGCCACCGGACTCCGCGTCACGAATTGCGCACCAGAGTCACCGCCTCGGTCAAAGGCGCACGCACTCGCTCCAGCTCGGCTTGGAGATCCTCCACCCACACCGCCGCGGCCTTCCGCGGCACTTCCGACACCGCCCGCATCGACGGCGTCCGCCACCACCACGACATCTCGGTCAACACCGGACCGAGACTTCCGCGCCGGCCCTCAGCCTCGATCCACCGCGCGGATAGTTGACCTGGGGACGGAGAAATGAGAAGAGGTGCCCGCTGACCTGGGATGATGGGAGTTCCTACGCCCACACCAGTCCCACGAAGCAAGGCACCTCTGAAGTGAAAGTCTCCCACAGCCCGTCGACGCTGTTCGCCGCGTTTGACGACCCCGACCTGGTCGCGCATGCCGGGCTGGTCCCGACGGTCCGACTGGCCGAGCGATGCGGTCTGCCCGCTCTGGTGGCCAGGTCGACTTCGGGTTCCCTGATCGCGTAGTTCGTCCGGCGTGAGGGGGTTGCTGGCGCCGCAGCAGAACGGGCACGGGACCTGTGATCATCAGGGTGTCTACGCCAGTTGATCACTATGAGGTGCCGTGCCCGCGTCCCGATCCTGCCCGATTCCTGCCGTCCTGGCCAAGTTGGGCCCACTGAGCCGGGACGACACCGACCGTCTGCGCCGTCACCTGGAGCGTGTTCCCGATCCCCGTGGCCGTCGGGGACGGTGGTATCCCCTGGTCGGCGGGCTGCTGATGTGCGCCTGTGCCGCTGTGTCCCAGGCCCGCACTGTCGAGGAGACCGCCGAGTGGGGGCAGCGGGCCGCCCTGGGTCTGCTGGACCGGCTCGGCTTCCGCCGCCATGTGCCCGGCCTCTACCGCTCCCCGTCCCAGCCCACCCTCACCCGGATCCTGGCCGCGGTGGACACTGATGCCCTGGACACGGCCATCGGTGCCTACCTGTCCGAACACCGGCCGGCTCCCGGCCCCGCGTCACGGCGGGCGATCGCGGTGGACGGCAAGACGCTGAAGGGGTCGGCCCGCCTCGGCCTGCGCCGTCGCCACCTGCTGTCGGCCGTGACCCACGGCTCCGCGATCACCCTGGCCCAGCGGGAAGTGGGTGCCAAAACCAACGAGACCGCCGCCCTCCGGCCGCTGCTGGAGCACCTGGACCTGCAGGGCACGGTGGTCACCTTCGATGCCCTGCACAGTGTCCAGGATTCCGTGCGCTGGCTGGCCCAGACCAGGAAGGTCCACTACATCGCGATGATCAAGGGCAACCAGCCGACCGCATACGCCCAGCTCAAAGCCCTACCCTGGGGCCGGATCGCAGTGCAGCACAGCACCTCGGAAACCGGACACGGACGGCGGGAGTCCCGCTCGATCAAGACACTCGCGGTCGCGGACAACCTCGGCGGGATCGCCTTCCCCGAAGCGATGCTGGCCCTGCGCATCCACCGGCGCCGCAAACAGACCGGGGCCAAGGAGTCCCGCGAGACGGTGTACGCGGTGACCAGCCTCGACACCCACCAGGCCGCACCCCGGGAACTGGCCGGTCACGTTCGCCGGCACTGGACCGTGGAAGCCCAGCACCACATCCGTGACCGGACCTTCGCCGAAGACGCCTCCGCCGTCCACACCGGCAACGCACCCCGCGCCATGGCCTCCTTCCGGAACCTGGCCATCGGACGGCTCAAACAGCTCGGCGCTACCAACATCGCCAAGACCACCCGCGCCATCCGGGATCTACCCGAACGAGCCGCCCAGATCCTCGGCATCCCCGACAGCCCTCATACTTCGGGAACCTGAAGCCGCCCTGTCGAGCACGACGGTGAGCTTCTCCGGCTGCAGCTTCGGTGGACCCAGCAGCGCGACTCTCGAGCTCGACCACGTCAGAGACTTCCTTCCGGACGTGAGCCACGGCACGCGGAGCAACTCCTGCAACACGGTGTCCTGGGGCGAGGTGGGGAAGGCGGAGTTCTACTTCATCTACATCGGCTCTACTAGGCTCAGCGTCAACAGCGTCGTCACCCGCTACTGACAGCGTTCGGACCGACAGTGGCCCCTCGGGTATCCGGGGGGCCACGCCTCTCAGGAAAGTTGACAGAAGGCCAGAATGACCACCCGTTCGAGGAGAAGCACTACGCCGACCAGGCAACGGCCGAACGAGCGAACCTGAAACCCCGTCAACCCACACTGACCAGCTGATCAGCACCTCCCGCACGCCGGGGGAACCTCAACCTGGTGCGGTGGGCGAAGATGCGCTGGCGGATCGAGCACGACTACCGCGAACTCAAGCACGGCCTGGGCCTGGACCACTTCGAGGGCCGCACCTGGCGCGGCTGGCACCACCACGTCACCCTCGTCACCGCCGCCCAGGCGTTCCTCACCCTCAGGCGGCTCGCCCCAAAGGTCCACACACCGGCCTGGCCCTCTACCAGGTCCTCGACGCTCTTCAGGACCTGCTGTACGTCCGGTCATGGGCTGCAGGCGGCAGACCTTCCGAGAGCAAGTCCCCGGGCTCCTGGAGCGCCGTCAGCGGCGGCTATTCACCCACACATGCTGTGCGACCGGCAGGCGGGAGAGCGCAGCCGATCCGGGGTACGAGAGTGACGCTGCCCCGGCAGCCCAGAAGGTCCACGACCACCGCACCGGGCCATCGGAGTCCCCCTGAGAGTATGTGCGTCACCGCCCTGCCGGGAGGTTCCCGCAGGTCGGTTGTGGCCGGAGGGAGGGCAGGGTCAGGTGCCACCAGTCGGTCAGGCGGTCGTCGAGGACGGTCGTACCCTCGATGGCCTCGGTGAGGGTGCACAGGCCGAAGAACGCGCGCACCAGGGTCCGGGCCGTGCGGGCGGGGCGGACGCGCTCGTTGACCTGCCCTGCCAGCCGGGCCTGCGCGAGCAGTCGCGTGGCGGCGGCGGTCCACAGCGCGAAGGGGTCGGGAACGGGGGCCTTGATGACGGTGCGCTCAGCCCACAGACGGGCGCCGGCGCGTGTCACGGGGTCCCGGGCGAGGGCATGGGCGATGTCGTAGCTGAGGGCGACGAGCCGTTCGAGCGGGGGGACCGTCTGATCTCCGTAGCGGGCAGCGAGCTGAGACCAGGTGGCGAACCGGTCCTCGACGACGGCGACGGCGATGCCCTCCTTGCCGGTGTAGTGGAAGTAGACCGCGCCGCTGGTCCGGCCCGACCTTGCGCTTATGTCGTTGACGCTGGTGGCCGCGTATCCCTGTTCAGCGAACAGTTGGGCTGCCGCTTCCAGCAGTGATCTGCGGGTTGCCTTCGCCCGTTCCTGCAAGGTTCCGTCCGCTCTCGCTCTGTTCTCATGTCGGCCACGAATTTAGTGCGCCAGCGTACGCCCGGAGTCCAAACAGGCACTTTCGTGCGGTAATTACGCAGTTCTTTCGAATGTGAACGCGTGCGAGTGGTAACGGACGCAAGGCGCTCCGGGCCCCCTGCGGCCAAGCACGCGTGACAACTGACGTGTGCACACGTGGCGTTGCCGGCCCCGGCGGCTGCGTCACGACTGTCGCCGCCAAACGGTCATACGCCTGTTTGCGGCGCCCGTCGAGTCACTGAAAAGGGTTATTGCCTGATTTGCATGGACGGAAATAACGTAGTGGAAACTATCTTTCCGTTTTCTGTGGATACGGGAAATGCCACATGCGTACATGCGAAGGTATGGGAGAGGCCCCAGTGACCACCTCGGACCACGATCTGCTCGACTGGTCGCCCGAAGCCGTCGTCTTCGACTGCGACGGCACCCTGATGGACAGCGAACGCCACTGGCAGGAGGCTCGCAGCCGGGCCTTCCGGGAGCACGGGCTCCAGCCACCGCCCGGGTTTGCGGAGCAGGCCCTTGGCCTGCACTACGAGGACTGCGGCCGGCTCATGGCGCAGTCCGTGCACAAACCCGAACTGACCGAGGACCTGACAGCCGCGCTTCTCGACCACTTCCTGGCACTCGTCACCGACGAGCCGGTGACGATGCCAGGTGCGGTCCGGATCGTACGGCTGCTCTCTGGCCGGTTGCCGCTGGCGGTGGCCAGTAACTGCCCGAGGGTCGTGGTCGAAGGCAGCCTGGAACGAGCCGGGCTGCTCGCACACTTCCAGCACCTCGTCGTCCCCGACACCGGGGACCGCGTGCGCCCCAAGCCGCATCCCGACGTGTACGCCGTGGCGGCCCGGCTCTGCGGTGTCCCCCCGCACCGGGCGCTGGCGGTGGAGGACTCCCTGACCGGTGTGGAAGCGGCCCGCCGGGCCGGCCTGCGGGTCCTGGGCGTCGGTCCCCGGCCTCAGGGTGACGGCGCCACCCGGGCCGACAGGTGGTTACCGACGCTGCATGCTCCCGAGCTGCTGGCCTGGGCCCACGCGCTCGGCAGCCCGCCGGGGACGCAATGACCTTGACAGCCCGCCGAGGTCCGGCAACGCCGAGCGCTCGCAGCCGACTCGAACGTGCGGAGCTCAGCTTGCAGTCGTTGAGGGCACCGCCACGCAACGCATGGGAACGGCTGACTGACCGACCGGAGCCCCGGCAACAACGACCTGCCCGGCTCCTGTGGGCGACTCACGATGTCACGGCGACCGACAGGGCGAAGGCGATCGTGACAACAGCCAGAACGACCGACCCCGCCCGCAGCGCCCTCGCCAGCTCGGCCGCTTCTTGCGCGCGTAGTACGCCGACTCGGACAGGCCCAGCACCCGCCGGCGGAGTTGACTCAGTTCTTCCCGCTTCGGCGGTGGTCAGCCGGTCGTCGCGTTCGCCTCGGCCTGGCGGCCCCAGCCGCGCAGGGCCTCCTTGTGGATGCCCAGGTCCTTCGCGACGTGCGCGATCAGACGGCCGGTGGTGTGGATTTCGCGGACGGCCCGCTCACGGAGCTCGTCCGGGTATTTGCGTGGTGCTGGCACTGCTCGTGGTTCTCCTTCGGGCCAGGATCATGAGCCTGGCTTCAGGGACTCCACGAAACCGGGGTCAGCTCCACAGCCGCCTTCAACCAACACGCCGACAGCGAGATCCTGCTCAGCTTCCCCGGCCCCCTCTCTGGCAACGTAGGACGAGGCAGGCATACTGGATGATTCATTGAGTCGAGGGCGGAGAGGGAGTAGTGCTCGTAGTGGCCAGCACCAACGACCACGGGACCCCGGATCCGCAGGTGACACCCCGCGCGGCCGGTCATCGCCGGTACTCGGCGGCGTACAAGGCGCGGATCTTGGCCGAGTACGAAGGGATCGACAAGCAGGCCAAGGGCGCCTTGCTGCGGCGCGAGGGCCTATATTCGTCGCTGATCACAACCTGGCGTCAGCAGCGGGACAAGGGTGCCGAGGCGGCGCTCGCCGCATCGGCGGGTCGGCCGAAGACCGATCCGCGGGACAAGGAGATCGCCCGGCTCAAGTCCGAAAACGCCAAGCTGGGAGCCGAGCTGGGCAAGGCACGCACCGTCATCGAGGTGCAGTCAAAACTCTCCGCGCTGCTCGACCAGTTCGCCACGGACAGCGCCACGACGAACAACGGCGAGAGCAAGTGACCTTGGCGGAAGCGGCGTCCGCTGGCGTGCCCGTCGGCGAGGGCGAGTCGGCCTTCGAGGCGGCCCGCACGGTTGCCCTGGGCAAGCTGTCCCTCCTGGTCGGCCGGGTCAAGGCATGCGCCGCGCTCGGCGTGAGCCGGGCGACCTGGTACCGCCACCACCGCACGTCCCCGCCGCCGGTGAAGCCGACGCTGGAGCGCAAGCGCCATCCGCGGGCCCTGAGCGAGGCTGAGGAGGCGGAGGTCCTGGCGGTGTTGCGGTCGGCCGAGTTCGTCGACATGGCACCGGCCGAGATCTACGCGGTGCTGCTGGACCGGGGCACCTATCTGTGTTCGGAGGCGACGATGTACCGGATCCTGCGCCGACACGGCGAGGTCCGCGAGCGCCGTCGGCAGGCCACGCATCCGCCCCGCAAGAAGCCTGAGTTGATCGCGACCGCTCCGAATCGGGTGTGGTCGTGGGACATCACGAAGCTGAAGGGCCCGTATCGGGGAAGCTATTTCTGCCTCTACACGATCATCGACATCTACAGCCGCTACACCGTCGGCTGGATGATCGCCGCATCCGAGAACAAGGACCTCGCCGAGCAGTTCCTGTCCTCCACCATCACCAAGTACCCCGTTGAGCAAGGGAAGCTGACGATCCACTCCGACCGGGGATCGCCGATGATCGCCCACAACGTCGCGCAGATGCTCAGCAATATGGGCGTCACCAAGTCCCATTCGAGACCGAAAACGTCGAATGACAACCCGTACTCGGAAAGTCAGTACAAAACCTTGAAGTACCGGCACGATTTCCCCGACCGGTTCGGCTGCATCGAGGACGCCCGCACCTGGTGCACCGGCTTCTTCGACTGGTACAACCTCGCCCACCGACACTCCGGGATAGCGATGCACGCCCCATTCGACGTGCACTTCGGGCTCGCCGACCAGCTCCGCGAGATG
>NZ_NEUB01000890.1 GCF_002910825.1 Streptomyces sp. SM1 | reverse complement strand
CCCTCGTGACCGCACTGTACGTGAAGATCGACGACGACTTGGCGGGTATCGTGCGGCTGCCGGGCCGGCCACCGAAACTCAGTCACTCGGAGTTGCTGTGCCTGGCGGTCATGCAGGCGATGCTCGGCTTCCACTGCGAGGCCCGCTGGCTGCGGTACGTCCGCGCACACCTCCAGGACATGTTTCCCTTCGTCCCGCAGGATGCCGGCTACAACAAGCGGCTGCGTGCCGCGCTGCCGCAGATCAAACGCGTGATACGGGTGCTCGCCAAGGACACCGACTTCTGGCACGACACGGTGTGGATCACGGACTCGACCCCGGTGCCGTGCGGGATGTCCCGCCCCACGGTCAAGCGCTCGGAGCTGGCGGGCTGGGCCAACTACGGCTACTGCGCGTCGCATTCGCGGTTCTTCTGGGGGCTGCGGCTGTACCTGGTGTGCACCCCGGCCGGGATGCCGATCCTGTGGGCGCTGGCCGATCCGAAGCTCGGCGAGCGCGAGGTGCTGGCCGCGATGCTGGAGGTCGATGCCGAGCTGGTGCGCGTGCGGCCGGGCCTGCTGCTGATCAGCGACAAGGGCTTCGCGTCGAAGACCTTCGAGCGGTCACTGTCCGTACAGGGCATCACGCTGCTGCGGCCGTCGAGGAAGAGGGAGATCCTGCGGCCCGGCGAGCCGATGCTCAAGAAGGTCCGCCAGCTGATCGAGTCGGTCAACGACACCCTCAAGGGCCAGCTCGACCTGGAACAACACGGCGGGCGCACCGTCGAGGGCGTCGCTGTCCGTGTCGCTCAGCGTGTGCTGGCCCTGGCCGCCGCGATCTGGCACAACTTCCAGACCGGCCAGGCGATCAGCCGCTCACTGACCGCCTACGACCACTGACCGTATTCGGAAAGACTCGTCTAGGCTCTCTGGAGTTGTCGGATTCGACTGCTCCGGAGGGGACTTGGACGGGGAAGACGAGGACGGGTGGAGAGTCGAGTTCTACGACTTCCTCAAGCTCCCACCGAGCCTCCTCGACGAGGAACTCACGGCCTTCGGTGACCTTCATGAGCGGGCCGCCCGGAAGGGTGCTCGGCACGGTACCCCGCTGATCGTTCCGCCGACCGGGGTGCTGCCCGATCCTCGCCTGAACCTGTTCTTCCGGGTAAGTCCGATGACGCGCCGGAAGCCGAGGACCTGGCGGCGCTACGCGATGGCACTGGTGGTGTGGCTCACCTTCCTTGCCGCTGTCGGCCGCCGCTGGACGGAGGCAACGCCACAGGATGTGGAGGCGTTCAAAGACTGGCGCCTGACGGACGTCCGGAACCCTGAGCGCATCAAGCCGGGGAGCTTCGACACCGACCGCGCCGCGCTGAACACCTTCTATACCTGGGCATCTGGCGCGTACGCGCTGGCGAACCCCGTTCCCAGTGTCCCGCCCGCCGTGGAGGACGGGCAGCAGGGCGAGGAGATCGGCCCGAACGGTGGCTGGCGCACCCGCGATGGGCTTCGGCCATCGGGCGCCCGGCGGCGGCAGATCAAGTGGATGCTGCGGGCCGCCTTCGAGCAGTGGCGGGACATCGGGTTGCGCGGCTACGGATTCGACGGCCTCCGCGCCCCGGGCTGGCGCGGGGTGAACGAAGATCGCGACGCGGTGTTCGTCGACGGGCTGTATGGCACGGGGCTTCGGTTGCAGGAGTGGGCGAGCGTGCTCGACGTTGAGTTGCCCGTGGGCGTGGACGGGAACTTCCCGAAGGCGTGGCTGGCGGCGGCGTGCATCAAGGGGAGGAAGAAGGAGGGGCGGACGTACCGGATCCCGCGTCGCGTGCTGCGGGACATCGCAGGCTACTGCGACCCGCTGGAGGGATCACGGATGCAGGCGGTCCGGCGGGCTCAGCGAGCGGGCCGCTACGAGCAACTGCCTTTTGTGCGGGTCGTGTCCGGATACAACGCGCGCACCCGCACGTTGCGCATCGAGGGGGCGCCGGAAGGGCTGCTGTCGTTGGATACGGTCGGTCCCGACGAGCGTCGTCTGTTGTTCCGCCGTACGGCTGAGGGGCTGGAGCCGCTTGCTCTGTGGCTCGCGCCGAGCGGGCTGCCGAAGAAGCCGGACGGCTGGGAGGACACCTTCCAGGCCGCGAACGCGAGGGTCGCCGAGAAGTGGGTGGGGTGGACCGCTCCAGAGCTCGAGGGCGAGGAACGCGAGCACCGCATGGGCCTGTGCCCGCTCTGGGCTCGCCCCCACATGTGCCGGCATTCATTTGCCCTGAAATGGTTCTCGCTGCTGTCGATGGTGTGGCAGCCGGCGGTTGACGGCTTCAGTGCCCGCGAGCTGGCCGATCTGCGCGAGCAGTTCGGCGAAATCTGGTACGCGCTGTCCACGCTGCTGGGGCACGACGACCCGGCGGTCACCAAGGACGTGTACCTGGAGCCGTTCACCGCACTGCAGGTCGACTACCTGATGGCGCTCCTAGACGAGGACGAGCAGCCCACGGTGGATGCTCTGATCCGTACGGTCGCCGAGGCCGGCGGGCGCACCCTGCTGCCGGTCGCCGCCGGAGCAGGGGTTGGGAGAGAGGGTGCGGGGACATGAGCACGAGGTCACGCGGCGGTCGGAAGGCGACCCAGCCGCCTGCTGGATGGCAGGCGCCGGAGCGTCTCCTCCCGGAGAGCGGCGAGACTGCCGTGCGGTACCTCAGCCAGTCCGGGGACAGTGAGCGGATCTTCGACTTCGGCGATATCCGTGACAAGAACGGGGACCTGGTCGAGATCCCTGTCTGCGTTCAGCAGTGGCTCGCCCGAATGTTCACCCGCCGGACGTCTCCGCGCTCGGGCGTTACCCGGCTCTCGGGGGCAGTCGCCGTCTACACGGCCGCCACCAACATCGCTCAGTACCTCACGACCCTCGATCCCGCACCGCGCGGTCCTCACGCCATCACTCCCGCCCATATGAAAGGTCTCTGGGATTTCTGCGGCCGAACCCGATCGCAGCGGTCCTACCTGGAGGGACTGCGCGCCTTGCTGCGCGATGACCCGGAACTGCCCGAGGCGTCCCGTGCGGTGCTCTTCGCCCAGCGCCTGCCCGAGTACGACGAGCGGGAGACGACGCTGGCCTACTCGGACGACGAGATGCAGCTGATCATGACCAAGGTCCGGGGCGACGTGCGGCGGGCCCGGGACCGGATCCGCGAGGGGCAGCGGCTGCTGGAACGCTACCGACGCGGAGAGCTCGCAAACGGCACCCCTGATGCCGAACTCGGCACGCTGCTCGATCAGTTCGCGCGGACCGGGGACCTGCCTCGCTATCCGAGCGGCACGATCAAGGCTGAGGCGCACCGTTGGGGCGGCGCCTCCGGCATCGGCCTGCGACTGTGTCTGACGATGCCGGAGCTGATCGCGTTCTGCCTGCTCTTGACGGCGTTGACGACGGAGAACTTCGGCACCGTGGCGAAGTGGCCCGCCGTGCACTACCGGCCGGACGGCACGCTCGCCGACGGCGGTGTCGCTCTGGTGGACGCCGTCAAGCCCCGGCGCGGACCGGAGCGGGAGCACATGGTGACGCCGCTGGAGGATCTTCCGTCCGGGCTGGGACTTCTGCTGCAGGCACCGGAGGAAGAGATGCCGCTGTTTC
This sequence comes from Streptomyces sp. SM1, assembly GCF_002910825.1. Classification (GTDB taxonomy): domain Bacteria; phylum Actinomycetota; class Actinomycetes; order Streptomycetales; family Streptomycetaceae; genus Streptomyces; species Streptomyces okerensis. The sequence continues at coordinate 20,186 of NZ_NEUB01000890.1, read as the reverse complement.
GTTCGCCGGTGCGGGTCTATCAGCTGCTGCTGGAACTCACCGCAGTCTCACGGCGACACGGCGGCCACACCCTGGCCTTGAGCGGGTACAACCCCAAGGCGATCAGCGCCAAGCGCCGGTGGCACCAAGGCGCAAACACCGGCAACATCGGCCGGTGGGCCACCCGCCACAGTTTCCCCACCGGCGAGCACACCCCGGACGGGCCGCCGCCCGTGGAAGCCCGCCGGATCCGCCAGACCGGCATCGAGCACAGCCGCCGCCCGACTGCGCACACCCGGCGGTCAATGAACGACTACTACCTCAAGCGCAGCCCCGAGGTGCAGCGCGAAAGCCGGACCATCGTCGGCGACGCCCTGCGCGCCGAGGTGACCAAGGCCCGCGCCCGACGGCAGATCCCCGTGATCACGGCCGAGCTGATCGGCAGAGCCCAAGCCGATCTGGATGCGGCCGCCGCCGAAGCCGGTCTCGCGCCGGAGGTTCTGCGACGGCTCATCGAGGGCCAGAGCGATACGGCGGCCACCGGTTGCACCGACCATCTCTCCGGACCCGAGACCGAGCCGGGGCAGCCCTGCACCGCCTCGTTCCTCGCCTGCCTGGACTGCGAGAACGCACGGGCCATGCCGCACCATCTGCCGGTTCAACTCGCCGTGCACGAGCGCCTCTTCGCCCTGCGCCCGCACATGAACCCAGACGTCTGGCGGGTGCGGTTCGAACGGCCCCTGGAACAGCTGGGCGACATCATCGCGCATTACAACGACGCCGAACGCGCCCAGGCGCGAGCGCGCATGACAGATCGCGAACGGCAGCTGGCCGCCGATCTCGCGGACGGAAGGATGGACCTTCGATGATGTCCCGCGAAGCGGCAACCCGTATCCACACCTCGGGCGAGATCACCTGGCCTGCCGACTACACGCTCGTCCTGCGCAGCCGCTCCGTACACCCCGGCACCCCGACTGCGGAGATGGCCACCTTCGGCGACAACATCTGGCCGCTGACGCCCGCCCACCCAGACCTCCATGCCGACGCGATCAACCTGCACTGGAAGACCTACCCGCCCACGCTGGCCGACCAGTTCAAGTGCTTCGTCCTGGCCACCTTGGACCACCCCCATCCTGTCGCCATGAGCGGCCAGAAGACCCACGACCAGGCCGGCTGCGGAAACATCAAGATCTGGTTCATGCGCCAGCGGCCCTTCGCCATCTGGCTGGAGCACCACGACGTCGCGCAGCTCAGCGACGTCGACGACGGCCTGCTGGACGCATACCTCGAGCACGTACGCGCCCTGTCCGTGAGCGACGGCGCCAAGTACCAGCTGCTCAACGCGGTACGTGCCCTGTGGGCGTACAGCGAGCATCTGCCCGCAGACTGCCGGCTGGACACGGCTGTGCCGTGGAACGGCGCCCCCATCGACGACCTGATCGAGCGTCTGCCCCCAGGCCGGTTCAACGCCACGCCGCGGATCGCCGCAGCGACGATGGAAGCGCTGCTCGACTGGGCACTGAGGATCATCGAAGACCTCGGGCCCGACATCTGCGCAGCCTGGACACGCTTCGAGCTCCTTGAGGCCGGCCGCCACCCCTCCCAGCAGGGCTTCCAGGGTCTGAGCCCACGCGAACGCTTGCTGTCGTTCACCGAGGAACTGGCCCGTACGGGTGGCGCCCTGCCCGGCGTTCCCGGTAACCCCGGCAAGATCAGCGCCTACCACCTCGGGCGGCTCCTCGGGCTGGAAAAGCACCGGCGATACGAGTACCTCGCCCAGCAGGGACACGTCCTCGCTGACGAAGCCGGCATTCCGATCGCGGACGACTGCTACGTGGGAACCATCAGCGGTCGCATCAGTGACCGTCCATGGCGAGACCGGCCGATCACCGTGGCGGAACTCCCGCGCCTGATCCGCATCCTGATGGCCGCCGGTTTCGTAGTGATCTGCTACCTGACGGGCGCCCGCCCCGGGGAGGCCCTGGCCCTGCGCCGAGGATGCCGCGCCGTCGACGAGGAGACCGGCGAGCTCCTGATCCAGGGGCGCAGAGGAAAGGGCTTCGACCGCACCCCACTCGACCCTGTTGATCCGAAGCGCCCCTGGGTGACGGTCCAGCCCGTTCACGACACCATCGCCATCCTGGAGTCTCTCCACGACGCCGATCTTCTGTTTCCCGCCAGCTTGCACAAGAAGACCCGCAGAGCACGGCAGTTCGCTCCCCGGACCTGGCAGATCAACAGGGACATGGAGATCCTGCTCGCCTGGGTCAACGACACCTTCGCGCCCGAGAACGGGAGCCTGCCGATCCCACCGGATCCCACCAAGCACCTGCACGGCTCACGCTTCAGAAGGACCCTGGCTTACTTCATCGTCCGCCGGCCGCGCGGGCTGATCGCTGCCGCGCTGCAGTATTCGCACGTCTCCACCAAGGTCACGCTCCGCTACGCGGGGGAGGGCGACGCCTCGTGGCTGGAGGACCTCGCAGTCGAGAAGCTGGAGATGGTCCTGGAACAGAACGACGACGACTGGACCCGGATCCAGGACGGTGAGCACGTCAGCGGGCCGTCCGCCGACGAGTACCGGTCCCGGCTCCGTGGCGTGGCTCGGTTCTCCGGACGCGTAGTGCGTACCGTCCGCAGCATTGAGCGCCTGCTCGACCAGGCCGATCCCGACATCCACCACGGGGACGCCATGACCTGCGTTCACCGTGCGGAGACCGCCGAGTGCCGCAAGGAGAAGCTCGCCCTCGGTCTGGCGGCGGACAGCGGCCCTGACGAGTCGTTCTGCCGCAGCTCGTGCAGCAACCTGATCTACACCGACCGCGACATCGCTCAGCTCCGCGGCAAGCTCTCCGCCTGGGACACGACGGCACACGATCCCCTTTCCCCGCAGCCACGGCGCGCACGCGCCGCCGCCCTGGCCGCACAAGCGCGCTCGATCATCGAGGCCCACGAGGCGATCCGCCCCGTCACCAGGTAGAACGGCGACGCCGCATGACATACAGAAGAAGGGACAAGGACGCCGAACGCGCAGCGATCCGCGCCGCTGCTGCCCGCCTGCTCGCCGGCACCCCCCTGCGGTCAACCACCGGGAAGCTCACCGGCAGCGAGCTGATCATCGAAAGCGGCCTGCGCCGAGACGCTGTCTACGGCGACCACAAGGACCTCGTGGAGGAGTTCCAGGCCCAGGCCAGGGCCCAGTCCTTCACCCCGGACGCAGTCCAGAAGGTCGCCGAGGAGAACGCGACCTTGAAACAGGATCTCAAGGACGTTAAGGCGGCGTTGGCCACAGAGCGGGAGAGGAACTCGGCGCTGGTGCGGATGGCCGCGGAGCTGTCGCTCGAACTGGAGCAGGCCCGCGCCGAGCTCGAATCCGCGCAACAGGTCTCTCGGCTACCCGGGGCGCGATCCCCGCGCCTTCCGCCGCGGCGGCGCCGGTGACCTGACCTTCGCGAGCCGCCGCCCGCGATACGGTGCCTGGGCAGACCGCGCCAGTGGAAGGACGACGCTCATGGAGTTCCGGCCCATCACACGGGCCCCCGGGGCATTCCAGCAGTCCGTGACCGCTGACGACATCGAGGCGATCTGCCGCCGTGTCTTCGGGCCGAGCACCGAGGTGGCGGCCGCGGCCGAGCTCGGCACCGGGATGTACAACTCGACGTACCAGGTCACCATTGCGGGCCGGGACCGGGCGGTGATTGTTCGGATCGCTCCGGAGGAGGAGCGCCAGTTCACCTCGGAGCAGGCATTGATGCGCAACGAGTACGCGAGCCTGCCGCATCTCGCGGCGCTCGCGCCTCTCCTGCCGCGCGTCCTCGCCGCCGACTTCACGCACGAGGTCGTCGGCCGGGACTACATGGTGCAGTCGTTCCTCGACGGCGTCCCGGCGGCCGAGCGCCTGCGCACGTACCCGCGGTCGCTGTGGCCGGTGTACTACCGGCAGCTCGGCGAGATCGCACGGTGCGTCCACGATGTCCTTGGCCCTGGTATCGGCCCCATCACCGGCCCCGTATTCGGCAGTTGGAGCGAGGCGGTCGTGGCTTCCTTGGAGGACATCGCCACGGACCTGGAGGGCATCGGCCTCGACGCATCCAATGTACGCAAGGTCATCATGGCGGCACACCGCCACCAGGCCATCCTCGACGAGATCACCGAGCCCCGGATGCTGGCTGGGGATCTGTGGCTCCCCAACACACAGCTTGATCATCAGGCCCCGGAGCCCGTGATCACCGGCGCGTACGACTTCGACCGGACCTGCTGGGGCGATCCGGCAGCTGACTGGACCATCCGCATGGTCACGGCCAAGTCCGATGAACGGACCGCGTTCTGGGACACCTACGGGCCGTTGGACCAGTCTGAGAGCGCTCAGTGGCGCCAGCAGATCTACGAAGCCCGTCACCTGGGCGCCATCCGCCTTGAGCGGCATCGCCTCGGCAACCATGAGGGTGTACGCGCCAGTTACGACTCCATGGCGGACATCCTGGCCACAGTGGGATGAACGGCGTCGGCGGACGTGCGGGGCGCCTTCATCGCTTGCGCGGTACGCCGCATAGGGCTAGGAGGTCGTCCATCATGTGCTCGAACAAGGGATGATGGTCACCGAACGAGGAGGCCAAGTGCCCGTAGACTGCCATGCAGAGCAGTCCGTAGATCTGCCGCCAGCACGTGATCATCACCATGGCGACACCGGGCGGATATTCGTGCTGCATCAACCGTCCGTAGGCCGTCACCTGCGACCACAGACGCGGTTCCACATCTTCCTCTGAGGGGGACGACAGGATGCCGCGACGCCACAGTTGCGTGAAGGTCTGACCGAACAGGCCGCCCAGTTCCCGGATGAGTACCTGGTCGACAGGCCGGCCGGAGGCGACCAGCCGCGCGTAGCCAGTCCCCATGAGGAGATCGAACTCACCGGGGTTCGTCACCGACCAGTCCAAGACGGCGCGGGTGGCCGCGTAGAGTTGACCACCGAAGTCTTCTGCGTCCATCGCGCCAGCAGCCTCAGCGACGACGGACACGAAGTCACGTGTGACCGCTTCGTAGAGGGCAAGCGTGAGGCCGGCCTTTCCCTCGAAGTAGCGATACAGCGCCGGTGGGGTCACCCCGACCTCCCGCGCTACCGCCGAGAGGCTGAGGGCCTCAACGCCCTGCGTGGCGATGAGCTGGCGCGCCGCTGCGAGCGCGTCCTGCTCCAACTCAGCGCGCAGGCGCTCGCGACGTGACGCGGGCCGACCGGCATCCCCTGTAGCGGAGGATCGCATTCGCACCTCTCAGTGGCTTGGATTGAGACAAGTCGGCAGCTCCGTCGCGAAGTTGACAGAGCACCGAGTTGCGGTGATGCCATGTTATGTGGTTAATACTCTTCACTCCGTTGATGGGTGTCACGCCTCACCCTGGGCCCTGTGAAGGGATAGCGCATGACCATGCAACACAGGCGGGTCTGGGGGCTCAGTGTCCTTCTGGCGCTGGCGCTGCTGGTCGGAGGCGGCTTCGCCTTCTGGAAGATCCAGGAGTCCGCCACCCGACTCACGATCAAGATCGAGGGTCTACCGAGCAAGGCCCGGCCAACCCTCACCGTCACTGGGGCCAGTGGCTTCAAGCAGTCGGTCACGGCCTCCACCACCCTGAGCGTGCCCCCGGGAACCGTCCGCGTGGCACCGGCGCCGGTCAAGTCCGCCCGTGCGACCTACTACACCCCGGATGATGTCCTCACCACTGAGGTGGGCAGCGGCCGGTCCGAGCGACTGACGGTCGACTATCGAATCGCGGTTGCCGACAAGGCCCGCATCCTCGACTACAGCGACCCCGGCTTGGCCGAGGCGACCACGGGCAAGGACAAGGAACTGCTGTTCCGAGCTGATGCCGAGAGCGCACAGAACCTGAAGGTCGGCGACATCCTGCTGGCCGCAGAAGGGCCGAAGACGCCACAGGGCCTGCTCCGCCGGGTCGTCAGCCGCGAACGCCGCGGAGACCTCCTGGCAGTCGGAACATCACCGGCGCAGCTCAGCGAAGCCATGCCGAAGGCGGTCCTGAGGTTCGAACGTACGTCGTCTGGAGCATCTAGCGCAGAGCCCGCCGTACAGCCGGCCTCGTACCGGGCCGACGATCCAAGCGAGGACGGCGAGATGGCCATCAGGATGGACACCTGGCAAGGCAAAGGGAAACTCAAAGGTGTCAAGTGCGGCACCGGAATTCCGCTGCTGAAGCTGGAAACAACGCGGCCCCAGATCGACCTCGCGGGAACCGACCTCGGCTTTAACTTGCCCGATGTAGCCTGGGCACAGGTCCAAGCAAGGTTTCAATACTCGGCGAAGTGGACCTTCGGCACTCCTCACGGCGCACACTGCAGTTGGGAATACGATGCGCCCACGAAGCTGCGCCTGCCGCCCTGGACCGCGCGACTTCTCCGGGTAGGGCCGTTCAGTATGCAGCCCGAGGTGGAGTTTATTGCAGGCATTGAAGCCAGGGCATCGACAGGGATGAAGGTCGAGTCCGAAGGCCGGGAAGACTTCACGGTCAAGTCTCGGCTGAGCCTGCTGCCCTACGCCTCGGCAAGCGTCGACGGCTGGCCCGGCAAGTACGAGACCCGCCTCTCCGGAGCGACCGAAGGAAAGCTCAAAGGGAAGATCGGCCTCCGACTCAGCATGAAGGCGAGCGATCCTGTGGAGTTCTTCACCGCCGGATTCTTCATCGAAGCCGCGCTAGCAGCCGAGGGCGGCATCGAGCCAGCCAAACCTGAGGCCAAGGTGGAGGCATTCTGGGAAGGCGGCATCGGGATGAAGGTGGAGCCGCCCGGGCAGTTCAAGGAAAGGCAGATCGGCGCGTCCTTTCCGGGGCCGAAGTGGACGCTGTGGAAGTCGAAAGACCTTATGCCGCCCCTTGCTTATGCCACAGACCGTGCCATCAAGGTGAAATCAGGCGCAGCAAGCCCCGACACGGTCGCCTCGCTGCCCGTTGGCGCGGCCGCTCGCCAACTGACCTGGTCGCCCAGCGGCAAGCAACTCGCGTGGACCACTGAAGCAACAGCACTGGGCCAGAGCGATGGGCGCGTGTACTTGGCCGACCTCACCACAGGAAAGATTGGCAGTTGGGAGTGTAGCTGCCAGATCTCCTTCATCGGGAACAAACTACTCTCCAGGTGGAACAGCCTCGGCGGAGAGGAGGCAGGCTTCGCCTGGTATCAAATCGGGAAAGAAGCAGCCAGCGCGGTACAACTGGACAACCCGGAGATCCTTCACCAGGGACAGACCGACGAAGAAGCTCTAGAGGTGGCCAGGAACTACTGTGGGACCGGAGGCTGTTCCACGATGGACCTTTACGGAGGAGCGGCAAACACAGGGGACTCGCTCATCGGGATTCGATGGAACGATTGCCGCACCAAGGTCTTCCGCGTCAACTCGCAACTGCAGGCTTCCGCTATGACCGTAGCCGACCTCGCCTACGACAGTGTGGTCGAGCCCGGACCCGACGGGCAGTGGTTGATGTCAACTTGGAACCACGGCGGCTGCGAGGGCTTCGGAAAGCAAGGCCGGACGGACTTGGTGGAAGTGACCAAGAAGGGGCAACTGAGCACGGCTCCGCTTCCCTCTAGTTACCGGTCCTGGATGGCGTGCTATCTCTGGTATGACGAGAAGAAGACGCCTCATGCCGTTCTCGCCCCTGCAGTCGACGACGGCGACATTTGGGCAGACGAGGAGCCGTGCGTTCAGCAGCCACCTAGGAACTTCCGGACCCTGAAGAAGAACGGAAATTTGTGGGAAGAGTCCACTGACTCAGTGCTGTTGCGTAGAACACAAGGGGATTGGAGTGCCGAGCTCCATGTTGGCGGGCGGCTAACGGCTGAGAATCCCAAACAGGAACAGCGCATGGAAATCTCCGAGCGCGTCAAAACGTTCGCTTGGAGTGCGGGAACGAAGTAGTGTGCCGCGCCCCCGGCTAGGGTGCATGCTGCTTGGGGGCGCGGGTACCGGCTGGCTCGGCCATCTGCGCCGCAGAAGGCTCCCATGTCGTCTTCGTGCACGCCTGGATCACGGTCCGAGCCTGGGCCAGGAGCATGACTCGACGCGTCAACGAACACCCCGACCGCGACGAGAGGCCGCCGCCTCGTCGGTGGCGGCCCTTCGTGTGCCCGCCTCTTCCTCGAAAGCGGGCGGACGCCCCCGTGCTCCGGGATTGAGTTGACCGGCGTTCCGGCCGCGGTCCGGCGGAAGTGTCGCAGTACCCGACAGCACCACTTCCGACAACCGACTTGCCTAATGAACCGTCCACAGATCTCCGGTCAGCAGCCTCGGCTCGACGACTTCGTCCAGCACACTGCGGTCGTGTGCTGCCGCCGCGGCGACCTTCCGTACGTCGGCCGCGTCCAGGCCGACGCCGTCCAGGTCGGCGGCGATCTCCTCCAGCGACGTGATCACCGCCTCGCTCCACGTCCCGTACCCCGGGCCGCCGACTGGACCGAAGTACGCGCCGCGCACGTCGTGCACGGAGCGGGTAATGGCGCCCATCTGCCGGAAGAACGTCGGCCACGCGATACGCGGGTACGTCCCCAGGTGCTCCGGAGCCGGGACGCCGTCCAGGTACGTCTGGATCATCCAGTCCCGGCCGATCACCTCGTGCGACCAGTCCGCCGCGATCACTCGTGGCATCAGCGGCGCGATCACTGCCAGCCAGGGCACGGAGGCGTATTCGTTGCGCATCAACTGCTGCTCGGAACGGAACTGACGGCCCGGCTCCGGCGCCACCCGCAGGATCACCGGCCGGTCCTGGCCAGCCAGCTCGACCTTGTACGTGCTGTTGTACATGCCCATGCCCAACTCGACGGCGGACAGCGGGCGGCTCTCGGATCCGAAGGCCCGGTCGCACACCGACGTGATCTCCTCGGGGTCCAGCGACTGCTGGAACGCTCCGGCGGCACGCCTGACCGGACGGAACTCCATGAGACTCCTCGGAACTCGTGTGAGGACACCAACGCAGAGCGGCACCGCCCGGTCAGTACGAGGACGCTCCGGCTTGGCGCCTTGGCACGGCCCTGGACCGTACCCCAGCGATGCTATCGAGGGGTGCGGCGCCAGAGCCTCAGCCGCAGCGACAGGGAAGCTCCCCGGAATTGAAGATCCCGAAGTGCCCTCAACGCCGGGGTTGTGTCAACTACATGAGCCGCACGGCGCCATGAGGCTCGCACTGTGCGGCAGCTGCCGCACAGTGCGAGCCTCAGCGATCTGTCGACGCAGCCGCTCGATTTCGTCGTGCTCGGCGGCGAGCCGAGAGATGCCCAGAACCTTGCACTCGGTGAGCTCGTCGATCTCTTGATCGCGGGCGAGGACACGCACCCTCAAGTTGGCGACCTCGGTCTTGAGTCGCTCGATCTGTGCGTCGCGTGGGTTCGGTCACGTATTTCAGAGTGGCACCCGCAGGTCGCCCCGGAGGGCAACACCCGGCGATGCTCGGGCGTCCGACTGCGTGCTGCGCTCGATGACCGTCCCCCTCGCCCGCGCCGGGTGACGACGGCTCTTCTGCCGCATCAGCGCCGGTGCATGCCCGCTGTCCCTAGCACTTGCGGTGGCCGTGTGCGGAGGGGGGCAGGGCCATGTCCAGCAGGGTGTCGATGGTCTTGCCGTCGAGGCCGCTGTCCAGGTGGAAGGACCGGCGGAGCAGGCTGCCGACCTTGGCGGGAGACAGGCCCAGGCGTACGCGGGCCTTGAGGCAGATCGCCCCGAGGAGGTTCGCGCTGTCGCCGGGCCGGTGCTGCAGGTACCAGGTCAGCAGCTTCACCGAGCCGCCGGACAGGTCGGACAGAGTGATCTCCTCCAGGTTTTCGCCCTCGCTGCCCCTTCGTTCGACGACGTCCTCGGCCAGACGGCCCAGGATGGCCTCGACCAGCACGTCACGCACGGGTCCATGAGGGACGAGGCCCTGGTTACTGCCGTACATGAGGGCGGCTGCCGCGTCCCACGCGAGGTCATCGGCAACGTTCTGCGCCACGTCGCCTTTCATGTAGGGGCGTTTGCCTCTGCCCGGCTGCGGTTCTGTCAGGGTTTCGTGGAAGACGCGGCGCAGCCGGTTGTGGTCGGCCACGAGACCGGCGGGCTGGGCGGTGTCGTACACGGTGGTCGACGACAGCAGGGCTTCGGGGCCGTGTTTCCGGCGGTAGTTTTCGGCCCAGTCCTGTGCGACCGGCACGGACCACCGCATGCTGCCGCCGGACTCGTCCTGTGGTTCGGGCAGCTCGTTGCGCCCTGAGCTGTACTTGGGGTCGGGCAGGTCGTCGGTGCTGATGGCCGCGATCTTCGCCAGCCCCGCCGTGTCGATCAGGCTGTCCAGTTCGGGTGCATGAAGGTCGACGATGCAGGCGCCGAGCGGCAGCACGCCCGGCTGGGACGCGCGGAGTTGCGCCCACAGGGCCAGGTGGTTCTTCCAGTTGGGCACGGGCTGATCGCTTGCGGTGAAGCTGGCGATCTTCAGGATGCTGGCGCTGTCGGGGTTGCTGGTGGAGTCCAGCAGGTCGGCCGCGGTGATCGTGGTCGGGTTGTCGACGGGCCGGGCGTCGTTGCGCTCGAAGGCCCAGTCCCATACTTGCCCGGGACGGTGCCAGCGTTCACCGTTCCACCAGTAGCCACCGTGCCGGTGGAGGAAGCCTTCGCGGCCGTGCAGCCAGTCGTGGTGCAGGTCGCTCTGGTCGCCGTCGTGGATGAGCAGCACAGTGCGGCCGTAGGGCGGGTGGTGGAACACGGCCCAGGCAAAGGAGGGGTTCTTGGGCTCGGTGGTGAACGCGACCCATCCTCCGTCGGGTGTGCGGTCGGCCCGGCCCCAGAGCCCTTCGCCTTGATTGCGGCCGGTGCGTTCGATCGCGTCGGGGTTGTCCAGGGGTAAGCGGCCGTCGTTGATGAACGGCAGGCCCGGGACGGGGTGGTCGGTGCTGGTGCCGTTGGCCACCGGGCGTATGCGGTACACGGCGGTTTCCCCCTCTGTGTGGCGGTGGTTGATCGGGATGAGGGAACGCTAGCCCGCGGGCGAGCCGGATATGCCTCGTGGGACAGTCCCGTACGTTCCCGGCGGTGATCCTGGCCGATTTCGCTGCGTGGCGCGCGCCGAGTCTGGATCATGAGGGTGTGGAGGACTGGTCCGACTGCTTCGACCCTGACGAGTTGCGCATCCGTCTCGATGTGGCTCTGGAGGAGAACGCAGAGCTGCGCGAGGAGGTCGGTCGGCTGAGCGCGGACAACGCGCGCCTGCGCAGCCTTCTGGGCCTCGGTGTCCGAAGCGGTGCCTCGTCGATGCCGCCCGTTGCCGAGCCTGTGGCGCCGGTGCCCGTCAGCGGGGTCGGCGGGCTGCCGTATGCGGATGCCTCGTCGAGCGCCGAGGCGAAGATCGCCTTGTTCCGGGCCTTGTTCGCCGGCCGGGAGGACGTGTACGCGCGCAGGTGGGTGAGCGCGAAGTCCGGTCGGACCGGTTGGAGCCCGGCCGAGGACGACCCGTTCGACAGGAACAAGGACGATGCGGACCGGGTGTTCTGGCCGCTGACCGAGGAAACGGTCTACCGCCACCTCGATCCGTCCCGGCAGGGCCGCAGCGAGCTGCACATCGGCCTGTACCCGCTGCTGGCCGACGACACCTGCAGCCTGGTCGCGTGCGACTTCGACGGCAAGGACGGCAGCGACTGGCGCGCGGATGCCGCCGAATACGCCACGGCCTGCGAGCAGGCGGGCGTTCCCGCCCTGCTGGAGATCTCCCGTTCGGGTAAGGGCGCGCACGTGTGGACGTTCTTCACCGCTCCCGTCGCCGCCACCACCGCCCGCGCGCTGGGCATGGCGCTGGTGCGCCGGGCGATCGACGCCCGCGGCCAGATGGCTCTGTCCAGCTACGACCGTCTCTTTCCCGCCCAGGACTTCCTGCCGACCAAGGCCAAGGGCAGCTTCCAGTTCGGCAGCCTGATCGCGCTCCCGCTGCACGGCGCCTCCCGTGCCCAGGGAACCACTGTCTTCGTGGACCCCAGTACCTGGGCGCCCTACCCGGACCAGTTCGCCCACCTCTCGCGCACCGAACGTCTCACGCCGGCCGAGGTCGAGACGCTCGTCGACAAGCTCGGCCCGGTCAAGGCCGGACCGTCGGCGACCGCGCCCGAGCTCGGGCCCAGGCCTCGCAGGAAGGCCCTGGGCAAGGCGCCGGCCGTGGTGCCCGCGCGGCTGTCCGCGATGCTGGCGATCTCCACGGCCGGGCTGCCTCCCCAGCTGCTCGCGGCACTCAAGCACACGGCGTCATTCCACAACCCGGAGTTCTACCGCAAACAGAATCAGCGCTTCTCCACCTGGAATACACCGCGTCTCGTCTGCGGCTTCGACGGCACCGACCCAGACTGGCTCAAGTTGCCGCGCGGCCTGGCGGATGAGGCCGCACAGTTGGTCGCCGCCGCTGGCGGCACGCTCACCATCACCAGCGAACTGCCCGAACATCCCTCGATCGACGCACAGTTCACCGGCGAGCTGACCGAAGTCCAGCAACAGGCCGTTCAAGAGGTGGCCGCGCATCCCACCGGGGTCCTCGTGGCGCCTCCCGGCGCCGGAAAAACGGTCATGGCCTGCGCTTTGATCGCCCACCACCACATGCCGACAGCAGTGATCGTCAACCGCAGCGAGCTGCTGGACCAGTGGAAGCAACGCCTGACCGCCTTCCTCGACCTCGGCGGCCACCAGGTCGGCTCGCTCGGCGGAGGCAAGGACCGGCGCGGGCACGTCGTCGACCTGATCATGCTCCAGACCCTGTCCCACCGGGATGCCCCCACCGACCTGCTGGACGGATATGGCCTGGTCATCGTGGACGAGTGCCACGCCGTGGGGGCGCCGGGCGCCGAAGCCGCGATCCGCAGGGCGAAAGCCGGACGCTGGGTCGGCCTGTCCGCGACCCCCTACCGTGCAGACCAGATGGACCCGGTGATCACGATGCAGTGCGGCCCAATCCGCCACGAGATCGAAGACGCCAGCACCTTCGCCAAGCACCTCGTCGTGCACCCCACCACGTTCACCACCGACGAGCCCGGCAACGACGGCGCCTCCTTCCAGGCCATCTACACCGAACTCGCCCACCAGGCCGACCGCAACGCCCAGATCGCCACGGACATCGCCGACGCCGCCCGGCGCGGCCGGTGCAGCCTGGCCCTGACCAACAGGGTGGAACACCTCCACCAGCTGGCCGAGGCCCTGAAGCCGCACGGCGTCGAGCCCCTGCTACTCCACGGCGGCCTGCCGGCAGCCGAACGAGCACGCGTCCGTGCCGCCCTGGCCCAGGACGACGCCAGACCGCTGGTCCTCCTGGCGATCGACAAGCTCGTCGGGGAGGGCTTCGACCAGCCTCGCCTCGACACCCTTTTCCTCACCAGCCCCATCTCCTTCAAAGGACGCGTCATCCAGCAGGTCGGCCGCATCATGCGCAACACCGAGGCGAGAAAATCCCACGTCGAAGCCCACGACTACCTCGACGCCGACGTCCCGCAACTGGAACGCATGCACCACCGGCGCCGCCGCATCCTCGAGCGCCGTGGCTTCACCACGACGCCGCCGGCGAAGCTGCCGCAGCCGCCGAGAACGCCGCGGCCGGTCGCGCAGACCACCGCGGCAACCGCCCGTACCACACCGGCCGTCGCTGACGTCCGGGCCTGGGCCCGCGACCAGGGCATCGACGTCCCGTCACGCGGCAAACTCCGCCAGGAGATCTGGGATGCCTGGCACACCGCTCACCCCGAACAGACGCACACCGCCGCCTCCGCTCAGTGACCCACCCGTGCACATAGGCGGGACAACTACCGGCGACGGGCGATCACAAAAGCGTGCGCCGACCAACGGAGCTACCTCGAGGCCACCACCTGGGGCACGCGCCGGCCCAGCCCGAAAGGCGTCTTCTTACCGTCGAGGACTCCGGCCTGGCTGAGCTGGCGCATCACGGCGTACAGCACCGACCGCGTCACATCGGATGGCCACAAGGAGGGCTGGCCCCAGAACTGCCGCCAGCTCGGACCATGCCCGTGCGCGTCGCGGAAGGCATCGAGCCACCCCAGGGCCCGCTCACGCCACACAGGATCACCGGTCAACCGTGCGGCACTCTCCTGCACCATCTTGCTGGACCTCCACCACACCCAAGGGTGCGCCTCGGGCCCGAGAACTTTCGCGAGGATCTCCAGCCCTACATCGGCAGTGATCTCCGGGCAGAGCGGGCAGTCCACCACAGCCGCGTGGACGCCTGGACGCTCGCCGCTCGGTCCTGACGAGCGGCCACGCGGCTCTTCGCCGCAGACTTGGTCATGATGTCACCTTTCCGGCTGGAGCCAGGGAGCCTCAAGACGGCACGCGGCAGCCCCGGGGCTCCACTTCGCGCGGCGGCAAGCGGCGCCACGGCACCGAGGGACGGGCCTGGCGCGGCGGCAGTGTTTCGCCGTTTCTGACCGGATCTGGGGAAGGCATCACACACCCCGAGTGGATGAAGATGTTCTGGCAGACCCGCAAACTCGCCAGGACCACCGCGATCGGTGAACTGCGCCTGTCACACCTCAAACTCGAGCAACGCCACATCCGCGGACGCGCGCGCTCGACGCCATTGAGTCACAGGCCACGGTCTCCGGCCATGGTGTCGGGCTGGGCCAGGCGCACGGCCGTGTGCTCCAGCTCGACGCTGTGAGAGCCCTTGACCAGGACGATGTCCCCCGGCTGGATCAGATCACGGGCCAGGGTCAGGGCGTGGTTCCTGTCGTCGGCGCCCACGACCTTCAGCTGCGGGTTGTCCTGCTGGGCAGCTTCGGCCATGGCCCGCGCGTCGTCGGCGCCGACTGCGATCAGCACGTCGATGCCGGCGGTGGCGACGAGACGGCCGACTTGCCGGTGCTCCTCGCCGCCGTCGGCGCCTAGTTCCTTCATCTCGCCGAGGACGGCGATGGTCCGGCGGTCGTCCTTCATGGCCGTAAGGGCGGTGAAGGCTGCCTTCATCGAATCGGGGTTCGCGTTGAACGCGTCGTTGATGATCCGGATCCCGTCGGGCCGGTCGGTGACCTCCATGCGCCCGGATGCGACCAGGACCGCGCGGGACAGCGCGGCCGCCGTCTTCTCCACGTCGGCGCCCAGCCCGATCGCGACGGCGGCGGCAGCCAGTGCGTTCGACACGTGGTGCACGCCGTGAAGGGAGAGAGCGACTCGCGCCTTGGTGCCGGCTGCCGCAAGGGTGAACGAGGCCCGGCCGGAGGCGTCGACGGTGACGGCCAGGGCCCGGACGTCGGCGTCGTTGTCGACACCGAAGGTCAGCACCCGGGCGGAGGTACGGGAGGCCATGGCGGCGACCAGCGGGTCGTCAGCGTTGAGGATCGCCAGGCCGGCCGTAGGGAGCGCCTCGACGAGCTCGCCCTTGGCCTGCGCGATCTGCTCTCGGCCGCCGAACTCGCCGACGTGGGCGGTTCCCACGTTGAGGACCAGGCCGACCGACGGCGGGGCGATGCGGGTCAGGTGGGTGATGTGGCCGATGCCGCGGGCGCCCATCTCGAGCACGATGTAGCGCACGTCCTGACCAAGGTGAGTCACCGCCAGCGGCATGCCGATCTCGCCGTTGAACGACTTCACCGTGGCGATCGTCGGCCCGAGCTCGGGGAGGACCTGCGCGATCAGGTCCTTGGTGCTGGTCTTGCCCGCCGAGCCGGTCAGCCCGATCACCGTCGCCTCCGGCACTTCGGCCAGCACGGTGCGGGCCAGTGCGGCGAGCGCGTCCAGCACGTCGTCGACTACTACGGCCGGGACACCGACGGGACGGGCGGCCAGGACCGCCACCGCCCCGGCTTTCACCGCGTTCGCCGCGAAGGCGTGCCCGTCGGTGTGCTCACCGGGCAGTGCAGCAAACAGACCGCCGGGCTCGACGGTGCGCGAGTCGACGACGGCGGGCGCGGTCATCAGCGCGGACGGGTCCGGCACGTCGCACAGACGGCCGCCGACAGCGGACGCGACGGCTTCGAGCGAAAGGGGGATCACGAGAAACGCACTCCGAATCAGCAGGGCTTGCCCGGCACGGCCAAGCGCCCGCCGGTTCAGTCCATCCGACCGTAGCGCCTGCAAGTGCCGGCGCATCTGAGACCGGCCACAGCCCCGAGGAACAGGAGTACAACCTGATGACGATGCAGTCTCTTCAGCCCGGCCGGATCGCCGTCGTCTCCGGCGGCAGGTCCACCGAGCGGGAGCGGTCCTTGATGTCCGGCCGCGCCGCCCTGGAGTCCCTTGACCGGCAGGGCTACACCACGGCGTTTCTCGACTCCGCCGACAAGGACTTCACTGACCAGATCCGGGGCGCGGATGTGGCCTTCCTGGCCATCGCCGGGCAGTACGCCGAGGACGGCAAGCTCCAGGGGTTACTGGAATGCCTGAACATCCCCTACACCGGCTCCGGTGTGGCGGCCTCCGCCGTCGGAATGCACAAGGTCCGCGCCAAGACCCTCGCTGCGGCCGCCGGGGTGGCAGTCCTGCCCAGCGTCACCCTCCCGGCTCGCGACGGTGACGTGAGCACGCAGGCCATCACCGGCATGATCTCGTTCCCACTGATCCTCAAGCCGCTGTCCGAAGGCGGCTCGATCGGGATGACGGTCTGCCGCGACACCGACCAGCTCACCGCCGCCCTGCGCACGATCGACCCGGCCGACGGCTGGTTCGCCGAGCCGTTCACCACCGGCACCCCGGTGAGCTGCGGGGTCCTGGAGATCGACGGCTTGCCCGTCGCCCTGCCGCCGTTGTCGACGATCCCCTCCGACGCCGACTTCTACGACTACGCCACCAAGCGGGACAAGACCAAGTACCGCTATGAGTACCCGGCCGACCTCCCCGACTCCGCCCTCGAAGCGATCACTACCGCCTCGCTCACCGCGCACGACGCCCTGGGCTGCTCGGGCTACTCCCGATCCGACTTCATCGTCTCCCCGGACGGCCGCCCGGTCTGGCTGGAGATCAACACCCTGCCCGGCCTCTCGCACACCGGGAACCTCGCCACCATGGCGGCTGCGGCGAACATCGACTACGACCAGCTCATCCACCTGATCCTCGCCACCGCCACGACCAGCGGGGGGTACCGGCCGTGACCGAGCTGACCGCCCGCGACGTCCAGGACGCCGCCGCCAACCTCGAGCCGGTCGCCGCCCGCACCCCGGCCCTCTCCGCGCTCTCCCTCGACCAGGCTGCCGGCTGGCCGGTCGTGTGCAAGGCCGAGAGCCTCCAGCGCACCGGATCCTTCAAGTTCCGCGGCGCCTACCACCACGCCTCCTCCCTCCCCGCCAAGGAACGCGCCCGCGGCCTGGTCGGCGCCTCCTCCGGAAACCACGCTCAGGCTCTCGCGCTTGCTGGCAGACTCCTCGAAGTGCCGGCCACCGTCGTCATCCCCGCTGACGCCCCGGCCCCGAAGGTCGAAGGCATCCGCGCGCTGGGCGGCAGGGTCGTCACCTACCACCGGGACTCCGAGAACCGGGACGCCCTCGTGGCCG
Source organism: Streptomyces sp. SM1 (assembly GCF_002910825.1). Taxonomy (GTDB): domain Bacteria; phylum Actinomycetota; class Actinomycetes; order Streptomycetales; family Streptomycetaceae; genus Streptomyces; species Streptomyces okerensis. The sequence continues at coordinate 2,719 of NZ_NEUB01000890.1, read as the reverse complement.
AGATCGCCGCCCGTGACGGACTGGCCGTGGTCCCCTCGGCGAACTCCCGGCACATCATGGCCGGCGCCGGGACCGCCGCCCTGGAACTGCTCACCGACCACCCCGAGATCGAGACTCTCGTCGTGCCGGTCGGCGGCGGCCTCGCTGCCGGGACCGCCGCCCTGGAACTGCTCACCGACCACCCCGAGATCGAGACTCTCGTCGTGCCGGTCGGCGGCGGCCTCGCTGCCGGGACCGCCACGATCGCCAAGCACCTCTACCCCGGTATCAAGGTCATCGGCGTGGAACCGGAGGAAGGCGCCGACACCCTGTTGTCGATGCGCTGTGGTCAGCGCATCGCCCTGCCCGAGGTCCCGGCAACCATCGCCGATGGCCTGGGGCACACCAGCCCCTCACCGATGACGTGGGCCGTGAACTCCCGGCTGCTCGACGCCGTCGTGACGGTGACCGACCTGGACATCACCACCGCCATGGCCTTCGCTTTCCGGCACCTGAAGGTCGTAGCCGAACCGAGTGGCGCTTGCGTCCTGGCCGCCGTCCTCGCCGGCCACGTCCCCCACGAGTCGGGGATGATCGGGGTGGTGATCTCTGGCGGCGGCGTGGACCTGCCCACCTTCCACCGGCTGATCAGCCAGGCCACCCACCGGAAGGAACCCTTACGTGTCTGACCACCAGTTCGACACCGTCACGCAGTACGCCAGCCCGGATCTGATCGCCGCCTTCGCCTACGAGGGCCGCGCTCACGACGACGATCCCCGCTGGGCCGAGTCGGGCGCCCCCGACCTCGAGACCTACGGCCGGTGGTCCGGCCACATGTGCGGCATCGCCTGCCTGCGCATGGCACTCCTCGCCCGTACCGGCAACGCGCCCACCATGTTCGAGCTCCTCGACGGCGCCCGGAAATACGGGGCGTACACCGAGGACGCGGACACCGACGCGATCCGCGGCCTGATCTACGCCCCGTTCGTCCAGTACGTGCGCGATGTCCACCCCCTTGACGCCGAGGTGCACCGCACCCTGACCGTGCCCGACCTCCTCGCCCTGCTCGACGACGGGCGCATCGTGATGGCCTCCGTACACAAGGAGATCCGCCGCCCCGAGAATCCCGCCCCCGGCAAGGGTGGCCACCTCGTGCTCGTCACCGGCCGCCAAGGCGACACAGTGCACTTCCGCAACCCGTCCGGCCACACCCCCCCAGGCCCGTGCTGCGAGCCTGCCCGTCGCCACGTTCGCCGACTTCTTCGGCGGCCGGGGAGCGTCCTTGACCTGACGCTGCAAAGGCCGCTCCGGGCCGAGCCCGACGCGCAATGACAGGGCGGTGGGCGTCCATGCGAGGCGGCAGCCCTCGCGGGTCGGCACGGAACCTGTCAACGTGATCAAGGCAGGTAGTTCGTTCTATCGCTGTGCCGGGATCGTTTGATCGTCGTGTCGGAGGTCGGCCGGCTTGTTGATCCAGGCGGCCTCGGGCAGTTTCGGTGGCTGGGGTGGCTTTCGGACGAACCGTTCGGGGTGTTGTTGGTAGACGCTCGTGAGGACGTCGGCTCGCATCTCGCGGAGCTGGTCGGCGAGCCCGAAGTGCACGTCGAATGGGGCGTGCATCGCTATCCCGGAGTGTCGGTGGGCGAGGTTGTACCAGTCGAAGAAGCCGGTGCACCAGGTGCGGGCGTCCTCGATGCAGCCGAACCGGTCGGGGAAATCGTGCCGGTACTTCAAGGTTTTGTACTGACTTTCCGAGTACGGGTTGTCATTCGACGTTTTCGGTCTCGAATGGGACTTGGTGACGCCCATATTGCTGAGCATCTGCGCGACGTTGTGGGCGATCATCGGCGATCCCCGGTCGGAGTGGATCGTCAGCTTCCCTTGCTCAACGGGGTACTTGGTGATGGTGGAGGACAGGAACTGCTCGGCGAGGTCCTTGTTCTCGGATGCGGCGATCATCCAGCCGACGGTGTAGCGGCTGTAGATGTCGATGATCGTGTAGAGGCAGAAATAGCTTCCCCGATACGGGCCCTTCAGCTTCGTGATGTCCCACGACCACACCCGATTCGGAGCGGTCGCGATCAACTCAGGCTTCTTGCGGGGCGGATGCGTGGCCTGCCGACGGCGCTCGCGGACCTCGCCGTGTCGGCGCAGGATCCGGTACATCGTCGCCTCCGAACACAGATAGGTGCCCCGGTCCAGCAGCACCGCGTAGATCTCGGCCGGTGCCATGTCGACGAACTCGGCCGACCGCAACACCGCCAGGACCTCCGCCTCCTCAGCCTCGCTCAGGGCCCGCGGATGGCGCTTGCGCTCCAGCGTCGGCTTCACCGGCGGCGGGGACGTGCGGTGGTGGCGGTACCAGGTCGCCCGGCTCACGCCGAGCGCGGCGCATGCCTTGACCCGGCCGACCAGGAGGGACAGCTTGCCCAGGGCAACCGTGCGGGCCGCCTCGAAGGCCGACTCGCCCTCGCCGACGGGCACGCCAGCGGACGCCGCTTCCGCCAAGGTCACTTGCTCTCGCCGTTGTTCGTCGTGGCGCTGTCCGTGGCGAACTGGTCGAGCAGCGCGGAGAGTTTTGACTGCACCTCGATGACGGTGCGTGCCTTGCCCAGCTCGGCTCCCAGCTTGGCGTTTTCGGACTTGAGCCGGGCGATCTCCTTGTCCCGCGGATCGGTCTTCGGCCGACCCGCCGATGCGGCGAGCGCCGCCTCGGCACCCTTGTCCCGCTGCTGACGCC
>NZ_NEUB01000889.1 GCF_002910825.1 Streptomyces sp. SM1 | reverse complement strand
CCCGAGGCGGCCAAGACGGCGGCGAGATCGAGCGGATGAAAAACCACCTGGTCGAGCATGCCGAGGTGGCCGGCGAGTCCGGTGCGTACCCGGTCCGCTTCGGCGAGTGTGGCCAGCGCGACGTGGACGCGCCAGACCCCGGTCTCGGCGGCTTGGTACAGAAGGCGGGAGGCCAGGGCGTTGCCTGAGCCCAGAGCGAGCAGCGCGCTGTCGTCGAGGACTACATCGACAGGGGCGACAGGGTTCACGCGGCGCTGCCGAGCCGGCGCGTGAGCTCATCGTCCGCTGCGCGGTCCTGCTCGGGATCCGGGGCGTAGCCGGAGAGCGCGTGCAGGACTTCGAGGGTCTTCGCGACCTGCTCGTCCCGCTCGCTCTGAGTGAGGGTGTGGGTGGCGAATTCGCCGACGAGCCCCGCGATCGTTGTGTCCTTCTCGGCGGCCAGGATCGCCAGCCGGTCCCGGACACTGCTCTCCACCTTGATCGTTGTGTGTGCCATGCCTGACAGAATACATCGGGTATACCCGCCCGGGGGAGGCGATTGAGGTAGCTGCTTGCGCCTCCCCCGGCCAGGGGCCGAGGGACGGTCGGTGGGTGTGATTTCGCAAGCGAGAGCTCCTCATGGCTGCCGTACAGCGCGGCGAAGTCGACGTCATCATCGTCCTGTGTGACGTCGGCCAAGAGCAATGTGGCAACCCGCATGGAGGCCGTGCCGAGCGTGCCTATGGTCGACGCAGGCCGTCGTCTCTTCCCATACCCGCGACGGGTCCCAGGAGCGGCACCATTAGCGCTAGCCGTCCGAGCATGTAGCCGCCAGCTGCGCGAGCTGACCGTCGACGAGCTAGCCCATGTGATGCGGATGCTCGATCACCCGATCTCAGCCGACGCCCTTCGCGGAGATGGACGATGCGCTCGTCCTGCGACCGTCGATGACCTCGTCGCGATCTCCTGGCCACCGCCACAGCAGCGCTTACCGCCCGCGAGTACCTCCGCCGCGTCCACCCCAACAACGTGCTCGGCGGACTCATCCACGAGTACCGAACACCGCTTAGTTCCAGTAAGCGGGGCGCATGTACTTGGCTCCCGTGACGGAGTCTCGTACGACAGGGGGTAGCTGGGACTGCCGCAGTTTTGTCTCGCTGATCGTGAAGGCGGACGGAAGCAGCGCCCGCAGCTCGCCCGAACGCCGATGTGGCGGGAACGCTGGGACGATGGTCAGCTGCGGATTGACCCTTCGGGCTGACCGAACGGCTGGGCACAGATCGCTGTCCGCGCTGATGACGAGCACGGTGTCGACCGTCGGCAATGCCGCGATCTCCATGAGGGCGACGGCGATGTTGACGTCCGTTTCCTTCTCCTCATAGCTGGTCCAGTGCGTACTGCACGCATGGCAGCGCATGCGCTTGCGCTGGTATCGACCCTCTACCACGGTCAGCACTCCGGGATTGTGGGCCTTGAGCGCTTCCAGGTACGTTTGCTGACGGCCGGACGCCCCGGCGTCGTCCAGAACGGGAGCGGTGAAGTAGCGGACATCGACAATCTGGTCGCGTCGCCGCAGGCGCGAGGCAAGCGCGACGTGGTCCAGCCACAGATAGCGACGCCCGCGCTGCTCCTTCATGCCGTGGTACAGGTTGAAGCCGTCGATCAAGACAGCCGTCCTCCCCATGCGCGCCCCTTGCATCAGTCATGCCACGCTGGAGGGGCTTGTGCTAGCATGCAGGCATACCCCCCCGAGAGCGCAAGCACTCGGGTTGACGGCCCCGCAAGGGGCCGTTTTTGTTGCACGCCACACCGTAGCAGAAGATTCATACGCAGGGTGCCACGAAGGATGCGTATGATTCCTTCATGGGTGACTTTTCTGCTGCTGAGATCCGAGCTGCACGCGAGGCGCGAGGGTGGGATCAGGCTGAACTGGCCCGCCGGCTCGACGTCGGGCAGCAGACGGTGAGCCGCTGGGAACGCGGCGAGACCTCACCAAGAGGAGAAAAACTTCAGCTTCTGCGTGCGGCGCTGGGCATCGACGGTGCCGCCACAGCTCCACGCCGTCCGCTTCTGGAGGAGCTGCCCTTCAACCGCCTGGACGCTTATCAGTTCGAGGCCTTCTGCGACGCTCTGGCCTCGCGGCTGTATCCGGACGCTCAGGAGGTCCTGCGGTACGGGGTCAGCGGAGACAAGCAGCACGGCATCGACATCCGCGTCGTCACGGCCGGTGGGGAGCGCATCGGCATCCAGTGCAAGAAGTACGAGAAGTTCCAGCCGGCTTCCTTCACAAAGGCTGTGGCAGAACTGGACCGTGCCAAAGCCCGCGTCGACCGCTGTGTTCTCTTCCTGTCCACGCGTGCGACCGCCGCCGTGGTCGAGGCCTGCGACGAGCTGGACGAGTGGACCATCTGGGACTCCCGCGTCCTGTCCCGTGAGGTCAGCAAGCTCCCCCCCGACCAGGCACTCACGCTGATTGACCGCTTCTTCCCGGACATGAGGGAGGAGTTCTTGGGGGTGCGAAACCCCAGCGTCTGGCAGACCACGGACGAGGCGTTCCCGATCTCCCTGCCCAGCTCTGTCTATTCTCACGAGTTCCAGCTCGTCGGCCGGACGGCCTTTCTGGAGGCCATGACCGCGTTCGCTGCCGGCAGCGAGGGACCGCGGATCGGCGTCCTGACCGGTAGCGCGGGGCAAGGAAAGAGCCGTTTGCTGTGCCAGCTTGCACGCCAACACGTTTCCGGCCTCGGCGGGAGCGTCCGTGTACTACTGCCCGGCCCGTTCACGCCGGAGGAGGTCGAGCATCTTCCGACAGACGATCGACTGCTCGTGCTGATCGAGGACGCGCACGAGCGGTCAGACGATCTCGCCCTGGTGTTGACCGGCGTACTGCGCGCAAGACCCGCCGCCCGTTTGGTGATCGCGACCCGACCGTACGGCAGGCATGTGGTCCAGCAGGCTCTTCGCGCTGCCAAAGTGGAGGAGAGCGAAATTCCGCGGTGGGAGCTGTCGGCCCTGGGCGGCAATGACGCGCTCATGCTGGCCTCCGAGATTCTGGGAGAAGGACAGGAACACGCCGCTCGCGTCGTGGCGCACGTCGCCGCTGACTCGCCGTTGCTGCTAGTGAATGCCGCGAGTGCCCTACGGCGAGGAAAGCTGGATGTCCACGCCTTGCAGAGCAGCACCGACGTGCACCGACTGCTCCTCGACGTGTTCGTCCAGTCTGCCCTGTCGCAGTCACTGCAGCCCGATGATGACCGGGCGCTGCTGCATGCCATTGCTGCCCTGCAGCCCGTTGCCACGGACGTACCCCAATTCCAGGACGCGCTGTCCGGCATCCTGCAGATGCCGTTCTCCAGGATCAGTCCTCGGCTGCTGCATCTCGAAGGAACAGGCATCGTGGTGCGGCGCGGCGCCTCGATTCGCATTTCCCCCGACCTGCTCGGCGATGTCCTCCTTGCCGAGGCAGCCCTCAATCCGCACGATGGCTCTCCCAGCGAGTACCTCCGCGAGGTCCGCGAACACGCGGACGGTGACGCACTGGCCAACGCCCTCCTCAACGCTGGCCGTGTCGACTGGCAGTGGAACGGCATTGGCTCCCGCCGGGGGAGTGTCCTCGATCCCTTGTGGACCGTGGTGGAGGATGAGTTCAAACGGGGGGGTGCTTACACCCGTGCGGCACTTCTGCAGCTCCTCTTGAGGATCGCTCCTTTCCAGCCTCAGCGCGTTCTCGACTTGATGCGATGGGCTCTGGACAACCCGACGGTCCAGGACGACCGGCCAGACAGCATGGATTGGATGCCGGGCACGTACGGCCAGGCCGATGTCCTGCGCAAAGTACCGCGTGTCCTAGAGGCAGTCGCCGTTGACCTAGATCAGCTGCGCGGCGTATACGATCTCCTGTGGTCCTTGGGTCGCAACGACGGACGGCCGCTCAACCAGAACCCGGACGCGGCCCTGCGTGTTCTCCTGGACCTTGCCTCGTACGTCCCGGGCAAGCCAGCGGATTATCAGGAGATCCTGCTCGATGCGGTGGCGGATTGGGTGGAACAAGCCCCGCCGAACCCCGTGAACCGAATGCCTCTCGCGCTGCTCGATCCGTTGTTCTCCAGCACGGCGGAGGGGCGAACGATGGAAGGCTGGACTCTCACTCTCAGCCAATACCCGGTCCGAGTGGAGGTGGTCGCGCCGATCAGGCGACGTGCGGTGGCAATCCTCCTCGACCAGTACACGTCCGGGCACGAAGGGCGAGCAGCCGTGGCCGCCGCGTCCCTGGAAGAAGCCGTTCGCGACCAGAGCGACGCATTCGAGCCGTGCAACATCGAGTTGCTCCGCGAACTGGCCAATCGGGTTACCGCAACGCAGCCGGGTCCTCTGGTGTCGCTCGCGACCCGGCGTTCGCTGAGCTGGACCGTCAAATACGGCCCCACTCAGATGCGTGAGGCGGCACAGACCGTAGTCGATGCGTTGCCGGACAAAACGGAACACCGGCTGGCGCTCCTGCTCCACACAGGCGCCTACGACGAATCCCTGGTGCCTGGCTCTGAAGAGAATGAATCCCTGGAGAGCGTCCAAAACCACTGGGCGGCACTACGCCACCAGACGCTCGGCGAGTTCAGGAAACAGACCGCCAGCCAGGCCGCAGATCTACTCGTGTCGCTCATCGAGAGGGGCCACCGGGTACTGGCCAGTCACTCAGAAGGAGTGCACGTAGTACTCAAGGAAGCGCTGCAGGAGTGCCCTGACCTAGTCCCCGCACTTCTCGACCGGCTGGCCAGCGTCGAGGAGGGAGCTGCCCGTGTCATGCTGCCCTCAGTGCTACACGCATCGTTCGAACAGGACGTTCCCCGCGCCATGGACACATGCCGCGAGCTTGTTGCCGACGGGGAAGCTGTGGGAGTCCAGGCAGTGTCCGAGGCCCTCCAGAAGTACATCCCGGAACCATCGGTGCAGGAGGCCGGTGCACTCGCACTCGCCCGCTCCCTGGCCGATCACCCCGACCCCATGGTGCGCGCGGGAGTCCTCGGCATGGCCGTGTCGATGCTGCCCACTTCGAAGGACGAGGCCCTTGGCTTGCTGACCTCCGTACCCTTCGGCGAGACCGGAGTCGTGCCATATCGCCTCTGGTGGGCCTTCACGATGGATCGCCTGTTGTCCTGGGACCAGCTCACCGACAGCCAGCGCAGCTACTTCCTGGCCCAGCTGACGGCTCTTCCCACGCTCAATGATCACACGGTGCAACAGTTTGTGGCCCATCTTGCCGAGGCCGACCCGGAAGCCGCAGTCGGCCTCCTTTGCGCACGGATCGAACGCTGGGAGGAGGACCCCGCGAAGAAGCACTTCGATCCCATGCCTTACCAGTGGAGTGTTCGGCTCCCCTTGCCTGACAGTCCTGTTCGGCTTGACCTGATGCGATCGGTGCGGAACTGGCTGGCCCAACCACATGAGAACCCGTGGCGCCGTGAACTGCATGCACCGGACCTCTTCTGGACTGTCGCCGGCCCCGCCGACGAGTTGACCCTCAGTCTCTTCCTTGAGCCCTACCAGGAAGGGAACAGCGAACTGGCGTACGCCGCCGCCCCACTTCTGAAGAAAATGCCCAAGAACATCGTCTGGGAACACGTGGACTACGTCAGCGCTCTGCTGAAGACAGCCTCCCGGCTGTCGGAAGACCTGTTCCGCCGTACCGCGGGAAACCTGCACGCCTCAGTAGTCTACGGCTTCCGGTCCGGAACACCTGGTCAGCCATATCCGGAAGACCTAGACATCCGCGAACGCGCCCAGCGCATCCGTGCCAGACTGCCGCGCGGCTCTGTCGTCGACCTCTTCTACAAAGCACTCGCGGACAGTGCACAGCACAACATCGACCGTACGGTCGCCGATGACCTCAGAGACCGCTAACCACTCCATCGGCGAGAACGAGGGCCCTACCCCGCAGGCGCCGAGCGCCCCCAATCCGCAACGTGAGCTGGCAGACGCTTGGGGCCAGCCTTGCGGGCACACGGGTGCTCCCGGTTTGGGGGCACCGTGGTGCAGCCGAACACCGTGCTTCCCACACTCGCGGACACGCTCCCGAATGGGACGGCGTGGGATCGCAGACCTCGTCCGCCTCACCACGTAGGGTACGGCGTGGCCCCCGCGCACGGAGGGCGTCTGCAGTCACGGAGAGAGTGCTGACGGCAGGTACGCGACCGGAGGTGAGCCGTCACCGTTGAGACACCGTGGTGAGGGCTGTCACCAGTGCGGCAGCCAGGGTAAGCGGAACCTGTCAACGTGATCAAGGCAGGTAGTTCGTTCTATCGCTGTGCCGGGATCGTTTGATCGTCGTGTCGGAGGTCGGCCGGCTTGTTGATCCAGGCGGCCTCGGGCAGTTTCGGTGGCTGGGGTGGCTTTCGGACGAACCGTTCGGGGTGTTGTTGGTAGACGCTCGTGAGGACGTCGGCTCGCATCTCGCGGAGCTGGTCGGCGAGCCCGAAGTGCACGTCGAATGGGGCGTGCATCGCTATCCCGGAGTGTCGGTGGGCGAGGTTGTACCAGTCGAAGAAGCCGGTGCACCAGGTGCGGGCGTCCTCGATGCAGCCGAACCGGTCGGGGAAATCGTGCCGGTACTTCAAGGTTTTGTACTGACTTTCCGAGTACGGGTTGTCATTCGACGTTTTCGGTCTCGAATGGGACTTGGTGACGCCCATATTGCTGAGCATCTGCGCGACGTTGTGGGCGATCATCGGCGATCCCCGGTCGGAGTGGATCGTCAGCTTCCCTTGCTCAACGGGGTACTTGGTGATGGTGGAGGACAGGAACTGCTCGGCGAGGTCCTTGTTCTCGGATGCGGCGATCATCCAGCCGACGGTGTAGCGGCTGTAGATGTCGATGATCGTGTAGAGGCAGAAATAGCTTCCCCGATACGGGCCCTTCAGCTTCGTGATGTCCCACGACCACACCCGATTCGGAGCGGTCGCGATCAACTCAGGCTTCTTGCGGGGCGGATGCGTGGCCTGCCGACGGCGCTCGCGGACCTCGCCGTGTCGGCGCAGGATCCGGTACATCGTCGCCTCCGAACACAGATAGGTGCCCCGGTCCAGCAGCACCGCGTAGATCTCGGCCGGTGCCATGTCGACGAACTCGGCCGACCGCAACACCGCCAGGACCTCCGCCTCCTCAGCCTCGCTCAGGGCCCGCGGATGGCGCTTGCGCTCCAGCGTCGGCTTCACCGGCGGCGGGGACGTGCGGTGGTGGCGGTACCAGGTCGCCCGGCTCACGCCGAGCGCGGCGCATGCCTTGACCCGGCCGACCAGGAGGGACAGCTTGCCCAGGGCAACCGTGCGGGCCGCCTCGAAGGCCGACTCGCCCTCGCCGACGGGCACGCCAGCGGACGCCGCTTCCGCCAAGGTCACTTGCTCTCGCCGTTGTTCGTCGTGGCGCTGTCCGTGGCGAACTGGTCGAGCAGCGCGGAGAGTTTTGACTGCACCTCGATGACGGTGCGTGCCTTGCCCAGCTCGGCTCCCAGCTTGGCGTTTTCGGACTTGAGCCGGGCGATCTCCTTGTCCCGCGGATCGGTCTTCGGCCGACCCGCCGATGCGGCGAGCGCCGCCTCGGCACCCTTGTCCCGCTGCTGACGCC
>NZ_NEUB01000888.1 GCF_002910825.1 Streptomyces sp. SM1 | reverse complement strand
GGACAGGTCACGGTCGGAGAGTTCGGTGAGGGCCGACTCGCCCGAGCCGAGAATCGCGTCGGCGAGGGCTCGCTTGGCCTCCAGCATCTCGGCGATGCGGTCCTCTACCGTGCCCTCGGTGACGAGGCGGTGGACCTGGACGGGCTGGGTCTGTCCGATGCGGTACGCGCGGTCGGTGGCCTGTTCCTCGACCGCCGGGTTCCACCAGCGGTCGAAGTGGACGACGTGTCCGGCGCGGGTGAGGTTCAGGCCGGTGCCGGCGGCCTTCAGGGACAGCACCAGGACCGGGGTCGCGCCGCTCTGGAAGCGGTCGACCATGTGCTCCCGCTCCGGCACCGGTGTACCGCCGTGGAGCAGTTCGACCGGGACCGCCCGCTCGGCGAGGTGGGCGGTGATCAGGCGGGCCATCCCGACGTACTGCGTGAACACGAGGGCCGAGCCGTCCTCGGCCAGCAGGGTGTCCAGCAGCTCGTCCAGCAGGGCGAGTTTGCCGGAGCGGGCGGCGAGCCGGTCGCCGCCGGTCTGCGCGTGCCCCTCCTTCAGGTACAGGGCCGGGTGGTCGCAGATCTGCTTCAGCGAGGTGAGCAGCTTCAGCACCAGGCCGCGGCGGCCCATGCCCTGCACGGTCTCGATGGCGGCCATCGACTCGCGCACCACCGCCTCGTACAGCGAAGCCTGTTCGCGGGTGAGCGGTACGGGGTGGTCGGTCTCGGTCTTGGGCGGCAGTTCGGGGACGATGCCGGGGTCGGACTTCTTGCGCCGCAGGAGGAAGGGCCGGACCAGACGGGCGAGACGCTCCACCGCTTCCTCGTCCTCGCCGGTCTCCACCGCGCGGGCGTGCCGGGCGCGGAAGGACTTGAGCGGGCCGAGGAGCCCGGGGGTCGTCCAGTCGAGGAGGGCCCACAGCTCGGAGAGGTTGTTCTCCACGGGTGTGCCGGTGAGCGCCACCCGGGCGGGGGCCGGGATCGTGCGCAGTGCCTTCGCCGTCGCGGAGTGGGGGTTCTTGACGTGCTGTGCCTCGTCGGCGACGACCATGCCCCACGCGTGGGCGGCCAGGTCGGGGGCGGCGGAGCGCATGGTGCCGTAGGTGGTGAGGACGAAGCCGCTGCCGGCGTCGTCCAGGGTGCGGTCGGGCCCGTGGAAGCGGCGCACGGGGACGCCGGGGGCGAACCGGGTGATCTCCCGCTGCCAGTTGCCGAGCAGCGAGGCGGGGCAGACCACCAGGGTCGGTTCGCGGCGGGCCCGCTTCAGGTGGAGCGCGATGAGGGTGATCGTCTTGCCGAGGCCCATGTCGTCGGCGAGGCAGCCGCCGAGGCCGAGGGAGGTCATGAGGTCGAGCCAGGCCAGTCCGCGCAGCTGGTAGTCGCGCAGGGTGGCGTCCAGGCCGGGCGGCGGCGCGGCGGGCCGTACACCGGCGGTCAGGCGGTCGCGCAGGGCGGCCAGGGCCCCGGCGGGGACCGCCTCGACCGTCTCGCCGTCGACCTCCGCGTGGCCGGTGAGGGCGACGGACAGCGCGTCGACCGGGTCGAGCAGCCCCAGGTCCCGTTTGCGGGCCTTGCGGACGAGGGCGGGGTCGACCAGTACCCACTGGTCCCGCAGGCGTACGACGGGGCGGTGGGCCTCGGCCAGGGCATCCATCTCGGCCTCGGTGAGCGGGTCGCCGGCGAGGGCGAGCTGCCAGCCGAACCGGAGCAGGTCCTCGCTCTCGAAGAAGCCGGTGCCGTCGGTCGCCGAGCCGGGTGCCGGGCGGACGACCGCCGTGACGGTGAGGTCCTGGGCGAGATCCCGGGGCCAGTGCACGGCGACGCCGGCCGCGGCGAGCCGGGTGGCGGCCACGCCGAGCAGATCGTTCAGCTCGTCCTCGGACAGGGCCAGCACATCGGGCACATCCTGGTCGGAGAGCCGGTCCAGGGGCGGCCAGACGCGGGCGGCGCGGCGCACGGCGAGGGCGGTGTCCACCCGCGAGCGCGGGCCGAAGGCGCTGTCGGCCTCGCCCGACCAGAGGGCGG
>NZ_NEUB01000887.1 GCF_002910825.1 Streptomyces sp. SM1 | reverse complement strand
AGAACCTCGCCGGCTACCTCTTCATGTCACCGTGGATCGCGGGGTTCCTGCTGCTCACGGCGGGGCCGATGATCGCGTCGCTGTACTACGCGTTCACCAGCTACAACCTGTTCACCCCGCCCCGGTGGATCGGGCTGGACAACTTCACCACGATGTTCCAGGACCCGCGCTGGCAGAAGTCGGTGGAGGTCACACTCAAGTACGTCGTCGTGGCCACCCCGCTGAAGCTGCTGCTCGCGCTCTGTGTCGCGCTGCTGCTCGCGCAGCAGCGGCGCGGACAGGGCCTGTACCGGGCCGCGTTCTACATGCCCTCGCTCATCGGCGCCAGTGTCTCCGTCGGCTTCGTGTGGCGGGCGCTGTTCTCCGACGACGCGGTCGTGGACCGCACGCAGAAGATCTTCGGGTTCGACGCGGGCGGCTGGATCGGCAACCCGGACTACGTCCTGTACGCCCTGGTGGCCCTGAGCATCTGGCAGTTCGGCGCGCCGATGGTCATCTTCCTGGCCGGCCTCAAGCAGGTCCCGCGCGAGCTGTACGAGGCGGCCGAGGTGGACGGGGCCGGTCCGCTGCGGCGGTTCTGGAACATCACCCTGCCGATGATCTCCCCGGTGCTGTTCTTCAACGTACTGCTGGAGTCCATCCACGCGTTCCAGGTGTTCGGCTCCGCCTACGTCGTCTCCGACACCCGGTGCGGGCCGGCCGACGCCACGCTCGTCTACACCTGTTACCATGACGCGTGCGTGTGCGGTGACGCCGTGGCTGGCAGAGGGCGCCTCCGTGCCGCAGCAGCAGGCCATCCGTGACTTTGCCGTATCCCGTGGCAAAGCGCTCAAAGATGTCAAGGACCGGCTGCCGGTGAATCGGCGGGCGGGGATGCCGCGTCACAAGAAGCGGCGGGGGAGTGATCCGTCGCTGAACTACACGCGGCGCGGTTTCCGCCTCAAAGGCGGGCGGCTGCATCTGGCGGGCGGGATCGTCCTGACCGTGGTCTGGTCCCGCCCTCTCCCGGCCGAACCGTCCGCGGTGCGGGTCTACCGTGGCCGTGTCGGGCATTGGTACGCCTCGTTCGTCGTGCCCACCACGATTGAGCCGCTGCCGCAGACGGGCGCGGTCATCGGTATCGACTGGGGAGTCAAGGAGACCGCCACCACCACCTCCGACCGCCACGACCTCCCCCACCCCCGCCACGGCTTCAAGGCGCAGCAGAGGCTGTCCCGATACGACCGGATGGTGGCCCACCGCAAGCCGAAGAAGGGGCGGGCGGCATCGAAGGGGTACCGGGAGGCGAAACGGTGGCGGGCAAAGACCTACGCGAAGATCGCCCGGCAGCGGCAGGACACCGCCCGCAAGTGGGCCAAGCGTGTGGTGCGGGACCATGATGTGATCGCGGTGGAGGACTTCCGGCCGAAGTTCCTCGCCAGGACCATGATGGCACGCAGGGCCGCCGACGCCGCCATCGGCACCACCAAACTGGCCCTGGTCGAGATGGGCCGCAAGCACGGGCGGGATGTGCGTTTGGTGCATCCCGCGCACACCACCATGGACTGCGCCGGGTGCGGAGCGAGAGCCAAGCACGCCCTGCCGCTGTCGGAACGTACCTACACCTGTGTCGCGTGCGGAGCAGTCTTCCCCAGGGACAAGAACTCCGCCTACGTGATGCTTGCCCGGGCAGGTCTGAACCCGGCTGGCCTCGAGGGCACAAGACCTCCCGGAGCGCCGCTCCGGGAGGCAGCCTGAGCCAGGAATCCCCTCCTGCTCAGGGAGGGGAGTAGTCAACTACTACAAGGACCAGCGCCGCTGGTACGGCTTCTGGGACTACGGCGACATCACGCACACCTACGACACCGTCCGGCACCAGTGGCGCTACGACGTCGGCGGCTACGCCTGGGACAACTCCGAACTCTCGCCCGACCTGTGGCTCTGGTACGCGTACCTGCGCTCCGGTCGTGCGGACATCTTCCGCTTCGCCGAGGCCGTGACCTGCCACACCGGCGAGGTCGACGTCTACCGCCTCGGCCGATGGGCCGGCCTCGGCACCCGGCACGGCGTTCAGCACTACGCCGACAGCGCCAAACAGCAGCGCATCGCCAACACCACACACCGCCGCTTCTACTACTTCCTCACCGCCGACGAACGCGTCGGTGACCTCATGCGCGCAGGCGTCGACTCCGACGAGACCTTCCTCGCCCTCGACTCCCTCCGCAAGATCCGCACCGAGCCCTACACACCCGACCGCAACGCCCTGTCCATCGGCTTCGGCACCGACTGGAGCGGACTGGTCTCCGCCTGGCTCACCGAGTGGGAACGCAAGGGCCCGCAGTGGGAGAAGGCCAGGGCCCGCGTGCTCTCCACCATGGAGACCATCGCCGCCCAGCCCAACGGCTTCGTCCAGGGCAGCGGCCTGTACGACCTCGACACCGGCAGGTTCGCCGTCGCCGACACCCCGAAGGTGGAGGTCTCCCACCTGTCCGCCGTCTTCGGCCTGAACGAACTCTGCGCCGAACTGATCGACCTCGTCGACATGCCGGAGTTCAACGAGGCCTACTACGACTACTGCCGCTGCTTCAACGCGAGCAAGGCCGAACAGGCGGAGCGGTACGGTTCCCACCTCGGCAGCCTGATCCTCTTCCAGGGCCACTCCCGCCTCGACGCCTACGCCGCCGTACGGACCGGCGACGAGGAACTCGCCGCGCGGGCCTGGCGGAAGTTCTACGACTCCGACGGCTACAAGGAGTCGGCGCCCTGGCAGACCGAGAAGGTGGGCGGACCGGCCGCCCTGGTCGCGGGGAGCGAGGCCACCTGGGTCTCCACCAACGACACCGCGCTCTACGGCCTCGACGCCATCGAGAACCTGGCGCTGCTGGGGGACCGCATGCCGTAGCGGCATCCCGGGCGCGGGCGGGCACACTCCGTAGATGGACTGGAACCATTACCGCTTCCGCAGTCTGTGGACCCTGTCCGCGCCCGCCGCGACGGTGTACAACGCACTGGAACGGATCGAGGACTACCCCCTGTGGTGGCCGCAGGTACGCGACGTCACCCGCCTCGACGACACTAGCGGCATCGTCACGATCCGCTCCCTCCTGCCCTACGACCTGACCTCGACCGTGCGGGAGGGGCGGCGCGACCGGGAGACCGGGGTCCTGGAGGCGGGCCTGTCCGGCGACATCGACGGCTGGGCCCGCTGGACCGTCACCGGCCTGGGAGCACACGGCTGCCTCGCCCACTACGAGCAGGAGGTCGACGTCCGCAAGCCGCTGCTGCGCCTGCTCGCCGTACCCGCCCGGCCGGTCTTCCGCGTCAACCACGCGGCGATGATGCGGGCCGGCCGGCGCGGACTGGCCGCACACCTGCAAGCGGTTTGAAGGAAGCCTCCCCGGACCTGTATTGTTCACTGCGTTCCCGGGCGATTAGCTCAGTGGGAGAGCGCTTCGTTCACACCGAAGAGGTCACTGGTTCGAACCCAGTATCGCCCACCGGGAAAGCCGGTCCGTCCCCGACGGACCGGCTTTGTCCTTGCGGCGGGTGCCCTCACGCAGCCGCCGACAGGTCCGGACGCAGCGGCCATGCCGGGTCGACCATCTCTTCCGTGCCACTGCGCGCGAACCACGTCTGGAGTCCCCGCGCCTGCCCCGCGTGCCACACCGCCTGCAGGGTGTGCAGCTCACCGGGCGACAACCGCTCGAGACGGGACGCGAAACGCCGCCCCACCGCCCGGGCGACCTCCAGCGCGGCCGCCGCGTCGTGCGCCGCCTCCCACGGCACCTCGTACAGCGCGCACAGGTCGGTCAGCGTCCGCCGGCCCTTGCGACAGCGGTCCAGATGCCTGTCCAGCACCCACGGGTCCAGCACCAGCAGCGGTGTCCGCTCGAACCAGCGGGCCAGCGACGACGCCCGGTGCCGGCGCAACTCCCGGTCCAGCAGCGTGAGATCGAACGGCGCGTTCATCACCACCAGCGGTCGGCCCACCCGGGCCTGCTCCGCCAGCGCCTGCGCCACCTCGTACATCACCGGTGCCGGCCAGCGGCCGTCGCGCTGCAGATGCTCGTCCGTCAGCCCGTGCGGCAGCGTCGCCCCGGCCGGCACCGGCACCCCCGGATTCACCAGCCAGCGGGTCGCCCGGGGCCGGGATCCCGGCCCGTCCTGGACGACGAGAGCGGCCGACACGATCCGGTCGTTCTCGACGTCCCCACCCGTCGCCTCCGTGTCGAAGGCGGCCAACGGCCCTTCGTACCAGCACGCCATACCCACCAACCCCTCGCTCACCATCGGCAGTTGACGCGCCATCCACTGCCCGAACCGGTGATACCCGGGCCGTCCGCGTCGTACGCCGGAAATGCGCCGTAAGGAGACAACAGCAGTTCGAGTCGGCGCGGTACGGCGACACGTACAGGGAAAACGCCCTTCCGCGCACGCTGTTGGCGCGCCGCCGTGACGCGGCCGGGTTGGACGGG
>NZ_NEUB01000886.1 GCF_002910825.1 Streptomyces sp. SM1 | reverse complement strand
GCGGGCAGCATCCATGGCCGTCCGGCGAAGAGGTCGCGCAGGGCGGTGAGGGGGCTGATGCCGTGTGTGCGGACGGTGGAGATGTGGGCGCGGATCCGGGCGAAGCGCCTTGCGCCGGTCAGGGTCCGCCAGGCCCCGGAGACCTTCTGTTGCACCTTGATCATCCGTAGGTCGCGTTCGGCCTGGTTGTTGTCGAACGGGACACTGAAGCCGACCATGTACCGCTGGTACATGGTGGTGCGGTCCCGCAGGCGCATGGCCAGAGCCCTGGCCTTGGAGCGGGGGCCGGTGCCGGCGTAGGGGTTGGCGGCGATGCCGCACAACGCTGCCTGCCGGTAGCGGTCCTGGAAACCGGCCGACGTCTCGGCGTCCAGGGCGTCGTGCCCGGTGGCCACAGCGTCGGCGACTGCGTCCTTCGCCTCGACCAGGACATCGATCATCGCCTGGGCCCAGGCGGGGTCATGGCGGGTGTCCTCGGTCACGGCAATGGGTTCACGCAGCACGTGCGCCCCGCACAGGGCCTGCGCGTCGCCGTAGACCGTGTAGGGGGCCAGGGCATCGGTGACCAGGGTGCCGGTGAAGCCGGGCAGGACGCCGAGGTCGTCCATGGCCGCCCGGCCGCGCTGGTGGTGGATGCCGTAGAAGGTGACCAGGTGGGTGCACATCACGTGCAGCCAGTGCAGTTTCCCCGCGACCCGTACCCCGGACTCGTCCGCGTGCGCGACCGGCACCGTGGCCAGGTGGTCCTTGACCTGGGCCTCGAAGGACCCGAGCCCGTCGTGGGCGCGAGCCGGGACGGACAGGACGGTGCCGGTGGAGACCGGCAGGCTGAACAGGCAGTCCATGGCCTCGGCGAGGCGTTGGGCCGGCAGGTGCTGATAGGCCGACAGGCAGGCGATCGCGGCTCGGACGCCGGGTCCGTACACGGCGGCCGCCGTGGGCAGGTCCGGAGCCGTCGCCGTGGTGGTGTACCCGCAACCGCACACCGCCCGGTGCAGCCGGTGCTCGGTCACCTGGGGGCGGATCTCGGGCAGATCGAAGACCTGCCGGGCCCGGAAGCCCGAACCCGACGCATCGGACAGACCACCGCCACAGCTGCCGCACGCGGCCGGATGATGATCGACTATCACGTCCGGGTCGGTGACCTGCTCCAGCCGGCCACCGGGATCGCCCTTGGCCCGGCCCGGCCGACGCCCCGACGCCTTGCGCAGCGACTTCGGTGCGGGCCTCTTGTCCAGCCCGTCACTGGACGGCGGCTTGGAGGAGTTGCGCCAATCAGCGGCCAGCCGCCGCTTCAACTCCGCGATCTCAGCGTCCTGCTCGACGATCCGTGCTTCACGTCGCTCAATCGTCGCGGCCTGCGCGGCTGCTACCAGCCTCAGCTCCACGATCAGACCGGCCAGCTCGTTGTACGACGGCGGCGGCTGCTCGGAGGTCACAAGATCAATCTACTCGACCATCGCGACTGCCCCGCACCACGTCACCGCAGGTCACGGACGGCCGTAAACAGTCACCTCGGGGGTGCCGTTGCTGGCCATCAGGGCCAGCGGGTTGGAACGCATCAGATCGACCATCCACGAGGTGTCTGGCTGCCGGTAATGGCTGGGGACGAACATGCGGAACCACCTTTCGAGGGGTGCGGTAAATGCTCGGAGAAATCGCCGTCCTGTCCGGTCGGCGGGACATGCGCGCGCTCCATCGTTGCGTGCCCTGTCGCCCGGGGCAATTGATGGACCGTCGGCCCCGGACCGGAATTCCGTAAGGCGGCGTCCCCTCTGAAAATTGCCGTTGACGAGTAAGACCGGGATGGTGGGAAGAGGGTCATTGCCGGCCGGGATCTCGGCGGGCCGACCGCCGGGGTGCGGTCCGCCCGCGCGGTACGGATCGGACGTGGGGCGTCAGCCGTGTCGTACCGTCAGTGGCTCGCGGTGTACGCGACGAAGGCGGACCGACGACGTGGCCCGGAGGACCGTCCGTCGTCGTCGTTCCCCTTGGTGCGCGCGGCGCGGGCGGGGCGTCGAGCCGGCGTCCGGGAGCTCCTCACCATGACACGGTGGGCATCACCCCGACCGCGCACAGCGCCCCCCGCCGGGCCGGCGCGCGCGGCCTGTCCGGCGGGGGGCGAGGGGGCCTGCGTCAGAGTGCGGCCACGTAGTAGCGCTCCAGCGTCATGCGGGCGTTGGCCGATGCGCCGGTGCGGCTGCCGGTGGTCTCCCTGGCCAGCGTGTAGCTCGCCTCGGCCGTGCTGAAAGTGGTCGACGCGCTGCCCGAGGGACTGCGGGACACCGCCGCCGGAGCGGCGCAGCGGCTGCTCATCGACCCGGAGACCGATCTCCTCTCGCGGCGCGTGGCCCCCGAGGAGGTCCCCGACTCCATCGTCGCCGAGGTCCGGCGCGCGGTGCTCGCCGGGCACAGACTGCGCATCCACTACGAGGCCGTGGGCCGGCCCCCGAAGTGGCGCACGGTGGACCCGATCGGTCTGGTCACCGTCAGGGACCAGGGCTACCTGCTGGCCACGCGGGGCACCGAGGACCGCACCTACCGGCTGAGCCGGGTCCTGACGGCCGAGGAGCTCGACGAACCCGCGCGGCGCTCCGACACGGTCGACCTGGACCGGGCCTGGCGCGAACGCAACGTGCGGTTCCGGACCGGCGGCGACACCACCGCTGTGGTGGGCCGCCTGGGCCCCGCGCGCCGGGAGCACCTGGTCGCCACCGCCCTGGCGGTCCGCTCCGAGGAGACCGACGAGGACGGCAGGCTCCGGCTGCACGTCGTCTTCCAGGACGCACGGCACGCGGAATGGGCGCTGTGGCAGCACGCTCCGTACACGGAGGTGGAGGCCCCGCAGTGGCTGCGTACCTCCCTGCACCACCGCGCGACGGCTGTCGCCGCCCGCTACGGGCCACCGGCCTGAACACCGGACCGTCCACCCCTGCGAGAGCGAAACGACGGCCGGCGCCGGGCCGTCCGGCCGGGGAAGGGACGGTGGCCTGCGACAGGGGGGGTCCCCGGCCGCCGGCACGAGCGCTCCGGCGGTCTCCCCTTCCTCCCGCCCTGTGCGGCTCACGCGCTGGTCAGGTGAGTCACGGGGGAGGTGGTGCGCGCAGCGCCAGCATGGCGATGTCGTCGTCGTTGTCGCCGGAGCGGGCCTGGTCCAGCAGCGAGTCGCAGAAGGAGTCCAGAGGGCGGTGGGCCAGGGAGGCCGCGTGCCTGCGCAACCGGTCCAGCCCGTGATCGATGGAATGGTGCGGGGACTCGACCAGTCCGTCGGTGTAGAGCAGGAGCGTCGCCCGGGGCGGCAGGACGGCCACGGCGTCGGGGCGGGGCCTGGTGACTCCGGTGCCGAGGAGTATGCCGTGCCCCTCTTCGAGGTAGCGGGACTGACCGTCGTGGGTGATGAGCAGGGGCGGCGGGTGGCCGGCGTTCGTCCACCGCAAGCGCCACAGGGCGTCGTCGCCGAGGGCGAGCGTGGCGAGGATCATGGTGGCCATGGGTACCTCCGCTATGTGCATCACCGCCTCGTCGAGCCGTGTGACGACGGCGCTCGGCGCGGACTCCGGGTGGGACCAGGCGAAGGCGCGCAGCATGTTGCGGACCTGCGCCATGCCGGCCGCGGCGTCGAGATCGTGCCCGACGACGTCGCCGATGGCCAGCGCGTGGGCGGGGCCGGTCAGGGCGAAGGCGTCGTACCAGTCACCGCCCACGGACGAGGCGTCCGGAGCGGGGAGGTAGCGCGCCGTCATCTCCAGACCGGGCACCACGGGGAGCTGGGGCAGCAGGTGGCGCTGCATGGTCTCGGCGACTTTGCGCTGGCGCTGGTACAGGCGCGCGTTGTCCAGCGCCAGGCCCGCGCGGCGGGTGAGGTCTTCCAGCAGCGGCAGGTCGGCGGGGGTGAACGGGTCGTGACGCCGGGCGCGGCCCAGGGTCAGTGCGCCGAGTACGTCGCGCAGACCACGAATGGGTGCGATGACGGCGGAGTGCATGCCCGTCGCGGTGAACAGGCGCTGCTGCTCGACCGCTATGCCCGAGTCGGGCGGGCCCTGGTAGGTGGAGGGGCCGACCAGGGAGGAGGCGGCCCCGCGCAGGGCCCGCGACAGGGGCATCGGCGACTCCGCCGGCACAGGGGGCATCGGACCCCGCAGGTCGTCCCGCTCGACCCGGATGCCGTCCTTGTGCTCCATCACCAGGACACGTCGCACCTCGTCGCGTTCGGTGATCAGGTCGAACACCGCCCAGTCCGCGAGCCGGGGCACGGTCAGAGCCGCCAGCCGGTGCAGCGCCTCGTCCACGTCCAGGGTGGACGTGAGCTGCGTGGTCGTCTCCGCCAGCAGGGCCAGGCGGTCCAGCTCCGTGAGCGGCGCGGAGTGTCCGCCGTCGCCGTGGCGCGCGTCGGGGAGCTCCGGGTCGTACAGCAGGACCAGCGCACCCGCGCCGCCCGGGACGGATGCGTACGGCGTGGCCAGCCAGGACAACTGCGCGAGAGTGCCGTCCCCGCAGGCGAACCACTCGGCGTCGCCGTGCCCGGTACTCCCCGTCAGGAGCGCCTTCCTGATCCGGCAGCGCGTGCGCGGCACCGAGTGCCCGTACCTGTCCCGGTGCAGCAGGTCGTGGAAGTCCTGACCGACGAGTTCCGGGGCATCCCTGCCCAACAGCCTCATGGCCGCGCTGTTGACCGCGACGACGAGGCCGTCGTCGTCCATCGTCATGGCGGCCGCACGCAGGTTCTCCAGCGTTCCGCCGAGCAGGGCGCCGGTACCTCCCTGATGCCCGGACGCGGGAGCGCTGTCCCCGTCGGGAGCGGCGACGCCGTCCATGCCCCTCATCGCCCTCCTCCGTCGAGCCCGAATCGCGTCGGGCACCCCGACCGGGTCCCGGCATGCGCCCGCACCGCGGCCGCGAAGGTGTGACGTGCGTCGCCTCCCGCCGGCCCTCCCGTCGAGCGGGCACGCCGGTACTGCTTCCGTCCGCGCGGCAGGTGAGGGAGTCTATGCTCCGGCTGCTCCGGCTGCTCCGGCTGCTCCGGCTGCTCCGGCTTGCGCGACGGCGGCACCGGCCGTGGTCGCGTCCCGGGGCAGGGTCGCGTCAGCGCCCGGCGGATCCACGGGAATCCGGTACCGGGACGTCCGGGCGCTTCGCGGCGGGCCCGCCGCGGAGCGCCCGGCCCCGTGGCGCGGCCCGGCTCACCTGTTCTCTTCCGTGCTGTCGTGCGGTCCGGCGCCGGGGCGGTCACCGCGGTGGCGGCTGCCGGGCAGCATCTCCTGCACCTTGGCCTTCAGCCCCTGCCTGACCATGGAGCCGCTGTCGCTGTCCCCCTTGAGGATCGCGGTGGCGGCGGCCTCGATCTGGTCCAGGGAGGCGTGCGGCGGGATCGGCGGGACGGCCGGGTCCGTACGGAAGTCGATGACGAAGGGCCGGCCGGCGGCGAGGGCCTGGTCCCACGCGGACTCGACGTGCTTGGGCTTCTCCACCCGGACGCCGTCCAGGCCCATGTGCCGGGCGATCTCCGCGTACGGCAGGTCGGGAATGTGCTGTGACTCCTCGAACTGCGGGGCGCCGGACATGGCCCGCATCTCCCAGGTCACCTGGTTCAGGTCGCCGTTGTTCAGCACGGCCACGATCAGCCGCGGGTCGGACCACTCGCGGTAGTACTTCGCGGCGGTGACCATCTCCATCATGCCGTTCATCTGCATCGCGCCGTCGCCGACCAGCGCGATGGCGGGCCGGTCGGGGTGGGCGAACTTCGCGCCGATGGCGTACGGCACGCCGGGGCCCATGGTGGCCAGGGTGCCCGACAGAGAGCCCCGCATCCGGCCGCGCAACCGCAGGTGCCGGGCGTACCAGTTGGCGGCCGAGCCGGAATCGGCGGCGAGGATCGCGTCGTCGGGCAGCCTGCCGTCCAGCGCGTGGACGACGTACTCGGGATTGACCGGGTCGGCGCTGACGGCGGCGCGCCGCTGCATGACCTCCCACCAGCGGGCGACGTTCTTCTCGATCTTCTCCCGCCACGCCCGGTCCTCCTTGCGGTGCAGGCGCGGCAGCAGCCGCTGGAGGGTCTCGCGGGCGTCGCCGACGAGGTTGACCTCGTTCGGGTAGCGCAGACCGATCATGTGCGGGTCGATGTCGATCTGCACGGCCCGTGCCTGGTCCAGTTCCGGCATGAACTGCGTGTACGGGAAGCTGGAGCCGATCATCAGCAGGGTGTCGCACTCCTGCATCAGCTCGTAGGAGGGGCGGGTGCCCAGCAGCCCGATGGAGCCGGTGACGTAGGGCAGGTCGTCGGGCAGGGCGTCCTTGCCGAGCAGGGCCTTGGCCACACCGGCGCCGAGCACGTCCGCCAGCCGTTCGACCTCGGCGCGGGCGACCCGGGCTCCCTGACCGATCAGCACCGCGACCTTCTCGCCGGAGTTCAGCACGTCGGCGGCCCGCTGGACCTCCTCCTCCGCCGGGACCGGTGCGTACCGTCCCAGTCCGAGGCTGGAGGGCACCATCTTGAAGGCGTGCGTGGGCGGGCTGTAGTCCAGCTCCTGCACGTCGGCCGGGAGGATGACCGCGGTCACGGTCCGCTTCGCGTACGCGGTGCGCAGAGCCCGGTCGATGAGGTTCGGCAGCTGCTCGGGAACCGTGGCCGTCTCGCAGAAGTCCGAGGCGACGTCCTTGTACAGGGCGGCCAGGTCCACTTCCTGCTGGTACGAGCCGCCCATGGCGCTGCGGTTGGTCTGCCCGACCAGCGCCACGACCGGAACGTGGTCGAGCTTGGCGTCGTAGAGCCCGTTGAGCAGGTGGATCGCGCCGGGACCAGAGGTGGCGGCACAGACACCCACCCTGCCGGAGAACTTGGCGTACCCGACGGCCTGGAAGGCAGCCATCTCCTCGTGCCGGGCCTGGACGAACTTCGGCTTGTTGTCCGCCCGCCCCCAGGCCGCCAGCAGGCCGTTGATGCCGTCGCCCGCGTAGGCGAAGACGTGGTCGACGTCCCACTCGCGCAGCCGCTGGAGGACGTAGTCGGACACCTTCGTGCTGGCCATGCAAGCTCCGTTTCCGATTCCGCTGGTGGACGGCTGTCCCCGGCGCCGGGACGCGTGGGGGCACGACACCCCATGGGTAACCGTGCGGCTACCCGGGAAACGTCGCCCTGTCCGGACCCGGCCCGGCCGTGCGGGTGTCAGCCGAGGGAGGCGAGCAGGTCGTTGCACGCCTGCTCGCAGCGCCGGCACGCCTCGGCGCAGACGCGGCAGTGCTCGTGCCGGTCGGCGTGGCTCGCGCACTCGTCACCGCAGGCTTTGCAGACGGCGGCGCACGCCGTGAGGACGGCCCGGGTGACGTTGGCGTCGTAGCCCGTGTGGCGGGAGAGGACGGCGGCGGTCGTGGCGCAGACGTCGGCGCAGTCGGCGTCGGTCCGGATGCACTTGGTCAGCTCGGCGACCATCTCCTCCGACAGACAGGCGTCCGCACACGCGGTACACGCCTGGGCGCAGACGAGGCACTCCTCGATGCAGCGGGCGAGCCTGTCTCGGTCGACACCGCCCAGGTCGGCGGGGTAGGCGGCGAGCATGTCCTTGACCGCGGTGTTCATCGGGACCTCCGGTGAGTGGGGTGCCGGCACGCGGGTCGCGTGCCGCCCCGTACGCGTAACACCGGACGGCGGGTGGAAACCCGCCCGGACGCGAATGTTCCGGGGCGGACGCGGCGAGGGGAGCAAGCGGCCACGCCGAGCCGACGGCACGTACTGACGCTGTCGGTGCCGGCTTCGTCCGGACGGGTGCGGTTCGAGGTTGCCCGACCGCGGCGGGGTACGGGTGTGTCATGAAGGCACTGGTGATCAACTGCACGCTCAAGAAGTCCCCCGAGCCCTCCAACACCGCCGCACTGGCTCAGGTGGTCGGCGACTGGCTGGCGGAGAACGGCGGAACGGAGGTGGAGTACGTCCGCGCCGTCGATCTGGACCTTCACCCCGGTGTGGTCAGCGAGGCCGTGGACGCGGGGGACGACTGGCCCGCTGTGCATGCCAAGCTGCTGCGGGCAGAGATCCTGGTCGTCGCCTCCCCGACCTGGCTCGGCCGGCCGTCCTCGGTGGCCCAGCGCGTGCTGGAACGCATGGACGCGATGCTCTCCGAGACGGACGACGACGGCCGCCCCGTCGCCTACAACCGCGTCGCGGGGGTCGTCGTCACCGGCAACGAGGACGGCGCCCATCACGTGATCAGTGAAATCAACGGCGCCCTGTGCGACATCGGCTACACCATCCCCGGCCAGTCGTGGACCTACTGGCACCTGGGCCCGGGCCCCGGCCCGGACTACCTCGACGACGGACGCGGGCACGACTGGGCCCACCGGACAGGCCGCGCGATGGCCGCGAACCTGTACGGCACCGCACGTGCGCTGGCCGCGAGCCCGCTGGGCGCTCCGCCCGAGTGACCCCGGCCCGGTAAGCCGGGGACCGTGGCGCGGTCCCACGCGGTCGATCCGTACGTACGGGTCACCAGCCTGTACGACATTCGCGCGCACCGGCGGCACCAGTGTCGCTGCGGAACCGGCCGTGGCCGCTCGAGCGGCCGGAGCCCGTCATGGCCGACACGTCCCCCACGGACGACACACTCCCCGCGGGGCCACCGTCTCCCGCCGCGGCACCGGCGACCCGCAGCGCGTCGGGACACCGGCCTGGAACCGCCTCGTCCGGTGAGGTGCCCCGACCGAGCGGGTCCCGCACCGCCCCGGCGGGGCAGCCGGTACCGGAGGCCTCGGCCCGAGCGGGCGAGGTGGCGCGGGCCGGCCACCGAGTGGCCGGCCGGTCCTCCAAGGTGCCGGCCGGAGACAGGCAGCGGCGCACCAGCTCGAGGGTGTGGTCCGTCACCGTGTCGAGCGGCGCACCGCGGTCCACGGCGGAGAGCGCCGAGTGCAGCATGCCGGCGATGAGGTCCGCCGTGAGCGAGGGGTCGGGGACGCCGATCTCCCTCACGGAGGCGCGGAACGGTTCGACCTGCTCCAGGTGGAGTTCCATCAGCCGCTCCTGACAAGCGGGCGGAAGACCCGCTCCCATGAGGACTTCCGCGGGCCGGTGCGCGCCTTCGGCACCGAGCCGCAGGCTCTCCCGGAAGAACGCCTCGACGCGCTCCACCGGGTCGCCGGCCGTGGCCATGGCGCCGGCCAGTGCCTCGTTCGACCGCCGGAACGCCTCTTCCGTGATGGTCGCCAGCAAGGCCGCCGAGGAGTCGAAGTACTGGTACACGCTGGAACGGGCCAGACCCGCCCGGGCGCCGACCGCCGCGGGCGTGACGGCGGCGGCGCCCTCGTTCACCAGGAGATCGATCGCCACACCGATCAGGGCCTCGCGCTGCTGGGCCCGGTGCTCGGCGACGGCAGGGGCGTTGATCTTCGGCATGCGGTGTGGACTCCGTGGTGGCGGACGGGGCCGGGAACGACGCGCCGGCCCACCGGGAGCATCTCCGGCTCCGACACCGGCCCGATCGGCCGGACCCTGATCGCCGACGGCCAGAACATGTACCTGTTCTTCGCCGGTGACAACGGCAAGATCTGCCGGGCGAGCATGCCGATCGGGAACTTCCCGGGCAATTTCGGCTCGTCGTACACGACCATCATGAGCGACACGAAGGCCAACCTCCTCGAGGGCCTACAGGTCTACAAGGTCAAGGACCGGAACCAGTACCTCATGATCGTCGAGGCGATGGGCGCGAACGGGCGCTACTTCCGGTCCTTCACGTCGTCCAGTCTGAGCGGCTCCTGGACCCCGCAGGCCGCGAGCGAGAGCAACCCGTTCGCGGGCAAGGCCAACAGCGGCGCCACCTGGACCAACGACATCAGCCACGGTGACCTGGTCCGGAACAACCCCGACCAGACCATGACCATCGCCCCCTGCAACCTGCAGCTCCTCTACCAGGGCAAGGACCCCAACGCGGGCGGTGAGTACAACCGGCTGCCGTGGCGGCCCGGCGTCCTCACGCTGCGGCGCCGACCGGCACCGGGACCGGACCCCGCGGACCCGGTGGGCCCCGGCCGTGCGACGGCCGGGGCCCACCGGCGAGGCGCGCCGTTCCCGTGCGGGCCGTGTCATCTCCGTACGGCGCGGACGAGCGTGTCCAGCGCCGTGCGGCGGTGGCCCTCGGGGTCGACCACCGGCCGGCCGGCCGTCTCGGCCCGCACGATGTCGGCGTACGGCCGCCAGACGCCGGCGACCTGTTCGGCGGTGTGGAGCACACCCGGATCCCGCGGGCCGCCGTAGCCGTGGTCGAGGTTGGCGGCGTCGTGGCCGACGAGCAGCAGGGTGCCGCCCGCCCGGACGGCGGTGGCGGCCCGGGACAGTACCCCGGCCAACTGCGGCCACGGCAGCTGCAGATACGCGATCAGCGCGAGGTCGTACGTCGCGGCCGCGGGCTCCCAGTCCAGGAGATCGGCGTGCACGGTGCGCAGGCGCGCGTCCCGTTCCGCGGCCAGCCGGCCGGCCTTCTCCAGGGCTACGGCGGAGAAGTCGACGGCGTCCACCTCCCAGCCCCGTACCGCGAGCCAGACCGCGTTGCGTCCCTCCCCGGCGGCGATGTCCACCGCCCGACCGGACGGCTCCAGGCCGGCCAGCTCCTGTTCGACGAACCGGTTGGGCTCGGCCTTCCACACCAGTTCGCTGCCGCGATACCGCTCGTCCCAGCCCGCTGCGTCCATCGTGCGCACCTCGTCCCTCGGGTGAGTGGATTCCGTCGAGTGGATCCCCTTGAGTGGAGTCCCTGCCCCATCAGACAGCACCGGGGCGGGCGGAGGCCGGTGACGCGGTCGCCGCCCGCCCCGGGCACGCCGGCTCAGACGTCGGCGGACGCGGGCAGGGCGAGCCAGGCGCCGTAGCCGCCGAGCAGGTCGGAGACGTCGGCGCGGCCCTTGTGGCGCAGCAGAGCGGCGGCGATGGAGGAGCGGTGGCCACCCGCGCAGTGCACGACCACGGGACGGCCGGCGGGGATCTCCTCCGCGCGGCGGGCGAGTTCGGCGAGGGGAATGTGCGACGAACCCCCGATGAGGCCCTCTTCGCGTTCGGCGGCGCTCCGCACGTCCAGGACCAGCGGCGGTTCGTCGCCGTCCAGCAGGCGGCGCAGCTCGACGGCGGTCAGCCGGCCGGCCTGCTCCATCTCGTCGGCCAGGGCCGGGAAGGCGCCCTCGGGCTCGCGCAGGTAGCCGCCGACCCTGTCGAAGCCGATCCGGGCGAGCCGGGTGACGATCTCCTCCTCGCGGTCCTGCGGCGCGACCACGAGCACCTCCTGCTCGGGGCCGACCACCGTGCCCGCCTGCTCGGCGAACCGGCCGTCCGCGGGCACGTTGACCGAGCCGCGCAGATGTCCGGACGCGAAGTCCTGCGGCGAACGGGCGTCGACCACGACCGCTCCCGCGGAGCGCCGCTCCATGAACTCCTCGACCGACAGGGGCCGTTGCACGGAGGCGGTGTCGAACAGGCCGTGCTCCTTGCGGTTGAGGATGGCGTCGTACACGAAGTAGGCGGGCGCGGAGGGCTGTCCCGCGGTCACCAGTTCCACGAACCGTTCCTCGCTCATGGGCCGGCAGGCGTAGTTGGTGGCGCGCTGCTCGCCGATGGTGGACTGGCGCCGGGTGGAGAGGTTCTTGCCGCAGGCGCTGCCGGCCCCGTGGGCGGGGAAGACCCGGACGGCGTCGGGAAGGGCCATCAGCTTGTGCTGGACGGTGTCGTAGAGCATTCTGCCGAGTTCGTCGGCGGTCACGCCGATCGAGGCCAGCAGGTCGGGGCGGCCCACGTCGCCGATGAACAGCGCGTCACCGGTCAGGACGCCGTACGGGACGGCGTCCGCCGTGTGCTGGTACACCAGGACGCTGATCGACTCCGGCGTGTGGCCGGGGGTCTCCAGGATCCGCAGCTCGACGTCGCCGAGGCTGATGCGCTCGCCGTCGGCCAGCCTGCGGATGGGGTACTCGGCCTCGGCCCGCTGCCCGTAGCCGATCCAGGCTCCGGTGCGGTCGGCGAGCTCCAGGTGGCCGGCGAGGAAGTCGGCGTGGAAGTGGGTGTTGACGACCGCCTCGATGGTGAAGCCGCGGGCCGCGGCGTCGGCGAGGTACTCGGAGACGTCGCGGCGCGGGTCGACGACGACGGCCTTGCCGGTGGTCTCGTCGGCGATCATGTAGGACGCGTGGGAGAGACAGTCGAGGTAGTACTGGGCGAAGAACATCGGGAACCTCCGTACGGGGGTGGGGACGGGTGGGCGAGGCGGGGAGGCGGGGGAGTGGGACCGGCCCGGGCCGGGGGTGCCCGGGCCGGCCGGTCAGAGGCGGCCGGTGAGCATGCCGTGCCAGTACACCGGCGGCAGCCCGTACCGCTTGAACGCCCACATCGTGCGCCGCTCCTTGAAGGGGTCGATCAGCGGGAAGGAGGGCGTGGGGGCGAGGTCGTAGTCGAACTCGGCGAGCAGCATCCGGTCGCGCGCGGTCACCAGCGGGCAGGACGTGTAGCCGTCGTAACGGTGAGACGGAGGGCGTCCGCCCATCACCTCCAGGAGATTCGCCGCGACCACCGGGGCCTGCTTGCGCACGGCGGCTCCGGTCTTCGAGGTGGGAAGGTTCGCCACGTCGCCGACCGCGAAGACGTTGTCGTGGAAGGGGCTCTGCAGGGTGTGCTTGTCGGCGGCGACGAAGCCCTGCGGACTGGCCGGGTCGGCGAGCGGACCGGCCCCGACCCAGTCGGGTGCGCTCTGCGGCGGCACGGCGTGCAGGAGGTCGTAGCCGACGGTCTCCTTCGTGCCGTGCGCGAGGTCGGTGAGGGTGATCTCGCGGCGGTCGCCGTCGACGGCGGTCATCTCGGAACGCAGCCGCACCTCGATGCCGTACCGGGCGGCCACCTGATCCAGTACCCGCGACCAGGCGGGCACCTTGAACAGCGCCGGATCGGGGACGACGAGGATGATCCGGATGTTGCCGAGAACCCCCTGCCGGCGCCAGTGGTCGGCGGCCAGATACGCGATCTTCTGCGGAGCGCCGCCGCACTTCAGCGGGGACGCCGGGTGGGTGAAGACGGCCGTGCCCGAGCGCATCCGCCGGATCAGCTCCCAGGTGCGCGGGGCGTACTCGGGTGCGTAGTTGCTGCTCACCCGGTCGTGTCCGACGGCCTCGGCCAGTCCCGGCACGCCGTCCCAGTCGAGCTGGATGCCGGGCGCCATCACCAGGTACTCGTAGGCGAGTTCGGCGCCGCCGGACAGGGACACGGTGCGGGCCCCGGGGTCGACGGCCAGGGCCCGGCGGCGGATCCACCGCACGCCGTCCGGTACGACCGATCCCTCGGGACGGCGGGTGGTGCTCAGGGCTGCCTGACCGCCACCGACCAGGGTCCACAACGGCTGGTACCAGTGGGTGTCGGACGGCTCGATCAGGGTGATGTCACTGACGCCGGCCCGGCGCAGGCGGGCCGCGACACTGATGCCGGCGCTGCCGCCGCCGATGACGGCGACGCGGTGACGGCCCGAGACCGGGGCGTCGGCGGGGGAGGGGGTGGCTGCCACGGCGGAGTTCCTTTCCAGCGGGCGGGGTGCGGGTGTCGGTTGCGCAGGCGTCGATGCCGCGGACGTTCGTCCGGGGGCGGCCGTTCTGCTGCGGAGGTCACCGGCGGCGGAGATCACGTGCCCTGCCGCTTGGACGCGCTGCGTCACTTCACGGGTCGTGCCGTTATCTCCTCAGTTACCCCGGGGGGTATCTATGCGGCGAGAGTACGGCTGTCTGCTGGAGGGTGTCAAATACCCCAAGGGGTATCTGGCGGAGTGCCTCGCCTGCCGGGTGCCTCGCGTGGTCCAAGGCGGTCGGGTGGCCGAGTGACGGGGGACGGGTGACGGGGACCGGGGACCGGGCGGCCGGAGGGTACGGAGCGTGCGGTCGTCCGTGCCCGCCCGGGCCCGGAGCCCGCGGCGACCTGTTGAGGGCTCGGGCGAGTGCGCCCGGGGAGAGCAGCGGCGCGTGGGCCGGTTCGTCGGCGGCTGCTGCTTCCGCGCCGGACAGGTCCGCGCCGGCCCGGGACCATGTGGTCCCGGGCCGGCGCGGTCACCGAGGAAGGCCCGCGGGGCGTCCTCGGTGTGTGGGCCGGTGGCGTGGACGAAGGTGCCGGGCCCGGAAGGTGACCCCGCCGGTGGGTGTGGAGGGGTCTGCGGCAGGGCGTAGGCGTGCGGAGCCGGGGCGGTTCCGGCCCGTCTCCGGGACCGGAGCCGCCCCTGCCGTCAGGGGCCGGTCAGTTGGCGTTCACCAGGTGGTGCGGGGGGACCGTCACCGTACGGGCGCCCTTCTCGCCTCCCAGGACGACCTCCCGCAGCGCGCTGTTGTTGGAGTAGTCGGTCTCCTTGAGCCGGTTCTCCGGGTTGGCCAGGACCTGGATGTAGTACGTGCCGTTCGGCAGGTCCGTGATGTCGAAGGACTGGCCCGGCAGGTCCTGGGTGTAGGTGTCACCGGAGCCGACGTCGAGCACCTCGCGCACGGAGATGGAGTTCTCGGAGCCGCACGCGGTGGACAGATCCGTGTTGCTCGGGTGCCAGTCGGCGTTCTTCACCGTGTAGTCGACAGCGTCGGTGTTGGCCAGGCAGAACGCCTCCTTGCCGCTGCGCACCGTCTCCTTCTGGTCGGCCGTCAGCAGCCGGTAGCTGGCGAAGTCCAGGAAGTGCCAGTGCTCGTGGCCGGGACGCGGGTCCCACTCCATGCCGCCCGTCGGGGTGTATCCGACCTGCTTGCCGTCGGCGTCGTAGAAGTACTGGTAGGCGTCCATCACCTCCTTGCCCGGGGAGCGGAAGCCGTCCACGACGAGCCTGGCCGGGCCCGCGTTCCACACGTTGGCGCTGAAGGCGAGGTAGTTCTTGCCGGGTACCTCCTCGTAGCCGTCGCTGACGGTGATGCCGAAGGCGGGCAGCGAGCGCAGGTCGGGCTTGGGTACGTCGGGCACGGACGCCTTGCCGGCGGGCCGCTTCGCGTTGGGCAGGGCGCCCGGCGCCTGCCGCGAACCGTCGGTCTGCCCGGTGCCGTCACCGATGTCGGCGGCGGTGAAGGCCCGCCGCTCCAGGGACTTCTTCTTCAGCGCCCACGGCAGGGCGGGCGGAGCCGACGGGTAGGGCCCGTGGCCGGCGTTGTACGAGGGGCCGGCACCGCTCGTCGCGGCGCCGGGGGCCGGGGTGTCCGCGGCGGCCCCGTGCTGCGCGTGGGCGCTGTGATCCGCGTGGGCGCCGTGCCCGGAGGCGGTGGTCTTCGCCGAGCTGCGGGCGTCGGCACTCTCCTCGTCGTCCCAGCTGCGCTCGCGGACGACCACCTTGACGGTCTGCGGCTTGTCGGCGATGCCGAAGAGGTCGCGGTACTTCTCGGCCACGTTGATCTCGGCGGTGTAGGTGCCGGCGTCCAGCTGGACCGGGTCGGTGTAGAACCCCGCGTAGGTGTTGGACGCCCAGCCGTTCTCGACGCCCCACACCGAGCCGAGGGTGAAGGGGTTCGTCGGACAGTTCTCCGGATACTTCGAGTTGGCGGGGGCATCCGGCCGGACCCGACCCGAGGCGTTGTTGGGGCAGAACGCCTCGGTCTTAACCAGCACCGTCGAGCCGGACGCGTCGGTGAGGGTGATCTGCGTGAAGTCCGGCAGTCCGGCGAAGTCGTCGACGGTCCCGGCGGGGAGCGTCCTGGTCCGGGTCTTCTTCCCGTTCCGGAGGATCTGCTGGGCGACGACCGGGTCCTTGTAGGACTTGCGGGTCACCTTCAGCTCGAAGGCGCCGTTCTCGGAGGTGACGTACGTCCCCAGGTCGAGGTAGACCCCGGGATCCTCCTTCCACGAGTCGAGCGTGACGGAGGTGGAGGCGGCGATCAGGCTGAGCTGCGGCGTCGGCTCCTCGGACTTCGCGTCGGGCGCGGCGGCGACGACGCCCGCGGCCACGGCGACGGCCGCGGCGACGGCGATGGAGGGGCGGGTCAGGCGGTTGGTGCGGCCCTGCTGGAGTCTGGTCATCAGTCCTTGTGCTTCCGGCTTTCGAGTGCGTCATGGAACGTGGACGAGCAGTTCGGCCCCAACTGACGTGCGAGGCGGTGTTGTTCGGACCATGAGAGGCCACCGGACACCCTCCGGGTTGCTTGTACTTCCCCGGACGGCCCTCACTTTGTCCGAAAAGCTCTCAGTGGCTGCCGGACTTGACGCACGTCCCTGCCACTCGTCCGGCTTGCCGCATCGAGAGACGCCGCCCGCTCGGAGGCCGGGTGCTACCCGAATGAGTGACACCGCCCTGCCGTGACCCTGGACCTCACTTCCGCCGGGAACGCGCGGGAGCCCGGAAGGACGCCGGTTACGGACCCGATCCCTTCGCCGGGGATGCGGTCCATCCTGCGGCCGGCGGGAGCAGGTTCACCCCGGCCCTGACGGAGCAGTGGACCGGGCGGCGCCTCAGCAGCCCGTCGGGGCCCGGTGCGGGGGAGTACGGTGGTGTCACCGGGCGCACCTCGTATGCCGTCATCCATCGCGGCGTCGCACCCGGAGAACGGCAAGGGTCGACGTACGACGAACCCTGCCGGAAATGAGCCGCGCGATGCCGTCTGGCCCGCACAGTCCCGCCGACTTCCGCAACCTCTTCCGTGCCCGGCGGTACAGGGTTCTCTGAAGCTCCCCGGGCATCTCGCGGCTGTCTCGAACCGACCGCCCAGATGCTCACCGGACCGGACCGGACCGGACCGCCCGGCGGGCGTACCGACTACCGGGAGACGTCCGGCTCCGAAGCCGTGGTGGTCCCCCGCCGTGCCGGCGGACAGATGCGCGCCCCCCCCGGAAGGCGCGCGTACGGCGTGCGGTTCGGTCGACGGTCTGGTCGAGACGCCCCTCCCGTTGCGGGAGCGCGTTCGCAGACACGGGGGGCGGGGCCGTTCCCGGCAGCCGCATCACGCCGCGCCACGTACGACGACAACGAAACAGAAGGACGCACATGAGTCTGCTGAGTCTCGGAGTTCTCGCCTCCTCCCGCAAGGAGAACGAGTTCCGACTGCCGTTGCATCCCGATCACCTCGACCGGATCGCACCCGACGTACGCGCGAGGGTCTTCCTCGAGGAGGGGTACGGCGAGCGGTTCGGCGTGGGTGACGACATGCTGCGTCCGCTGGTGGGCGGACTGCGCACCCGCGGGCAGCTCCTTGCCGAGTGCGATGTGCTGCTGCTGCCCAAGCCGGTGCACGAGGACGTCGCCCAACTGCGCGAGGGCCAGGTGCTGTGGGGCTGGCCGCACTGTGTGCAGGACGCGCGGATGACGCAGCTCGGCATCGACCGGCGGCTCACCCTCATCGCCTGGGAGGCCATGAACCACTGGACCTCCACGGGCGCCTTCAGCGTCCACGTCTTCCACAAGAACAACGAACTCGCCGGATACTCCTCCGTGCTGCACGCCCTTCAGCTCGTGGGAGTGACCGGCAGCTACGGCCGCCGGATGCGTGCGGTGGTCATCAGCTTCGGTGCCACGGCACGCGGGGCGGTCACCGGACTGGGCGCCCTCGGGGTCTCCGACGTCACGGTGCTCACCCAGCGGGCCGCCGCCGCGGTGGCCTCCCCGATGCCGTCCGTCGTGATGGGCCACTTCGCGGAGCGGGCGGACGACCCGTCCCGCCTGGAGGCGATCACCGGACCGGGGCCCGTGCCGCTCGCGGAACATCTGGCCGGGTTCGACATCATCGTCAACTGTGTGAGGCAGGACACCGACGCGCCTCTGACGTTCGTCGCCGCCGAGGAACTCGCCCTGTTCCGGCCCGGAACCCTTTTCGTCGACGTCTCCTGTGACGAGGGCATGGGCTTCGCATGGGCCCGGCCGACCACGTTCGAGGACCCGATGATCACGGTGGGCCCTGGCTGCCACTACTACGGGGTGGATCACAGCCCGTCACATCTGTGGAACTCGGCCACCTGGGAGATCAGTGAGGCGCTGCTGCCCTATCTGCGCAAGGTCATGAGCGGCCCGGCGTCCTGGGACAGCGACGCCACGATCAGGAACGCTGTCGAGATCCGCGACGGAGTCGTCGTCAATCCCAAGATCCTCTCCTTCCAGAACCGGACCACCGAGTACCCGCATCCCCCGGCCGCGGCCCCGCTTCCCTCCGCGCAGCCGGTCTGACCCGGCGGCTGCGGCCTGGCCTCAACGAGCGAGGTGCTTGGTCCGCTCCGGCACCTCCGCCGCCCGCGGAGGCCGGCCGGGCATGTCCTCGTGCATGCCCTCGCCGACCGGCGGGAGGCCCTGGACCGCATCCCCGCCGGCACATCGGGTGTCGCCGAACCGGACCTGTCGGGTGACGGTCCCGGACCGTCGCGGGGAGTTGTCCACAGGGCCGGGCGCCCGCCGGGCGCGGCGGCGATGATGGACCCATGGTGGAAGACCTGACCCGGCACACCCGCGGTGGGCGTACGGCCG
>NZ_NEUB01000885.1 GCF_002910825.1 Streptomyces sp. SM1 | reverse complement strand
GTGTCCGAGGGCACCCTCACCGGCACCACCGTCGCCCTCCAGGGCCAGACCATCACCCTGGGCCGGGCGCACGACAGCACGATCGTGCTGGACGACGACTACGCCTCCAGCCGCCATGCCAGGATCTACCCGGACCGCGACGGCCAGTGGATCGTCGAGGACCTGGGCTCCACCAACGGCACCTACCTGGACCGGACCCGGCTGACGACCCCCACACCGATTTCGCTGGGCGCACCGATCCGCATCGGCAAGACCGTCATCGAGCTGCGGAAGTAGTGCTACACCAATGAATGAGCGCGAGCGGAGCGAGCACGCAGTGGGGGTCCCCACCCAGGGCCCCGGCGCGCTCCCGACCGGAGGGTGGGCAGTGTGGCTCGACACGACCGGCTGTACCCGGAGCCGACGGGCGAGGTGCGCATGAGTCTGTCACTGCGCTTCGCCGCCGGATCGCACAAGGGGATGATCCGGGAGGGCAACGAGGACTCCGGTTACGCCGGTCCCCGCCTGCTCGCCATCGCCGACGGCATGGGCGGCGCCGCGGCCGGTGAGGTCGCCTCCTCCGAGGCGATCTCCACCATCGTCGCGCTCGACGACGACGTCCCCGGCTCCGACCTGCTGACCTCCCTCGGCACGGCCGTCCAGCGGGCCAACGACCAGCTGCGCATGATGGTCGAGGAGGATCCCCAGCTCGAGGGCATGGGCACCACCCTGACCGCCCTGCTGTGGACCGGCCAGCGCCTCGGCATGGTGCACGTCGGCGACTCCCGCGCCTACCTCCTGCGTGACGGCGTCCTCACCCAGATCACCCAGGACCACACCTGGGTGCAGCGTCTGGTCGACGAGGGCCGGATCACCGAGGAGGAGGCCACCACCCACCCGCAGCGCTCCCTGCTCATGCGGGCCCTCGGCAGCGGCGAACACGTCGAACCCGACCTGTCGATCCGCGAGGTCCGGGCCGGTGACCGGTACCTGATCTGCTCCGACGGTCTGTCCGGCGTGGTCTCCCACCAGACCCTCGAGGACGCTCTGGCGAGCTACCAGGGCCCCGAGGAGACCGTCCAGAACCTGATCGAACTGGCACTGCGCGGCGGCGGTCCCGACAACATCACCGTGATCGTCGCCGACGTCCTGGACCTGGACACCGGGGACACCCTCGCCGGGCAGCTCTCCGACACCCCGGTCGTGGTCGGCGCCGTCGCCGAGAACCAGAACCAGCTCCACGACAACGGCATCATGCAGACCCCCGCCGGCCGCGCCTCCGGCCTCGGCCGCCGGCGCGGCGGGGGCGGCGGGGGCGGCGGCGAGTTCGGACCGCCCGGCAGCGGCGACGTCACCGGCTTCATCCCCACCGACGGCTTCGACTACGGCGACGACGACTTCGTCAAACCCGCCAGGAACCGCCGGTGGCTCAAGAGGTCCGTGTACGGCCTGCTCGCGCTCGCCGTCATCGGCGGCGCCATGTACGGCGGCTGGCGCTGGACGCAGACGCAGTACTACGTCGGCACCAAGGACGAGCACGTCGCGCTCTACCGGGGCATCAGCCAGGACCTGGCCTGGGTCTCGCTCTCGAAGGTCGAGAAGGACCACCCCGAGATCGAACTCAAGTACCTGCCGCCCTACCAGCGGAAGCTGGTCGAGGCGACCATCGCCGAAGGCGACCTGTACGGCGCGCGGAAGAAGATCGAGGAGCTGGCGGTTCAGGCCTCCGCCTGCGAGAAGCAGGCCGAACGCCGCGCCGCCGAGATCGAGAAGAACGCGAAGACCGGCGAGGGCGAGGCCGGAGGCACCACGGGAACCACACCCGTCTCCTTCACGTCCAAGGCTTCACCGACACCGACCCCCTCGGGCTCGACGAAGGCCCCGGATGATTCCACGCCCCCGTCCACGACCGCACCCACTTCCAGCCCCGGCCCCAGCCTCTCGGAGGAAGAGCAGAAGGTCGTCTCGCTGTGCGGTAAGCAGTAGGCAAGCCGTGAGAGGCCCTGTCACACGATGAGCAGTACTACGAACCCGTCGACGCAGCACACGTCCACGATCGGCGCGATCGGCGCACCCAGCCGGCGCAACACCGAGCTCGCCCTGCTGGTGTTCGCCGTCGTCATCCCGGTCTTCGCCTACGCCAACGTGGGGCTCGCCCTCGACGACCAGGTGCCCGCCGGACTGCTGAGCTACGGCCTGGGACTCGGGCTGATGGCGGGCGTCGGCCATCTCGCCGTACGCAAGTTCGCCCCGTACGCGGACCCGCTGCTGCTGCCGCTGGCGACCCTGCTCAACGGCCTCGGTCTGGTCGCCATCTGGCGCCTGGACCAGTCGGACCGGCTGCAGGCGAGCCGCACGTTCGTCGAGGCGGCACCCCGTCAGCTGATGTACTCCGCGCTCGGTGTCGCCCTGTTCGTCGCCGTTCTGTTCTTGCTGAAGGACCACCGCGTCCTGCAGCGCTACACCTACATCTCCATGGCCGGGGCGCTGGTCCTGCTGCTCCTGCCGCTGGTTCCGGGCCTCGGGCACAACGTCTTCGGCGCCAAGATCTGGATCAAGATCCCCGGTCTCGGCACCCTGCAGCCGGGCGAGTTCGCCAAGATCGTCCTCGCGGTCTTCTTCGCGGGCTACCTCATGGTCAAACGCGACGCGCTGGCCCTCGCCAGCCGCCGCTTCATGGGGCTCTACCTGCCCCGCGGACGCGACCTCGGCCCGATCATCGTCGTCTGGATCATCTCCATCCTGATCCTGGTCTTCGAGACCGACCTCGGCACCTCGCTGCTGTTCTTCGGCATGTTCGTGATCATGCTGTACGTCGCCACCGAGCGGACCAGCTGGATCGTGTTCGGCCTGCTGATGTCCGCGGTCGGCGCTGTCGGCGTGGCCAGCTTCGAGCCGCACATCCAGACGCGTGTGCAGGCCTGGCTCGACCCGATGCGCGAGTTCGAACTCAGCCGCGCCGGCGTCCAGGACGGCATCGTCCACTCCGAGCAGGCCATGCAGGCCCTGTGGGCCTTCGGCTCCGGCGGCACCCTCGGCACGGGCCTGGGCCAGGGCAACTCCGACCTCATCGGCTTCGCCGCCAACTCCGACTTCATCCTCGCCACCTTCGGCGAGGAGATCGGCCTGGCCGGCGTCATGGCGCTGATCCTGCTCTACGCGCTGATCGTGGAGCGTGGCGTACGTACCGCCCTCGCCGCCCGTGACCCGTTCGGCAAGCTGCTCGCCATCGGCCTGTCCGGCGCCTTCGCGCTCCAGGTCTTCGTCGTCGCCGGCGGCGTCATGGGCCTGATCCCGCTGACCGGTATGACGATGCCCTTCCTGGCGTACGGAGGCTCCTCCGTCATCGCCAACTGGGCGCTGGTCGGCATCCTGCTGAGAATCAGCGACACCGCCCGCCGCCCGGCACCCGCTCCCGCCGCCAATCCCGACGCCGAGATGACCCAGGTGGTCCGCCCGTGAACAAGCCCCTGCGCCGGGTCGCGATCTTCTGCGGCCTGCTCGTCCTCGCCCTGCTCGTCCGGAACAACTGGATCCAGTACGCCCAGGCCGACAAACTGCGCAACGACGAGAACAACCGCCGCGTGGCGATCGAGCGGTACGCCTCACCACGCGGCGACATCATCGTCGACGGCGAGCCCATCACCGGGCACAAGGCCACCAACGGCGACTTCGCGTACAAGCGCACCTACAAGAACGGCGCCATGTGGGCGCCCGTCACCGGCTTCGTCTCCCAGGCCTTCGGCGCCAACCAGCTGGAGTCCATCGAGGACGGCATCCTCACCGGCAACGACGACCGGCTCTTCTTCCGCAACACGCTCGACATGCTGACGGGGAAGAACAAGGAGGGCGGCAACGTCGTCACCACCCTCAGCGGCGCCGCGCAGAAGGCCGCCTACGAGGGCCTGAAGAAGCAGGGCGGCAAGGGTTCCGTCGTCGCCCTGGAGCCGTCCACCGGCAAGATCCTCGCCCTGGCCTCCTTCCCGTCGTACGACCCGTCCACGATCGCCGGCAACAGCCTCGACACGGACACCAAGGCGTGGGAGAAGCTGCAGAAGAAGAACAACCCCGACGACCCGATGCTCAACCGCGCGCTGCGCGAGGTCTACCCGCCCGGATCGACCTTCAAGGTCGTCACCGCGGCCGCCGCACTGGAGCACGGACTGGTCGACGACGCGGACCAGAAGACCGACACCCCGCTGCCGTGGGTCATGACGGGCACCACGACCGAGCTGAAGAACGACGGCGACCTGCCCTGCAAGGACGCCACCCTGCGCGAGGCGCTGCGGGTGTCCTGCAACACCGTCTTCGGCAAGGCCGGTGCCGACCTCGGCAACGACAAGATGCTCGAGACCGCCAAGAAGTTCGGGTTCACCCAGGAGCAGTTCGTCCCGGTCCGCGCCAGCGCCTCCGTGTTCTCCGAGAACATGGAGCCCTCGCAGGTCGCGCTCTCCTCCATCGGCCAGTTCAACACCGCCGCCACCCCGCTGCAGATGGCCATGGTCACCGCCGCCATCGCCAACAACGGCACCCTGATGAAGCCGTACATGGTCGACGAACTCCAGGCCCCGAGCCTGGACACCGTCGAGAAGACCGACCCGGAGACGCTGAGCGAGCCGATGTCGGCGAAGAACGCCCAGATCCTCCAGTCGATGATGGAGACGGTCGTCAACGACGGCACCGGCAAGAACGCGCAGATCGACGGCGTCACGGTCGGCGGCAAGACGGGCACGGCCCAGCACGGTGAGAACAACAGCAAGAACCCCTACGCGTGGTTCATCTCCTACGCCAAGAACAGCGACGGCAGCTCGCCCGTGGCCGTCGCGGTCGTCATCGAGGACGAGGACGCCGTGCGTGGCGACATCTCCGGCGGTGGCCTCGCGGCCCCCATCGCCAAGAGCGTGATGGAGGCGGTCGTCAAGGGCAAGCAGTGACCCCGGTCACGTCCGCTGCACATCGGTGCACGTTGCGGTACCGGTCCTGTATCGGCTGACTCACTTGGCCAGGTCACACAAAGCGAGCCGGGTACGGTATGCCCGGACGGCAGCCTCCGGCGGCACGAGATGTGCCGCCCGGGATCGACGGAGAGGGCTGGTAGGTAGCTATGGAAGAGCCGCGTCGCCTCGGCGGCCGGTACGAACTGGGCCATGTGCTCGGCCGCGGCGGCATGGCGGAGGTCTACCTCGCCCATGACACCCGTCTCGGCCGCACCGTGGCGGTGAAGACGCTGCGCGCGGACCTCGCGCGCGACCCGTCCTTCCAGGCCCGGTTCCGCCGGGAGGCCCAGTCGGCCGCCTCGCTCAACCATCCCGCGATCGTGGCGGTCTACGACACGGGCGAGGACTACATCGACGGGGTCTCCATCCCGTACATCGTCATGGAGTACGTCGACGGCTCCACGCTCCGTGAGCTCCTGCACAGCGGCCGCAAACTGCTGCCGGAGCGGACGCTGGAGATGACCATCGGCATCCTCCAGGCGCTGGAGTACTCCCACCGGGCCGGCATCGTCCACCGTGACATCAAGCCCGCCAACGTCATGCTGACCCGCAACGGCCAGGTCAAGGTCATGGACTTCGGTATCGCCCGCGCGATGGGCGACTCCGGCATGACGATGACGCAGACCTCGGCCGTCATCGGGACCGCGCAGTACCTCTCGCCGGAGCAGGCCAAGGGCGAGCAGGTCGACGCGCGTTCCGACCTGTACTCCGCCGGCTGTCTGCTGTACGAGCTGCTGACCGTCCGCCCGCCCTTCGTGGGCGACTCCCCGGTCGCGGTCGCCTACCAGCACGTCCGCGAGGAACCTCAGCCGCCGAGCGTCTTCGACCCCGAGATCACGCCCGAGATGGACGCGATCGTGCTGAAGGCGCTGGTCAAGGACCCCGACTACCGGTACCAGTCGGCCGACGAGATGCGCGCCGACATCGAGGCCTGCCTCGACGGCCAGCCCGTCGGGGCGACCGCGGCCATGGGCGCGGTCGGCTACGGCGGCTACCCGGACGACCAGCCGACGACGGCCCCGCGCCAGGGCGCGGACCCCGGTGCGGCGACCTCGATGCTGCCGCCCATGAACCCCGACGACGGCGGCTACGGCTACGACGACCGCCAGAGCCGGCGCCGCCAGCCGAAGAAGAACAACACCTCGACGATATTGCTGGTCGTGGCGGGCGTCCTGGTCCTCGTCGGCGCGATCCTGATCGGCCGCTGGGCCATCAGCGGCAGCGGCGGCGTGGGCAACGGCATCGTCGCGGCCCCGAGCTTCATCGGTGAGACGAAGGCGAGCGCCGAACAGCTCGCCGTCAACGCCGATCTCAAACTCAGCTTCGAAGAGAAGCCCTGCGAGGACCAGACCGCGGGGAAGATCTGCTCGCAGAGTGTGACGGCCGGCACGAAGGTCGACAAGGAGTCCACCATCGACCTGGTGGTCTCCACGGGGGCGCCCAAGGTGGCGGTGCCGAGCGTCGTCGGCGACAAGGTCGAGGACGCCAAGGCCGAACTCGAGGGCGAGAAGTACGAGTTCGTCGTCGAGGTCGAGGAGAAGGTGGACGCCCAGGAGCCGGGCACCGTCCTCGAGCAGAACCCGGGCCTCGGCGAAGAGGTGGAGAAGGGCACCACCATCACCCTCACCGTCGCCAAGGAGGAGGCCAAGTCCACGGTCCCGGACGTCACCAACCAGTCCTGTGACGCGGCCAAGGCGCAGATGGCGGCGAACGACCTCGCGGGCAACTGCACCGACGAGGAGACCGACGACCCGAACCTGGTCGGCAAGGTCATCCGCACCACCCCGGGAGCGAACACCCAGGTCGACAAGAACTCCCAGGTGACGATCGTCATCGGCAAGGCCAAGCAGAACGAGAAGGTCGCCGTGCCGAACGTCAGCGGCCAGACCCTCAAAGACGCCCAGAGGATGCTGCAGGAGGCCGGGCTCGCGGTCGGCAACGTCGGTCCGTCGCAGGACCCGAACTCCCGTGTCATCGCCTCCAACCCGGGCCAGGGCAACCCGGTCGACAAGGG
Organism: Streptomyces sp. SM1; assembly: GCF_002910825.1. Classification (GTDB taxonomy): domain Bacteria; phylum Actinomycetota; class Actinomycetes; order Streptomycetales; family Streptomycetaceae; genus Streptomyces; species Streptomyces okerensis. The sequence goes on along the minus strand of NZ_NEUB01000885.1, from coordinate 9,191 downwards.
CTCCCCGGTCGACCTGGTCACCGTGGACCAGGGAGGCAACAACGGAGGGAACGACGGCGGCATCTTCGGCGGCTCCACCGGCGGCCGGGACTGACCCGCGGGACCCCGTACGGCACACGGCAGGAGCCCCGGCCCTCTTCTCGGAGAGGACCGGGGCTCCTGCCTGTGCGGGATGTCCCGCGTCGCGTCAGCGCAGTTCCGCGGGCGGTGTCCGGTTCTCGTCCACCTTCTCGGTGCGGACCAGTTCGCCCCAGACGACGTAGCGGTACTTGCTGGTGTACACCGGCGTGCAGGTCGTCAGCGTGATGTAGTGGCCGGCCTTCTTCTTGCCGGACTCCTCCGGGATCTTCCCGAGGACGTCGACGTTGTACTTCGAGGTCTCGGGAAGGATCGCGTAGGTCTTGTAGACGTACCACTTGTCCTTCGTCTCGAAGACGATCGGGTCGCCCTTCCCGATCTTGTGGATGCCGTGGAACTTCGCGCCGTGGCCGTCCCGGTGGGCCGCGAGGGAGAAGTTGCCCTTCTTGCCGGAGGTCGGCAGGGCCGCCTTCACGGGGTCGGTGTAGTAGCCGGCGACACCGTCGTTGAGCACCTTCATCGAGGTGCCCTTCTCGACGAGGATCTCGTCACCGGTCATGGCGGGCACGTGCAGGAAGCCGATGCCGTTCCTGCTGTCGTAGGAGGCCGGACCGCCGCCCGCGCCGGCGCCGCCGCCCGGCCCCTGTTCCCAGGAGTCACGGACCTTGTCCGCCTGCTTGTCCGCCGCACGGTCGGCGACGACGTTCGTCCACCACAGCGAGTAGGCGACGAACAGGCCGAGCACCAGGCCCGCGGTGATGAGGAGTTCCCCGAAGAAGCTGACCACCATCGCCACCGGCCCCAAACGGCGACGGCGTCCCCGCGGCGGCGAGGACGCGGGCGGGTCGGTCTGCTGTGCGGTGTCGTCGGCGGTCGCTGCCACGTTTCCTCTGCCCTTAACTGACGAGCGCATCCGGCTTGCCCTTGCTGCGCGGCCGTTCCTCGACCATCTTGCCCCAGACGATCAAGCGGTACTTGCTGGTGAACTCCGGAGTGCACGTGGTCAGCGTGATGTAGCGGCCCGGCCCGGCGAAACCCGATCCCTTGGGGACCGGATCGAGGACGCTCACATTGCTCGGCGAGGTCACCGGCAGTACGGACGCCATCGTGTAGACGAAGTACTCGCCCTGCGTCTCCACGACGATCGGGTCGCCCGGCTCCAGCCGGTTGATGTACCGGAACGGCTCCCCGTGCGTGTTCCGGTGCCCGGCGAGCCCGAAGTTGCCGGCCTTCGCGTCCGGCATCGCCGTCTTCAGCGCGCCCTCCGCGTAGTGGCCCACCATGCCCCGGTCGAGCACCTTCTTGCTGTTGATGCCCTCCGCGATCGGCACCACCACGTCCAGCTTGGGAATGTGCAGCAGCGCGAAGCCCTGGCCCGGCTCGAACGCCCCGGGCTTGCGTTCGCCGTTCGCCCAGTCCTTCTGGAGATCGCTGGCCTCCTGGCCGGCCTGTGCCTGCGCCCGGATGTTCGTCCACCACAGCTGGTAGGTGACGAACAGCAGCATCAGCACACCGCAGGTGATGAACACCTCGCCGATGGCCCGGCTCGCGACGACCGCGGGGCTCGCCTTGCGGGCCCGCGCCTGCCGCCGCGCCTCCACCCGGGACAGCGGCGCCGGGGAAGCGCTCCCGGAGGCCCCTGACGGGCCCTCGCGGCCTTCGGCGGCCCCGGAGCCCTCCGCCGCCTTGTGCGAGCCCCCACGCCGCCCCTGACGCTTCCTGGCGGCCTTCCTGCGCGCCGCCCGCCCGCCGTCCGCCGGCGACGCGGATTCCTCACGCGGCGCACGCACCGGCGGTGGCTCGGGGATGCGCAGCGCCACGGTCTCCTCGTCGACCGGCGGCAGATACGTGGTGCTGTCGGAAGCGTCCCCGTAGGAGCCGGGTGCCGCCGCGCCGCCGGGGGCGCCTCCCTGAGGGCCGGGCGCCGCCGTGCTGTCGTACCAGCCGTCCCCGTACGCACCCGGCGCCCCGTACGGCTGCCCGCCGTACGGGGTGCCCTGGTCGCCGGCGCCGTAGGCGCCGGACTCGCGCTCGGGGCGCAGCGCGGTCACGCCGTGGACCTGCCCACCACCGGGGCGAGCCCCGTCGATCTCGCCACCGCTCCGTCGTCCCCGCACTCCGCCAGCCAGTTGGCCAGCATCCGGTGACCGTGCTCGGTCAGCACCGACTCGGGGTGGAACTGCACCCCCTCGACGGGCAGTTCACGGTGCCTCAGTCCCATCACCGTGCCGTCCGCCGTCCGGGCCGTGACCTCCAGCTCCGCGGGTACGGTGGCCGGCTCGGCGGCCAGTGAGTGGTACCGGGTCGCCGTGAAAGGGGAGGGCAGACCGGCGAAGACGCCCTTGCCCTCGTGCACCACCGGTGAGGTCTTGCCGTGCAGCAACTCGGGCGCGCGGTCCACCACCCCGCCGTACGCCACCTGCATCGACTGCATGCCGAGACAGACACCGAAGACCGGCACCCCGGTGGACGCGCAGTGCCGCACCATGTCCACGCAGACGCCGGCCTCCTCGGGAGTCCCGGGGCCGGGCGACAGCAGCACCCCGTCGAACCGGTCCTGGGCGTGCTCCGTCGACACCTCGTCGTTGCGCAGGACCTCGCACTCGGCGCCCAGCTGGTACAGGTACTGGACCAGGTTGAAGACGAAGCTGTCGTAGTTGTCGACGACGAGAATGCGCGCGCTCACTGGTTGTCCACCGTCACATCGTTGAAGGGCAGCAGCGGCTCGGCCCACGGAAAGACGTACTGGAAGAGGACGTAGACCACGGCGGTGACCAGCACCAGTGAGATGAGTGCCCGCACCAGTCCATTGCCCGGCAGATGCCGCCAGATCCAGCTGTACATGCCGTCCCTTCCGTCGTACCACGGCACCAGACCCACGCCGTACGCCAACAGACTAACGGCGCAACCCCTCCGATTTCCCGGCCTCCAGAGGCTGCGTGACGTCCGGACGGGGCCCGACCGTGTGTACCCACATGTACGCGGCGCGGAGCCCATCGCCTCGATCTCCGGGCATGTTCCACGTGAAACATCGGCAAGGAGCCGGCCGCCCGGAAACGGCCGCTACTCCACGGGCTTCGCGTGGTGCAGGTCGACCGTGCCCGCGTAGCCGGGCAGCGTCACCGTGCCCTCGTCCTCGACCTTCCAGCCGAGCCCGTAGACATTGACGTACACCATGTAGTTCTGGATCGCCGGTGCCTCCGAGAGCGCCTTCCTCAGCTTCTCCGGGTCTCCGACCGCGGTGATCTTGTACGGGGGTGAGTAGACGCGCCCCTGGAGGATCAGGGTGTTTCCCACGCAGCGCACCGCGCTGGTGGAGATCAGCCGCTGGTCCATGACCTTGATGCCCTCGGCGCCGCCCTGCCACATGGCGTTGACCACGGCCTGGAGGTCCTGCTGGTGGATGACCAGATAGTCGGGCTGCGGCTCGGGGTAGCCGGGGAGCTTGGCGGTGGCGTCCGGCGGGGCGTCGTTCAGGGTGACCGTGACCGCCTCACCCTTGAGCTTCTGCGTGCCGGCCCGCTCCTCCAGGGCGGCGAGCTTGTGGTCCTCCGCCTCGGTGCTGCCGTCGTCACGCTCGGCGAGGGACTCGATGTCCTCGCGCAACGCGCCGTTGGACTCGTCGAGCTCGCCGTTCTTGAGGCTGCGCTCGTGGATCAGGTCGGAGAGCTTCAGCAGCGAGGCGTCGGTACGGAGGTTGGTGCCCTTGGCCGTGTCGAAGCTGATGAAGAAGAGGAGCCCCGCCAGGGCGAAGACGCCCGCGGTGAGGATCCGCACGGGCCGGAAGCGGCGCCGGCGGGCAGGACTGGATTCCGGTCCGGGGAAGTCGGCAGAATTGCTCAACGTACCCTTATCTCCTTCGGCGCCGCGGAAGCACTACGCTAACGGACGCCCGGGAGAGCGCTCAGAGTCCCCTTGTACGCTGCTCCGAGCCCGACCCAGTTCCCTGCGCGGCCACGCAGCGCATCGACAGGAGAGACCCTCGTGCCGAAGTCACGTATCCGCAAGAAGGCCGACTACACGCCGCCGCCGGCCAAGCAGACGACCGCGCTCAAGCTGACGAACCGTTCCTGGGTCGCCCCGGTGATGCTGGCCCTGTTCCTCATCGGCCTGGCCTGGATCGTCGTCTTCTATGTCACCGACGGCTCGCTTCCCATCGACGCTCTGGGCAACTGGAACATCGTGGTGGGCTTCGGGTTCATCGCCGCCGGATTCGGCGTCTCGACCCAGTGGAAGTAGCGCTCACCGCACGGTGAGTGCCGCCCTGCCCCGGAGCCGCCCCTCAGCTCTGGGCAGGGTTATCCCCTGAGTTATCCACAGGCGTTGTCCACATGTGGACAGGAAACTCGATCTGTGGATAACCCGCTGAGGGTTGACGCCGGTGTGACAGAAATACCGGCAACCGAATGCGTGTTCGCATGCCGCCTGACCTGCATCAATGCGAGGCGAACAACCGTGCCGGAGAGCGTCCCGCACCCTATGCACAAGATCCGCCACCGTCTGTGGACAACCGTGGCGCTCAGGTAAGCTGCGCGGTCCTCAGCAGGATCATCACGAGGATCACGGCCAGCACCAGCGCACAGGTTCCGTACTGCACCAGCGCCCGCCGTTCCCGCGGCGCATGGACCATCGCGTACCCGATCACCACACCGGCGACGAGTCCCCCGATGTGCGCCTCCCAGGCGATGTTCTTCCAGCCGAAAGTGAAGATCAGGTTGATCACCAGCAGGGCGATGATCGGCCGCATGTCGTACTGGAGCCGGCGCATGAGTACGGCGGTCGCGCCGAACAGCCCGAAGATGGCACCGGACGCACCGAGCGACGCCGTGGTCCCCGCGGCCAGCAGATACGTCAGCGCGCTGCCCGCCAGACCCGAGACCAGATAGAGGGCGAGATAACGAGCCCGGCCGAGGGCCTCCTCCAGCGGTCCGCCGAGCCACCACAGACCCAGCATGTTGAACCCGATGTGCCAGATCTCCTCGTGCGCGAACATCGAGGTGAACAGGCGGTACCACTCGCCCGTCGCCACTCCCTCGGTCGGGATGTACGGCGCCGGCGGCCACTCACCGATCAGCCACAGGTCGCGGGCCAGGGGCGACCGGATCTGCACGGCGATGAACACCGCGACGTTGATCGCGAGGAGGATCTTGGTCAGCAGCCGGGGGTCGGCGGCGACCGTTCCGCCCGCGAGGGTGCGGGGCATGGAGGCCGAGGGCGAGTGCCCCGTGCCCGAACCTCCGCGGACGCACTCCGGGCACTGGAATCCGACCGAGGCGTCGACCATGCACTCCGGGCAGATCGGCCGCTCGCACCGGGTGCAGCGGACACCGGTCTCACGGTCCGGGTGGCGATAGCAGACAGGAGCGTGCTGGGCGTCCTGCGCGCTTCCGGCAGCCTGGTCGTCCATGGGATCCCCTAGGTGGTGTGGAAAAGCCCCGCCCCGCCCATCCTTACGGATGAGCGGGGCGATTGGTTCCCTTCGAAGGCTTTCGCACTCCGGGGACGAGGTGCTCAGCCCTCGCGGATCTCGACCGACTCGATCACCACGTCCTTCAGCGGACGGTCGGTGCGCGGGTTGGTCTGCATGGCCGCGATGGTGTCGATGACCTTCTGGCTCGCGGCGTCGGCGACCTCACCGAAGATGGTGTGCTTGCGGTTCAGCCACGCCGTCGGGGAGACGGTGACGAAGAACTGCGAGCCGTTCGTTCCCGGTCCCGCGTTGGCCATCGCCAGCAGGTAGGGCTTGTCGAAGCGCAGGTCCGGGTGGAACTCATCCTCGAACTGGTAGCCGGGGCCACCGGTGCCGTTACCCAGCGGGTCTCCGCCCTGGATCATGAAACCGCTGATCACCCGGTGGAAGACCGTGCCGTCGTAGAGCTTGTCCGTGGTCTTCTTACCGGTCTGGGGGTGGGTCCACTCCCGCTCGCCCTTGGCGAGCTCGACGAAGTTCTTGACCGTGATCGGCGCATGGTTCGGGAAGAGCCGGACCTCGATGTCGCCGTGATTGGTCTTCAGGGTGGCGTGGAGCTGCTCAGCCACGATGTGCCTTCCGTTGTCTTTCCGTGACGCCCTGATCCTCGCACGGACGGGGCGCCCAGTCGCCCGGCCTCCGACGACAGACCGGCAACCGGGCCGTTCCGCACGCGGAAAACAGACCCGCTCCTCCCGCGGCGGGGGCGCACGGAGACGATCCGTGGCATGGTCGACCGCAAGCTCCCGTTGCACCGGATTCATCCGCTATCGCACTCGATACCGCAATCGATCGATTCCGCCGGCACCCGTATGCCCGTCCGCACATGCCTCAGAGCGAACCGGCAGGCATGATCCGTAAAAGGGTGGAAAGTCGAAATACCGTACGCCACCGAGGAGGAGGAACCCGTGACCCGCATCGACAGCGTGCGCGCCGCGACCGGTTCGGCGAAGGACAGCGTGCTGCACGCCGCGGAAGCGGTGGCGCCCTACGCCGACACGGCCAAGGTCAGGGCCGCGCACTACGCACAGGAGGCTCGCGTACGGCTGGCGCCCAAGGTGACGCAGGCCGCCGGACAAGCCCGCGTCCAGTACGGCGCCCATGTGCAGCCCTACCTGGAACAGGCCCGGACGCATGTACCGCCGAAGGTCGACCAGGCCGCCCACCAGGCGGCCGTCCGCACCCGCACGGCCGCCCGGCAGGCGACGGACTACTCCCGGCCGGTGATCGAGCAGGCGATGGCCGCCGCCGGCCCCGCGAGGGAGGAGGCCGCGGCCCGCAGTGCGGCCGCGCTGGCCGCACTGCGGGGCCAGGTGTCGGCCGAACAGATCCAGAAGCTCGTCCGCAAGCAGCAGCGGCGGGCGCGGGCCGGCCGTGCCGCGAGGATGGCGCTGATCCTGGGCGCCGTCGCAGGGGGCGCCTTCGCCGCCTGGAAGTGGTGGGACAAGCAGGCCAACCCCGACTGGCTGGTGGAACCGCCGGCCGCGACGGATGTGTCGGACTCGGCCAGGCTGACGTCCGTGGACGGCAGCGATCTGGGCGCACTCGACCCGGAGGTCGAGGCCAAGGAGGCGGAGGAAGCCGCCAGGCGCGACGAGACCTGACCGGCAGGACCGCCGACGGCGCGGTGGGCAGAACACTCACGTGTTCTGCCCACCGCGCCGTTTCACGTGAAACAGGACCCCTCCCACCATGTTTCCGCAGGTGGGAGGGGTCCTTTCGGTGGAGCCTAGGGGAGTCGAACCCCTGACATCTGCCATGCAAAGACAGCGCTCTACCAACTGAGCTAAGGCCCCGAAGGAAAGCGTCCACCTGGAAGAACACTTCTCGGCGGGCGCCCGGAACAAGAGTACCGGGTCCCCCCGGTGGTTCCGCAAAAAGATTGGGGGTCCCCGTGACCGACCGCTCTCCGTAAGATGCTCGACGTGGTTCGCTACAGCGAACCACGGGTTCATGGGGAAGCGATGGGGAGACGCAATGGACGCCGCACAGCAGGAAGCCACCGCCAGAGCGCGGGAACTGCAGCGGAATTGGTATGGGGAGCCGCTGGGGGCGCTCTTCCGCAGGCTCATAGACGACCTGGGCCTCAATCAGGCTCGTCTGGCGGGGGTCCTGGGACTGTCCGCGCCGATGCTGTCGCAGCTGATGAGCGGCCAGCGGGCGAAGATCGGGAATCCCGCGGTGGTCCAGCGGGTGCAGCTGCTGCAGGACCTGGCGGGGCAGGTCGCCGACGGCAGCGTCAGCGCGGCCGAGGCAACCGAGCGCATGGAGGAGATCAAGAAGTCGCAGGGGGGCTCGGTGCTCAGCAACACCACGCAGACCACGAGCAGTTCGGGGGCTCCCACGGTCAAGCGGGTGGTCCGCGAGATCCAGTCCCTGCTGCGCTCGGTGGCGGCCGCCGGTGACATCATCGAGGCCGCCGACACTCTCGCTCCCACCCATCCCGAACTGGCCGAGTTCCTGCGGGTCTACGGCGCCGGCCGCACGTCCGACGCGGTCACCCACTACCAGTCCCACCAGAACTGATCTCCTGTCCGGCGGCCGGGGGGACGGCCCGGCCGCTGGAGCCGCCCGGGAAAACCGAGGCCCCGGGGGTGCCTGGTTCACGGGGGGCGCCGGGGGAGTCGTACCGCCCGTCAAGGGGGAGGGTCAGGGGGACACCGCAGGGGGAGGAGCGACGTACAGCCATGGGTGAGGTCTTCGCCGGCCGGTACGAACTGGTCGATCCGATCGGACGCGGGGGCGTCGGCGCCGTCTGGCGCGCCTGGGACCACCGCCGCCGCCGTTATGTGGCTGCCAAGGTCCTGCTGCAGAGCGACGCCCATTCACTGCTCCGGTTCGTCCGCGAGCAGGCCCTGCGGATCGATCACCCCCATGTCCTCGCTCCCACCAGCTGGGCCGCCGACGACGACAAGGTCCTGTTCACCATGGATCTGGTCGCCGGAGGTTCCCTGGTCCATCTGGTCGGTGACTACGGACCGCTGCCGCCGGCGTTCGTCTGCACCCTGCTCGACCAGTTACTGGCGGGGCTGGCCGCGGTGCACGCGGAAGACGTCGTGCACCGCGACGTCAAACCCGCCAACGTGCTCCTGGAGGCCACCGGTACGGGCAGGCCACGGCTGCGGCTGTCCGACTTCGGCATCGCGATGCGGCTGGGCGAACCCCGGCTGACCGAGACCAATCTGGTGGTGGGGACGCCGGGTTATCTCGCGCCGGAGCAGCTGATGGGTTCCGAACCGGACTTTCCCTCCGACCTGTTCGCCACGGGCCTCGTCGCGCTGTATCTGCTGGAGGGCGCCAAACCGGACGCCAAGGCCCTCATCCAGTACTTCGCCGACCACGGCACGCCCGGAGCTCCCCAGGGCATCCCGGAGCCGCTGTGGCAGGTCGTGGCCTCGCTGCTCCAACCGGATCCGCAGGCGCGGTTCCGCACGGCCACGGGGGCCCGCAAGGCGCTCGCCGCAGCAGCGGAGCTGCTGCCGGAACCCGGCCCCGACGACGAACTGATCGAGATTTTCGACCAACTCGGCCCGCTGCCCCCGGGCTTCGCCGCGGACGGTCCGCTGACCAGGGCGTCGGGTCTGCGACCGGGCGACGACGGTGCGTCCGTGTCCCGCCGGGGGCACGGGGTCGGGGCGGGCCC
>NZ_NEUB01000884.1:1051-9183 GCF_002910825.1 Streptomyces sp. SM1 | reverse complement strand
ACGATCACCAGGACGGTGCCGAACTTCGCGGTCAGCTTGTCGAAGACGGCCCGCAGCTTCGGCTCGCTGTTGGGCAGTTGCTTGTCGAAGACCTTCTTCCCGGCCGGGGTGAGTCCGTGGCCGTGGTGAGCACTCTTGCCGACGTCCAGGCCCAGGAACACGCCCACGTCTTCGGTCTCGAACATCGCGCCCCTCCCAAGGGGTGTTGACGGTGCCGGCCTCGGCATCGGTGTCGTACTCGCGCATCCACGTTATGCAGACCTGCCGCCCGCGAGCTGTCCGGCATTGCGCCGGACCGGACGGTGGCCGGACCTCTCATCAGCGTCTCCGACGGCACCTCCCGGGCCCGGTGACACCACCCCCCAGGTCATGCCTTCGACAGGGGGCAACAGTCATGCCGGGCCCGGAGGCCAGCGGCCCTCTTGCAGGACCGCGGAAAACATAACGGGGTCAGCGCGCGGGTGGAGTGGTAGGCGGAGGCGAGCGTCACCTGTGCGGTGCCGAGCGCGGCGATCCGCGCGGGGGCCTCCGGGTCCCCGTTGACGTCCCAGGGGTAGACGAACGCCGACGCCTTCACTGGCCCTCCTCGAGCAGCGCGAGTCCCCGCTCGATCAGTTGAGCGAGCTGCTTGACATGATCCCCCGCGGGTTCGTGCAGCGGGGGCCGCACCTCCCCCACGTTCAGGCCGCGCATCCGTACGCCGGCCTTGACGAGGGAGACGGCGTAGCCGGCGCCCTTGGCGCGCAGTTCGACGAACGGCCGGTAGAAGCCGTCGATCAGCCGGTTCGCGGTGGCCTCGTCGCCGGTACGGAAGGCGGTGTGGCAGGCGAGGGCGAGCTCGGGCACGAAGCAGAACACCGCGGACGAGTACAGGGTGATGCCGAGGCCCCGGTAGGCGGACTGGGTGAGCTCGGCGGTGGGCAGCCCGTTGAAGTAGAGGAAGTCCCCGGGGCCCGCCACGCGTACGGCGCTGACGGTCCGCTGCATCAGGTCGAGGTCGCCGTGGCCGTCCTTGAGGCCGATGATCCCGTCGGTGCGGGCCAGTCCCACGACGGTCTCCGGCGTGAAGACGGCGTTGTCGCGCTGGTAGACGATCACGGGCAGGGAGGTGGCCGCGGCGATCTCCCCGTAGTGCCGCAGCAGTCCCTCCTGTCCTGCTTTGACCAGGTACGGCGGCATGGCGAGCAGCCCGTCGGCCCCGGCGCGCTCGGCGAGCCGGGCATGGCGGACCGCGAGCGCGGTGCCGTAGCCGGCGCCCGCGACGACCGGTACGCGTCCCTCCGTGGCCTCCACCGCGGCCCGTACACAGCTCTCGAACTCCTCCGGCGTCAGCGCGTGAACTCACCGGTCCCGCAGGCGGCGAACACCGCGGCGGCCCCGGCCTCCACTCCGCGCCGCACATGGAGCCGGTAGGTGTCGAGGTCGACGGCGCCGTCCGGCCCGTACGCGGTGACCGGGAAGAACAACGGCCCGCTGGGGACTTCGAGTCGGGCGGCGAGAGGGGCTGAGGTCACAAGCTCTCCCTGGTCCATATTCTTGATTTACGTCCATATTTCTGAACGACCCCACGCTAAGGCGCCCCGGGGACGCCGGTCAAGCACCATGTCGCGCCCCACACCAGCCAATTCCGACGTTCCCCCGGGAAGTCGCGCGGGAGTCGCGGGATACTTGACGGGCCACACCCCACCTCCTTAGCGTGTCCATGAATATGAATGCCGTGCGCCCATATGCACGAGCGGCCCGGCCGGCGCCGCAAGGAGACCCGAGGATGCCCGCTCCCCGCACCGTTCTGCTCACCGGCGCCGCAGGCGGCCTCGGCACCCTGATGCGGGACCTGCTCCCCGAGTACGGCTACACGCTGCGCCTGCTCGACCTGCACCCGGTCGACGGCGAGCCCGACTCGATCGTCGCGGACCTCGCCGACGGGGACGCCGTGCGCGACGCGGTCCGCGGCGTCGACGCGATCGTCCACCTCGCGGGCATCTCGCTCGAAGCGTCCTTCGGCAAGATCCTCAGGGCCAACATCGAAGGCACCTACAACCTGTACGAGGCCGCCCGCGAGGAGGGGGTGGAGCGCGTCGTCTTCGCCTCCTCCAACCACGCCGTCGGCTACACCCCGCGCCCCCGGGGCGACGACCCCCTCATCGGCATCGACACACCACGCCGCCCGGACACCTTCTACGGCCTGTCCAAGTGCTTCGGCGAGGACCTCGCCCAGCTCTACTGGGACAAGCACGGACTGGAGACCGTCTCCGTGCGCATCGGCTCCTGCTTCCCCGAGCCGACCAGCGTGCGCATGCTCTCGCTGTGGATGAGCCCCGCCGACGGCGCCCGCCTCTTCCACGCGGCGCTGACCGCCGAGAACGTCGGGCACACCGTGGTCCACGGCTCCTCCGCCAACACCCGGCTGTGGTGGGACCTCAGTGCCGCGCGGGCGCTCGGCTACGAACCGCGGGACGACTCCGAGCCGTACGCCGGGAAGCTGATCGCCGAGCAGGGCGAGCCGGCCCCGGACGACCCGGCGCACGCCTGCCTGGGCGGCCACTTCGTCACCGACCCGCCCCTCTGGCCGTACTGACCCCTCGACACGGCTCAATCACGACCCTCACACGAGCGGACGGGCACCGAACGGGCCCGTCCGCTCCCGCATTCGGGCATCCGTGCTGCCCGAAGTCACGTCCACGCCTGCGGTCATGCAGGTCGAAGACGGGCAAGCAGCACGCCAAACGGGCACAACCGGGCAGCATCGGATCCGTAACAGGCCTGTTCAGCTCGTGAGCACCGCTGTACAACTTGCCCCATGGACGCCACCGGGCCCGAACGGGCAGCTCCGCTCGGCCGGACGGAGGCGATCAGGCAAGGAAGACCGTACGGAAGCGGGTGGCGGCGATGACGACGTCCAGAACGGCGAAGACCGCCGAGGAACGCCAGCGTGAGATCGTTCTCCTGGCCCGGGCCACCGGCTCGGTCGAGGTCACCGCGCTCGCCGCCGATCTGGGCGTGGCCAGGGAAACCGTCCGGCGGGACCTGCGCGTCCTGGAGGACCACGGACTGCTCCGCCGCACCCACGGCGGCGCCTGCCCGGTGGAGAGCGCCGGCTTCGAGACGACGCTCGCCTTCCGCGCCACCAGCCACGTCCCCGAGAAGCGCAGGATCGCGGCCGCGGCGGCCGAGCTGCTCGGGGACGCGGAGACGGTCTTCGTCGACGAGGGCTTCACCCCGCAGCTCATCGCCGAGGCCCTGCCCCGCGACCGGGCCCTGACCGTGGTCACCGCCAGCCTGCCCACCGCCGGTGCCCTGGCCGAGACCGAGAACGTCTCCGTCCTGCTGCTCGGCGGCCGGGTCCGTTCCGGCACGCTGGCCACCGTCGACCACTGGACCACGAAGATGCTCGCCGGATTCGTCATCGACCTGGCGTACGTCGGCGCCAACGGCATCTCCCGCGAACACGGCCTGACCACCCCCGACCCGGCGGTCAGCGAGGTGAAGGCGCAGGCCATCCGGTCGGCACGACGGACCGTCTTCGCGGGGGTGCACACCAAGTTCGGCGCGGTCAGCTTCTGCCGCTTCGCCGAGATCGGCGCGCTGGAGGCGATCGTCACCAGCACCCTGCTCCCCGCCTCCGAAGCCCACCGCCACTCCCTGCTCGGCCCCCAGGTCATCCGCGTCTGACGACCGGGGTGCCCCGGTGCACCACCACGTCCCCGCAACCCACGTTTCCGCAGCACCGGGTCCGCCACCCACCGCGGGCCCGCACAACCCCACAGCTCCCGCTTTGTCCCCATACGACCAGGAGTACCGCATGCGAACCAAGAGCCGGCACATACCCCGTTCCCTCTTCGCCGTCGCCGCGTCAGCCGCGCTGATCACTCCGCTCGCCGCCTGTTCGGGCGCCGGCGGGTCCGGATCGTCCGACGGCCGTTCCATCAACGTCCTGATGGTGAACAACCCGCAGATGGTCGAGTTGCAGAAGCTCACCGCCGACAACTTCACCAAGGACACCGGCATCAAGGTGAACTTCACGGTGCTGCCGGAGAACGATGTCAGAGACAAGATCAGCCAGGACTTCGCCAACCAGGCCGGCCAGTACGACGTCGCGACCCTCAGCAACTACGAGATCCCGATCTACGCCAAGAACGGCTGGCTCCACTCCCTGGACTCGTACGTCAAGGGCGACAAGGCCTTCGACCAGGACGACATCCTGCCCCCGATGACCAAGGCACTCACCGCCGAGGACGGCAAGCTCTACGGTGAGCCGTTCTACGGCGAGTCCTCCTTCCTGATGTACCGCAAGGACGTCCTGGAGAAGGAGGGGCTGAAGATGCCCGAGAAGCCCACCTGGACCCAGGTCGCCGACCTGGCCGCGAAGGTGGACGGCTCGAGCGCCGGGATGAAGGGCATCTGCCTGCGCGGCCTGCCCGGCTGGGGCGAGGTGACGGCCCCGCTCACCACGGTCGTCAACACCTTCGGCGGCACCTGGTTCGACAAGGACTGGACCGCTCGCCTGGACTCCGAGGAGTTCAAGGAGGCCACGAAGTTCTACGTCGACCTGGTCCGTGAGCACGGCGAGGCCGGTGCGGCCCAGTCCGGCTACGCCGAGTGCCTGAACAACATGACCCAGGGCAAGACCGCCATGTGGTACGACGCCACGGCCGGCGCCGGCTCCCTGGAGGCCGACGGCTCCCCGGTCAAGGGCAAGATCGGCTACGTGCCCGCGCCGGTCGAGAAGACCGACAGCTCCGGCTGGCTCTACACCTGGGCGTGGGGCATCCAGAAGTCGTCCGACAACGCCGAGGACGCCTGGAAGTTCATCTCGTGGGCGTCCGGCAAGGAGTACGAGAAGCTCGTCGGCGAGAAGATCGGCTGGTCGAACGTGCCGGCCGGCAAGCGCGCCTCGACCTACGACATCCCGGAGTACCGCGAGCAGGCCGCCGCCTTCGCCGACGTCACCCGCGACGCCATCGCGAACGCCAAGCCGGAGGACCCGGGCGTGCAGCCCCGGCCCGCGCCCGGCATCCAGTTCGTCGGCATCCCCGAGTTCACCGACCTCGGCACCAAGTTCTCCCAGGAGATCAGCTCCGCCATCGCCGGCCGCCAGCCGGTGGACGACGCGCTGGCCAAGGCCCAGAAGCTCGCCGAGGCCGTCGCCGAGAAGTACGAGGCGTCATGACGCTGACGAAGACCGACCGGGTCGCCGCCGCTCCCGAGAGAGCGGCGGCCCCGCCGCCGAACCGCATGCGCGCCTGGGCCACCCGGGCGCCTCTGCTGCCCGCGCTGATCTTCATGATCGTCGTGACGCAGCTGCCCTTCGTGGCCACGCTGGTGATCTCGTTCTTCGACTGGAACGCGCTCTACCCGGACGACCGCACGTTCGCCGGATTCTCCAACTACGGCGATGTGCTGAGCGACCCCGCCCTGCGGAAGTCGATCTGGACGACCATCCTGCTCACGGTCACCGTGGTGCTCGTCAGCCTGCTCCTCGGACTGCTCCTCGCCCTGCTGCTGGACCGCCGCTTCCGCGGCCGGGCCGCGGTGCGCACCATGCTCATCGCCCCGTTCCTGCTGGTGCCGGTGGCCGCCGCGCTGCTGTGGAAGCACGTGCTGTTCAACCCCGAGTACGGCCTGTTCAACGGCATCCTGCACGCGATCGGCGGGGTCGGGGCCGCGCAGCCGGACTGGATCTCCGAGATGCCGCTGATGGCGGTGGAGGCCTCGCTGATCTGGCAGTGGACGCCGTTCATGATGCTGATCCTGCTCGCCGGACTACAGAGCCGCGACTCCCAGCTGATCGAGGCCGCCCGGATGGACGGCGCGAGCGACTGGCAGGTGTTCGTCCACATCACGCTGCCGCATCTGCGCCGCTATCTCGAACTGGGCGTGCTGCTCGGCTCCATCTACATCGTGCAGAACTTCGACGCGGTGTTCACCATCACCTCCGGCGGACTGGGCACCGCCAACCTGCCGTACACGATCTACCAGACCTTCTACCAGGCCCACGAGAACGGTCTCGCCTCCGCGGCCGGCGTCATCGTCGTGATCGGCTCGATCATCCTGGCGACCTTCGCGCTGCGCGTCGTGTCGTCGCTGTTCCGTGAGGAGGTGTCCCGCTGATGGCCACCGTCGCCACCACCACCGCGACCGCTCCGGTCCGCCGGCCCGGCCGGCCCGGCGGCAGGCTCCGGGCGAGCGCCCTGGGCATCGTCGCCTGGCTGGCCGGTCTCGCCTTCGTGGCACCCCTGCTGTGGATGGTCCTCACGTCCTTCCACTCCGAGGCCGACGCGGCGACCAACCCGCCCTCGGTGACCGCCCCACTGACGCTCGACAGCTACCGCGAGTTCTTCGGGCTGACCGGCGGCGCCAGCCCCTGGCCCGCGATGATCAACTCCATGACCGCCTCCGTGGTCTCCACGCTGCTGACGCTGCTCCTGGCCGTGCCCGCCGCGTACGCGCTGTCCATCCGGCCGGTGAAGAAGTGGACCGACGTCCTGTTCTTCTTCCTCTCCACCAAGATGCTGCCGCTGGTGGCCGGCCTGCTGCCCATCTACCTCTTCGCGAAGAACACCGGCCTGCTCGACAACATCTGGGCGCTGGTCATCCTCTACACGGCGATGAATCTGCCGATCGCGGTGTGGATGATGCAGTCCTTCCTCGCCGAGGTGCCGGTCTCGATCATCGAGGCGGCCCAGATCGACGGGGCGCGACTCCCGACGGTCCTGGGGCGCGTGGTCGCCCCGATCGCCCTGCCCGGCATCGCGGCGACGGCGCTGATCTGCTTCATCTTCAGCTGGAACGAACTGCTGTTCGCCCGGGTACTGACGGGTGTGGTCGCCGAGACCGCCCCCGTCTTCCTCACCGGCTTCATCACCAGCCAGGGCCTGTTCCTGGCCAAGGTGTGCGCCGCCTCGCTCGTCATCTCCCTGCCGGTGCTCGCCGCGGGGTTCGCCGCCCAGGACAAACTCGTCCAGGGCCTGTCGTTGGGAGCCGTGAAATGAAGGCCGCCGTCATCGAGTCCGTGGGCAAGGCCGTCCTCGCCGAGGTCCCGGACCCGACGCCAGGGCCCCGCGACGTCGTCGTCGAGGTCGCGGCCTGCGGACTGTGCGGCACCGATCTGCACATCCTCCAGGGCGAGTTCGCCCCCGAACTGCCGATCGTGCCCGGTCACGAGTTCGCCGGCGAGGTCGTCGGCATCGGCTCCCGGGTCACGGAGTTGGCGCTCGGTGACCAGGTGGCGGTGGACCCCTCCCTGTACTGCCACGAGTGCCGCTACTGCCGCGTCGGCCACAACAACATGTGCGAGCGGTGGGCGGCGATCGGCGTCACCACGGCGGGGGGCGCCGCCCAGTACGCGGTGGCACCGGTGGCGAACTGCGTGAAGCTCCCCGAGCACGTCCGCACGCAGGACGCGGCGCTGATCGAGCCGCTGTCGTGTGCGGTGCGCGGCTACGACGTGCTCCAGTCGCGCCTCGGCGCGCACGTCCTGATCTACGGCTCCGGGACCATGGGGCTGATGATGCTGGAGCTGGCCAAGCGGACCGGGGCGGCGAGCGTGGACATGGTGGACCTGAACCCGGCTCGGCTGGAGACGGCGCGGCGGCTGGGGGTCTCCGCGTCGGCGGCGAACCCGGACGAACTCGACCGGCCGCAGGGGTGGGACCTGGTGATCGACGCGACGGGGAACGCGGCGGCGATCCAGGACGGGCTGGAGCGGGTGGCGAAGGCCGGCACCTTCCTGCAGTTCGGGGTCGCGGACTACGCGACCCGGGTGCAGATCGACCCGTACCGGATCTACAACCAGGAGATCACGATCACGGGGTCGATGGCCGTACTGCACAGCTACGAGCGGGCGGCGGAGCTGTTCGCCGGGGGTGTGCTGGATCCGGACGTCTTCATCAGCGACCGCCTCCCCCTCGACCAGTACCCCAGGGCTCTGGAGCAGTTCGCGGCGGGCGTGGGCCGGAAGATCGTGGTGGTCCCCTGACCTCTCGGCCCACCGCTCCGGGTGAGGGGCGGACACGTTCCGGGGCCCGGGGGCGAAGCCGCTGAGCCGGGGCCCGGGGGCGAAGCCGCTGAGCCGGGGCGAGGAGGGCGAAGCCGCTGAGCCGGGGCGAGGAGGGCGAAGCCGCTGAGCCGGG
>NZ_NEUB01000884.1:0-938 GCF_002910825.1 Streptomyces sp. SM1 | reverse complement strand
CGAGGAGGGCGAAGCCGCTGAGCCGGGGCGAGGAGGGCGAAGCCGCTGAGCCGGGGCGAGGAGGGCGGCCCCGCGGAAAACCGCTGGGCCGCCCCGTCCCCGCCGCCGTACCATCCCCGGCATGCCCAGACCGAACGGCTTCGCCTACGAGGCCCACACCAGCGGCACCGTCCACATCACCCATCACCACCGCCCCGCCACCACCCTCCAGGGCGACCGGGCGGCCCGCTTCCTCACCGAGGTCGCCGCCGCCCCCGACCCCCAGCTCGTCATGGCCCGCTGGACGGGGAACTACAAGCGCGGCAACGAACGCACCGCCCGGAACCACCCCCGCAACCGCCACTGAGCCGGCCGGAATCCGATTGCGCCATACGGGCCACAGGTAAGGGAACGGCAAAACGGTCCCGCTCGTTCACCCGGCATGACAGCTATGACCCCCGGCTCGAACATCCCTCTTCCCACCGCCCGCGTGACGGTGGACGTCGCCGCTCCGGTGCGGCTCGACGTATCGGGCCTGCTGCTCACCGCCGACGGCAAGGTGCGCTCCGACGACGACTTCATCTTCTACAACCAGCCCGCCGGCCCCGGCGTGACCTACCGCTCCGGCGGCGGCACCGCCCCCGACGCCATCACGGTCGACACCACCGCCGTGCCCCCCGGCATCGAGAAGATCGTCGTCACCGCGAGCCCCGACGCCGCCGGGCAGACCTTCCAGGGCATCGAGCCGACGGCCACCATCCGCGACGCGGACACCAGCGCCGTCCTGGCATCGTTCACGCCCCCGGGCCTCGGCGCCGAGACGGCCCTGGTGGTCGTCGAGATCTACCTGCGCAACGGCGTCTGGAAGGCCCGCGCCGTCGGCCAGGGCTACGACAACGGCCTCGCCGGTATCGCGACCGACTTCGGCGTCACGGTCGAGGAACCGGCCGCCCCCGCCC
>NZ_NEUB01000883.1 GCF_002910825.1 Streptomyces sp. SM1 | reverse complement strand
GACGACGGGATGGCGTTCCACGACGCAAGCGCGACGGCGTCGGCCGTCGTCGTCACGGGCCGGCCGGGACCGGTGTGTCCGATGGCGCGTCGGTCCGGTCCCCGGACCGCGCTCCCGGTCCGCCGCTCGCGGCCGGGGAGCGTGCCGGCCGGCTTCCGCCTCATCTGCCGTCGCCGGTCTCCGTCCCGGGGAGCGCGGCCCGGCCGGCCTCCAGACGTGCGACCGGGACACGGAAGGGAGAGCAGGAGACGTAGTCGAGCCCGGCGGAGTGGAAGAAGTGCACCGACTCCGGGTCCCCGCCGTGCTCGCCGCAGACGCCGATCTTCAGGCCGGGCCGGGCGGCGCGGCCCTCGGCGACCGCGATCTCCACCAGCCGCCCCACGCCCTCCCGGTCGATCGTCTCGAACGGGGACACCTTGAAGATGCCCTTGTCGAGGTAGGCCGAGAAGAACGCCGCCTCGACATCGTCGCGGGAGAAGCCCCAGGTGGTCTGGGTCAGGTCGTTGGTGCCGAAGGAGAAGAACCGGGCCTCCTCGGCGATCCTGCCCGCCGTGAGCGCGGCCCTCGGCAGCTCGATCATCGTGCCGATCGGGCATTCCACGCCCACCCCGGACTCCGCGGAGACATCGGCCAGGACCCGCTCGACCTCCTCGCGCACCAGGCGCAGCTCCTCGACGGTGTCGATCAGCGGCACCATGATCTCCGCCCGCGGATCCCCGCCCGCCCGCCTGCGTTCCACGACGGCCTCGGCGATCGCCCGCACCTGCATGGCGACCAGTCCCGGAGCCACCAGGCCGAGGCGCACGCCGCGCAGCCCCAGCATCGGGTTCTCCTCGTGCATGCGGTTGACGGCGTCGAGCAGTTCGGCGTCGTGCGCGCTGGGCGGGCTGCCGTGTGCCTCGGCGGCGGCGAGGCGTACGGCGAGTTCGGTGCGGTCGGGCAGGAACTCGTGCAGCGGCGGGTCGAGGAGGCGGATGGTGACCGGCAGGCCGTCCATCGCCTCCAGGATCCCGGCGAAGTCCCGCCGTTGCAGCGGCAGCAGCGCGCCCAGGGCGCGGTCCCGCTCCGCGTCGGTACCGGCCAGGATCATCGCCTCGACCAGTTGCCTGCGGTCGCCGAGGAACATGTGTTCCGTACGGCACAGGCCGATGCCCGCCGCCCCGAACCGGCGGGCCCGGGCGGCGTCCCCTGGGGTGTCGGCGTTCGCCCTGACCCCCAGACGGCGCACGCCGTCGGCGTGCTCCATGGCGCGGGCCACGGCGTCCACCAGACCGTCCGCGTGCTCGCCGGTCTCGAAGTACCGCATGACGGCGGAGTCGGCCAGCGGCGCCGCCCCCGGATACACGGCGCCTTCGGAGCCGTCCACGGAGACGACCGTGCCCTCCTCCACGGTGGTCCCGCCGGCGGTGAACCGCCGTCGCCGCAGGTCGACGGTGATCTCCTCGGCGCCGCACACGCACACCTTGCCCATGCCGCGGGCGACCACGGCCGCATGACTGGTCTTGCCGCCGCGGCTGGTGAGCACGGCCTGGGCGGCGACCATGCCGGGCAGGTCGTCCGGAGTGGTCTCCTCGCGCACGAGGACGACCTTCTCTCCGGCGGCGGCCCGACGGACGGCCTCGGCGGAGTCGAACACCGCGGCGCCCACGGCGGCCCCGGGAGAAGCCGGGATGCCGTGCGCGAGCGGGTCACCGACGGCGGAGGTGTCGAACCGGGGGAACATCAGCCGGGCCAGTCCGTCCCCGCCGACCCGGGCCAGCCCTTCGTCGGCGGTGATGAGGCCCTCGTCCGCCAACTCGGCGGCGATGGTGAAGGCGGCCTCGGCGGTGCGCTTGCCGACCCGGGTCTGCAGCATCCACAACCGGCCGCGCTCGACGGTGAACTCGATGTCGCACAGGTCCCGGTAGTGCGCCTCCAGGGTCGCCATGTGGTCGCGCAGCCGGTCGAACGCCGCGGGGTTCAGCCGGCCGAGTTCCTCCAGCGGCACGGTGTTGCGGATGCCGGCGACGACGTCCTCGCCCTGCGCGTCGGCGAGGTAGTCGCCGTACACGCCGGTCCGGCCGGTGGCCGGATCGCGGGTGAAGGCCACGCCGCTGCCGGAGTCGGAGCCGAGGTTGCCGAAGACCATGCGCTGCACGTTGACCGCGGTGCCGAGGTCGTCGGGGATGTGCTCACGCCGGCGGTACAGGCGCGCGCGTTCGCCGTTCCACGACCGGAAGACGGCCAGCACCGCCCGCTGCAGCTGCTCGGCCGGGGACTGCGGGAAGGACTCTCCGGCCTCCCGGCGGATCAGCTCCTTGTACGCCTCGACCAGTCCGGCCAGATCGGCCGCGTCGAGCCCCAGGTCGTCGGCCGCGCCGCGGTCCCGCTTGAGGCCGGCCATGGCCTCCTCGAACAGGGCACCGTCGACCCCCAGGACGGTGCTGCCGAACATCTGCACGAGCCGACGGTAGGAGTCCCAGGCGAAACGCTCGTTGCCGGAGGACTTCGCCAGACCCAGCACCGAGTCGTCGTTGAGGCCGACGTCCAGGACGGTCTCCATCATGCCGGGCATGGAGAACCGGGCCCCGGACCGCACGGACAGCAGCAGCGGATCGTCCGGCTGCCCCAGGCGCCTGCCCGCCGCCTCCTCCAGCCGCGACAGATGATCCGAGATCTCGCGGGCGAGGCCGGCCGGTTCGCCGCCGGTGGTGAGGAACGTCCGGCAGGCCTCGGTGGTGACCGTGAAGCCGGGCGGTACCGGCAGGCCCAGACGGGTCATCTCGGCCAGATTGGCGCCCTTGCCACCGAGCAGCCCGGCCATCTCCCGGCCGCCCTCGGTGAACGCGTACACGTAACGGACCATGGCGGTGCCCTTCCTTCCGGCTGTGTTGCCAGGTCACATCTCGAAGACGATGCGCGCCTTGACCTGCCCGTTCAGTACCTCGGCGATGGACTCGTTCACGGTGTGCAGGGGCCGGGTCTCGTAGATCACCCGGGTACGCCCGGCGGCGTGCAGCTGGAACACCTCGTCCAGATCCTTCCGGGTCCCCACGATCGAACCGATGACGCCGGTGCCGTTCAGCACGGTGTCGAAGATCGGGACCTGGATCGTCCCACCGGCCGGCAGCGCCACCATGACCAGCTTGCCGCCACGCCGCAGACCGCCGTACACGGCGGCGAACGCCTGCGCGTTCACGGCCAGCGCGATCGCCGCGTGGGCGCCGCCGTGCCGCTTGAGCACGTCGGCGGGGTCCTCCACGCGCGCGTCGATGACGATGTCCGCGCCCAGTTCGCGGGCGAGTTCGAGCTTGTCGTCGGTGACGTCGATCGCGGCGACAGTGGCTCCGGCGATCTTCGCGTACTGCACGGCCAGATGACCGGGGCCACCGATGCCGGAGATCGCCACCAGCTGGGTCGGGCGGACGCCGGCGACCTTCAGCGCCTTGTACGTCGTCACGCCCGCGCAGGTCAGCGGGGCCGCGTCGCGCGGGTCGATGCCGTCGGGGACCGGGGCGGCGAAGCCGGCGGAGGCGAGCATCTTCTCGGCGTACCCGCCGTTCACGCTGTAGCCGGTGTTCTGCTGCCGCTCGCACAGCGTCTCCCAGCCCGACAGGCAGTGCTCACACCGTCCGCAGGCCCAGCCCAGCCACGGGACGGCGACCCGCTGCCCGACAGACAGGTGACTCACACCGTCCCCGAGCGCCTCGACGATGCCGACGCCCTCGTGGCCGGGCACGAACGGCGGGCTGGGCCTGACCGGCCAGTCACCGTGCGCGGCGTGGATGTCGGTGTGGCACAGCCCGGACGCCTCGAGGCGGACACGGACCTGACCGGGGCCGGGCTCCGGGTCCGGACGGTCCTCGATCACCAGGGGTTCGCCGAAGGACCGGACGACTGCTGCCCTCATGACATGCTCCTCACATTCCGTCGGTACGGTGCGTCGCCTGTGCCGGTCCCCGCCCGGCGCGGCGGCAGGTGCGGTACGACCCCGCGGGAGGACCTGTCGGCCCCACTCGGGGATCTCCCGAACGGGTCGCGGGGACGGCAGGACCCGCCGGGTGCGGCGCCGGCTCAGAACCGGTGCGCCCAGTCGTGCGTGACGCCGTGCAGGACGGCCTGGTCGGCCGGGCGCACGTGGGTGTCGTCGATCCGGTACGTCAGCCGGTCGACGACGGCGACCACGCCGTCGACGCGCCCCGTCATGGCGACGGCGATGGTGATGTCGCTGCGCCGCTCCAGCTGACCGGAGAGGGTGACCACGCCGTCCTCGACGGCGACCGTGACGGCCTGCGGCGCCAGCCACAGCGCGTTGCGGAGGACCTCCTCCCGCACCTCGCGCTCGAGGCCCTCGTCGGTACGCAGGAAGATCTGGAGCAGGTCGCGCCGGGTGACGATGCCGACGAGCCGGTCCGCCTCGTCCACCACCGGCAGCCGTTCGATGCGGTGCTCGGTCATGAGCCGTGCGGCCTCGGTGACCCCGGCGTCGGCCCGGACGGTGACGGCGGGTGCCGACATCACGCCGCCCGCCGTCCGGGCCCGGCTCTTGGCCGTTTCCCGGCGGACGCGGCGGCTCAGTCCCCGCAGCCGGTCCGTCCACCGTCCGGACGTACGGCCGGGCTCGGGCGTGAGGGCCTGGCGGAGCACGAGGTCCGTTTCGGAGATCACGCCGATGACCTTGTCGTCCTCGTCGATCACCGGGAGGCCGCTGATGCCGTGGTTCCCGAGCCTGCGCACCACTTCCTTGAAGGGCGTGCCGTACTCGGCGGTGACGACATCCGCGGTCATGACGGCGCCGATGCTGGTGACCTTCATCGCTCCTCCTCCTTCAACGCTGAGTGAGGGCCCCGTGGGCGGGTTCGATGTGAAACCCCCACGGTTGCCCGCGACTTCAGCGTCCGTCGTACCGCCTGCCGGGGCCAGGGACTGAGCGGGTACCGGCAGGAGGCCGACCGGCCCTCGGTGCCCCGGCAGGCAGCAGGAGGGGAGGCGCCGGCCGGGAGGCGAGTCACACCCGCGGGTCGGTGGGACCGTGCGTGAACCGGAGGAACGGGACAAGGACGGCGGTCAGGGTGACGCCTCCGGTTCCCGGCCGCCCTGGTCGAGACGGAACGGCGGATACACGTCGGTGAGCAGGGCCGAGTAGGCGGCCACCCGCATCACCCAGCGGTTCAGCCCGAGCAGCAGGTCGAACAGCCCGCGCGGGTAGAGCCCGGTGAACGCCAGCGCGATGCCGGCGAACAGGGCGAGCAGTCCGATGAGGCCGCCCGAGAACCAGGCCAGCCGGGCACCACCGAGGAAGAATGCCAGGACCAGGTAGTGCGGGACGGCCAGCAGCCACCACTTCACGAGGACGAGGCCGCGGGAGAGTTCCCCGGGGTACGGGAGATCCCGGTGGGCCGGGTAGTCGGGGACGTCGGCGAGGGTGAACGGCGGATAGCGGTCGGTGCCCAGGGCCCCGTAGGCGTAGTACGCCACGCGCCAGTTCCACCGCAGCACGCCGGTGCTGAAGTCGAACAGGGGCCGTGGGTAGCGGCCGGTGAAGAGAATCGCGAAGAAGGCCACCACGCTCACCCCCGTGAACGCCACCCACAGGAAGAACAGGACGACATAGTGGGGGAGGGCGAGCAGCCATTTGACCAGCCACAGCCAGCGGGACAGCGGTGTGTCGAGTTCCGCCGTCAGCCGGGCCGGGTGGCCCTTCGGCGTCCCCGGACCGGGCGGCCGCACGGCCGGGTCTGTGAAGTCTGTGCTCATGGTGACCGGTCCCTTCGGAATCCGGTGACGATCACGAACCGTGGTGCGTGGTCGTCCTTTCCTGGTTCCAGCGTCCGTGGAACCGCTGGACGGCGCATGTGCTGAGCGGGGCACGGAGCCGGGGACGGGTGGCCGTCGGCGGCCGGCCGAGGGTGCGTCCGGCGGACGGAGCTCCGGGTCCCGGAGGAACGGCCCTCTTCCGTCACCGGGACCCCGGGGACACGGCAGGGGCCGTTCGGCCCCAGACACCGCCTGCGGTACGGCGGTGAACTGGACGTGTCCGGCCGTCGCGGGGGAAGCCGACGACAACGGAGGCCCGATATGAAGATCCGAACGCACTGTGGCCGCACCATCGACGTCACCCGCTTCGCACCGCCGGGACTGCCCGCCCACATGGGACGGGTCGTGATGGACACGTCCTTCGTGCCCCATGACGAGGGCGAGCTGTGGGCCTCCCTCACCGTCGAGGAGGCCCGGCACCTCGCCGGGCTGCTGCTCTTCCAGGCCGCCGCCGTCGATCCGGTACCCGCCGCACCCTCCGGAGCGGCCGAGGTGGTGCCGATAGCGGGCGACTCGTTCGAGATACGGGTGCGCGGCCACGTCCTCACCGTGGACCAGCCGCTGTCCGACGGAGGCGACGACACCGCACCCACGCCCGTGGAACTCTTCGTGGCGGCGGTCGCCTCCTGCGCGGCGCACTACGCGGGGCGCTTCCTGGACCGCCACGGGGCCGGCCGGGACGGGCTGTCCGTCCGCGCGGAGTTCCGCATGGCCGACGACCGGCCCGCCCGCGTCGCCGCCCTCTCCCTGACCGTCGTGGCCCCGACCCTGCCGCCGCAACGACTCCCCGCCCTGCGGGCGGTGGTCTCGCACTGCACGGTGACCAACACACTGGCCCGGGCCCCGGAGATCGAACTGGAAGTCCGCGGTGCCCCCGCCGGCGAGACGGCCCCGGAGCCCGGACCGGGCCCCGGCTGACCACCGGCCGGGCGTGTGCCCGGCCGGAGTGGCGTGGCGCGCCCCGGCGTCCGAGGCGAGGCTGGAGAGACGGAGAACGAACGGTGCGGAGATCTTCTGGAGGTGTCATGACTGGTGCGGACGGGCGTCGGCCGATCGTGGTGGGCGTCGATCCCGATCCGTCGAAACGGCCGGCACTCGCCTGGGCCGCCGACGAAGCACACCGGCGTGGGTTGCCGCTCCGGATCGTCCACGCTCAGGGCACGCCCACCGGTGGATACCGGACGGGGGAGGTGCGGCCGTCCTGGGAGGAGTGGAACCGGGCGCTGCACGGCCTGGGTGATCAGGTGCTCGACGACGCGGTCTCCTTCGTGGAGTCCTGGCAGCCGGCGGTGGAGGTGTCGACGCTGCTGGCGGAAGGAGAGCCGGCCTGGGTCCTGCGCGAGGAGGCACGGAACGCCTCCCTGGTGGTGGTGGGTTCCTGGCACCTGAGCAGACGGCGTGGCTCGTTCTCCTCCGCCTCCGTGGCCCTTCCGCTCACCGCCCACGCTCCCTGCCCGGTCGTGGTCGTACGGGAGCCGGAGCACACCACTCAGCAGCCCGCGTACTTCGTGGTCGGCGTCGACGGCAGTGAGCACGCGGCCGCGGCGGTGGACGTGGCGTTCGAGGCGGCTGCCCTGCGCGGAGCGCAGCTGCGGGCGCTCTACGTGTGGCATGCGCCCGTCCTCGGTGTCCTGGACGAGAACGCGGCGGTGCAGGAGAGCCGCCGCGTGCTGTCGGAGACGGTCGCGGGCCGCACCGCGGCACACCCGGACGTGGAACTGCACCACGAAGTCGTCCGTGGCCATCCGGTACAGGTCCTGACACATGCCTCGCAGCACGCTCTGGGCCTGGTCGTCGGAACCCGGGGCCGCGGCGGATTCACCGGCATGCTCCTCGGCTCGGTGAGCCAGGGAGTACTGCACCACGCCCACTGCCCCGTGATCACGGTCCCGACGTGAGGCGGCGGACGGCGCGGCAGCCACCGACACCGTACGGGGACGGTTGATGGACAGCGGGTCGCACCCGGCGACACCGGGTGGAGGGAAGACCGGGCCCGCCGGCGCCGCGTCCTCTTCCGGTCCGCGCCCCCCGGTACCGGAACTCCCCGCCGGTGAGGTCTTCGCCGTGCTGGGCACCTCACCACGCGGGCTGCCCGGAGCGCAGGCCCGGGCCAGGCTGGAGGAGTACGGCGCCAACGAACTGCCCCGTGCGGGGCGCCGCCCCGTCTGGCGCCAGCTGGCGGCGCAGTTCACGGACCTCTTCGCCGTGGTGCTGGTCATCGCCTCGGGGATCACCTTTCTGGCGTACGGGCTGGAGGAGCCGCGGGACGCGGGCACCGTGCAGCTGGCGGTGGCGATCCTGGGCGTCGTGGTGCTGAACGCCGCGATCGGCTTCGCTCAGGAGTACTCGGCGGAGCGGACCGCCCAGGCGCTGGAGGCGATGGTGCCCCGCGCCTGCCGCGTACTGCGCGGCGGTGAGCGGCTGGAGGTCCCGGCGCGGGACGTGGTACCGGGAGACGTCGTGGTGCTGGAGGCCGGCGACGCGGTGCCGGCGGACTGCCGGGTGGTCGAAGCCCACGGGCTGGCCGTGAACAACGCGCCGCTGACCGGGGAGAGCAACGCCGTGGGCCGCGCCGCCGATCCGGTGGCGTCCGGAGCGCCGCTGGAGGCCCGCAACTGTGTCTTCATGGGAACCGACGTCGTCGCCGGGGCCGGACGGGCCGTGGTCTTCGCCTCCGGCGCGGCCACCGAGTTCGGGCGGATCTACCGGCTGGCCGCGGCCGCCCCGCGGCAGAAGACCCCGCTGCAGCTCCAGGTCGCCTCCATGGCCCGCCGGGTGGCAGGGGCCGCCCTGGCGATCGGCGCCCTGATGTTCGCCGTGCGGCTGCCCACCGGCGAGTCCGTGGTGACCCTGTTCGTCTTCGCACTCGGTGTGATGGTGGCGCTGGTGCCGGAAGGGCTGCCCGCGACCCTCTCGGTGTCCCTGTCGATCGGGGTACGGCGGATGGCACGCCGTCACGCCCTGATCAAACAACTGCTGGCGGTGGAGGCACTCGGGTCGACCACCGTCGTGTGCACGGACAAGACCGGGACGCTCACCCAGGCGGAGATGACCGTCACCCGCGTGTGGGCGGGAGGCGTGCCGCACCCCGTGAGCGGTGTGGGGTACGAGCCGAGCGGTGAGGTCGCCGACGCCGCGCCGGTGCGCGAGCTGCTGCGGGTGGCGGGCCTGTGCTGTGACGCCCGCCTGGTTCCGCCCACCGGCTCCCGGGAGCACTGGCGGGTGCTCGGCGACACCACGGAGGGGGCGCTGCTCGTCGTCGCGGCCAAGGCCGGTCTGGACACGGGCGCGGAGGAGGCGGCCGCTCCGCGGGTGACGGAGTTCCCCTTCGACTCGGACCGCAAGCTGATGACCACGGTGCACAGGACCGGCGCGGGCTACCAGGCATGCGTCAAAGGAGCCCCCGGAGAGCTGCTGGCGCGATGCGCCGACGTGGAGTGGGACGGGCGGCGCGGACCGCTGACCGAAACGGACCGGGCGGCGGTCCGCACGGCGAGCGACGAACTGGCGTCGCAGGGGCTGAGGGTGCTGGCCGTCGCGCGGCGCGCGCTGGACGGGCCCCGCCCGCCGCAGGAGGAGGCCGAGTCGGGTCTGACGCTGCTGGGACTCGTCGGCATGCTGGACCCGCCGCGTCCGGAGGTCACCGACGCGGTCGCCGCCTGCCGCCGGGCCGGCATCCGGGTCGTCATGGTCACCGGCGACCACCCGCTGACCGGCGAGGCCGTGGCCCGCCGGGTGGGGATCGTACGGCGGCCGGATCCGGTCGTGGTGACCGGTGCCCGGCTCGACGCGATGGACGGCGAGGCGCTCGACTCGCTCCTCGCCGAACCGTCCGAGCTGCTGCTGTGCCGGGTCAGCCCGGAGCACAAGATGCGCGTGGTCACCGCCTTCCAGCGGCGCGGCGAGGTGGTGGCGGTCACCGGGGACGGGGCGAACGACGCCCCGGCGCTCAAGCACGCGGACATCGGCGTGGCCATGGGCGCGTCGGGCACCGACGTCGCCCGGGAGGCGGCCTCCATGGTGCTGCTGGACGACTCCTTCGCGTCCATCGCGACGGCGGTGCGGCTCGGCAGGTCCGTCTACCAGAACATCCGCAAGTTCCTGATCTACGTCTTCAGCAGCAACATCGGCGAACTCGGCCCGATCCTCGTGGCGACGTTCGCCGGATTCCCCCTGGTGCCGCTCAGCGCGGTGCAGATCCTGGCGATCGACCTGGGCTCGGACGTGATGCCCGCTCTGGCGCTCGGCGCGGAAGGGCCCGAAGCCGACGTGATGGACCGCCCGCCGCGCTCCCGGCGCGAGCGGCTGTTCTCGGCGGGAGTGGTGGGACGCATCCTGTTCCTGGGCGGGATCCAGGCCCTCGGCGTGTGCGCCGTGTTCTTCTGGCACATCCACTCCTCCGGCGTCCCGTTCGACGACTTCACCGAGGACCACCCCGTCTACCGGGAGGCCGTCACGCTGGCCCAGGGCGGGATCGTGCTCAGCCAGTTCTTCGTCTCGCTCGCGGTACGCACCGACCGCCAGAGCATCCTGAAGGCAGGGCTGCTCTCCAATCCGGCCCTGCTGGCGGCGGGTGGCTTCGGCGTCGCCCTCATGGCCGCGATCAGCTATCTGCCGCCACTGCAGACCGTCTTCAACACCGCCCCGCTCGACGCCGCCGACTGGGCGGTCCTGGCCGGGCTCGGCACCCTGCCCCTGCT
This sequence comes from Streptomyces sp. SM1, assembly GCF_002910825.1. Taxonomy (GTDB): domain Bacteria; phylum Actinomycetota; class Actinomycetes; order Streptomycetales; family Streptomycetaceae; genus Streptomyces; species Streptomyces okerensis. The sequence goes on along the minus strand of NZ_NEUB01000883.1, from coordinate 12,331 downwards.
CGCGGACGAGGCCCGTAAGGGGTGGCTGCGCCGCCGCGCGGGCCGCCGGAAAGGAGACCCACGGTGAAGGTCATCGTCATCGGCTGCGGACGGGTGGGCTCCGCCCTCGCCGGTCTGCTCGCCGCCGAAGGGCACGACGTCGACGTCGTGGACCGCCGCCCCCGAGCGGCCCGGCGCCTGCCCGACAGCCCGGGTGTCCGCTTCCACGAGGGCAACGGCTACAGCCGTACGGTCCTCGGGACCGCCGGTATCGAGCACGCGGACGCCTTCGTCGCCGTCACCTCGAACGACAACAGCAACGTCGTCAGCGCGCGGACCGCGAAGGAGACCTACCGGGTGCCCATCGTCCTCGCCCGCGTCCACGATCCCCGGCGTGCCGACGTCTACCGGGAACTCGGCATCCCCACCATCGCCGGTGTCCACTGGACCGTGCACCGGATCCAGCGGATGCTGCTCCACCGTCACCTGAGTCCCGAACTCACCTTCGGCAACGGGGAGACCCTGCTCGTCCGCTCCGATCTGCCCGACTACCTCATCGGGAGAAGGCTGACGGAGTTCGACGTCGACGGCGAGATCCGCGTCGTCGAGGTCACCCGTGCGGGCCGCTCCCTCATCCCCGCGCACAGCACGCCCGCGCACGCCGGCGACCTGGTCACCTTCGCCGTCGACGCCACCGCGCTGGGCAGGCTGCGCGCCTTTCTCGGCAAGGAGCTGGGGACGTGAACGTGCTCGTCGCCGGCGCGGGACGCCTCGGTACCCAGATCGCCCAGGTGCTCTCCGCGGCCCGCAACAAGGTCACGCTGATCGACGCCGACGACGACCGCGTGGCCGAACTGGAGGGCCGCATCCCGGGCGTATCGCTCGTCACCGGGGACGCGTGCGCACCGGCCCTCCTGGAACACGCCGGTGCGCTGACCGCCGACCTGGTGGTCGCCACCACCGGAGACGACGAGGACAACCTCGTCATCGCCCTGCTCGCCAAACGGCGGTTCTCGGTGCCCCGCGTGGCCGCACGCGTCAACGACGCCGACAACACCTGGCTGTTCGACGCACGCTGGGGCGTCGACATCGCCGTACCCGCCGCCACCCCGCTGATCTCCCTCATCGAAGAGGCCACCGGGGCCGCCGACACGGTGGCTCTGCTGCGGCTCAGCAAGGCCGGCGTCGACGTCATCGAAACGGCCGTCACCGCGCGGTCCGGAGCGGTGGGCCGGGCCCTGGGCGAGATCGCGCTGCCCGAAGGGACGGTCGTCGCGACGATCGTCCGTGACGGACAGCCCACCGTGCCGGATCCCGCCGTCCGCCTGCGAGCCGGCGACGAGCTCCTGCTCGTCTCGCACTCCGCCACCGAACACGAGATCCACGCGGCGTTCCAGTGAACCGCCCCGGGAACGCCGGGCCGTCCGCCGCCCCGGTCGGCGCCCGCCGGGGCCCGTCGTGCACCACCCGCTCCTGGTGAAGGACACGAACGCGGTGTGCGTCCCCGCACCGCCGCGCGCTGCCGCAGGCTCGCCGTCGAACGGAGGCACCCGCGGCCACGGGGGCATCGGCATCCGGCGCCGGAGGGGACGGCTGGAGATCCGGGTGCCCGACTCGGAGGAGTCACCGGTCCGCGTGGTGCCGGCCGGCCGGGCCGTGAGTATCGCGCCGGGGGAGACCCGCACGCTCGTGCTGCCGGAGGACCGATCGCGCGGCCGGGGCGAGCCGCTCGCCGACATGCGCCGGCACCGGTCACCGCGCACAGTGGACAGAAAAGGAGCGTTCCATGAACGGGTGCCGTGAACAGGGCGCCTGGCACCGCTTCGTCCACAGCGGCCGATCCGTGGGACGCCTCGAGGAAGGAGGCACCCTCATGGCAGCCACCCCCGTCATGCAACTGCCGGTCATCAGCGAGTGCGCGGCCGAGAGCTGCGCCTACAACCACGAGCACACCTGCCACGCCGCGGCGATCACCGTGGGAGAACTCGACAGCCCCGTCTGCGACACGTTCATGAGCGCGGACATCGAGGGCGGAGAGCCTTCCGTCACCGGCAGGGTCGGCGCCTGCAAGATGGCTGACTGCCGGCACAACACGGGACTGGAGTGCCACGCCCCGTCCATCACCGTCGGCAGCGAGCACGAGCAGGTCGACTGCCTCACCTACGCGCGAACCTGAGGGGGCGCGAAAGGCTCACCGCGAACACCGCCGACCACGGGCACGTCGGCCGTTCCCCGGGCGCCGTGGCGCCCGGGGACACCCACGCCGGTGAACGGCCGGTCACGCGGGTCCGAGCCGGCGATCGCCGCCCGGGCACGCGCCGGCACCGTCCCGGTGCCCACCACCGGGCCGTGCCGGCTCTCCACGGTGAGGCCCCGGCCGTCCCGCGGGCCGTACCCGCCGGTGACGCCGGAGTGAGGACCCGGGAAGCCGGCCGGACCGGGCGCCGGGTGGCCACCGCACCGCGCCGCGTCATGCCGGCCCCCGCGGACGGGTGACGCAAGCCACAGCAGCCGGGCTGTCCGATCGGTCAGTTCTGACCGATCGGACAGTTACGGTAGGGGAATGGCACGCTCCGCCTCCGCCATGCGCGGGCAGATCCTCAAGTCGGCACTACGGCTGTTCTCCGTGCACGGCTTCCGTGGCACCTCACTGCAGGACATCGCCTCGGACGTGGGCTGCTCGAAGGCATCGCTCCTCTACCACTTCGCCGGCAAGGAGAAGATCCTCACCGAACTGCTGACGCCGACTCAGGACGCCCTCGCCGAACTGCTCGACCGGGTGGCCGGACTGACGGGCGGTCGGCTGGTGGAGGAGACCGTCGTCGGATACGTCGACCTGACGCTGCGGTTCCGCCGCGAGATCCGGCTTCTCTTCGAGGACATCACCGAGATGTCCTGCCACCAGGACCTCAACGTCATGGAGTTGGCGGACGGCCTGCTGGACGCGCTGGCCGGCCGCTCGCATCGGGCGCCGGCCCGGGTGGCGGCGTGGATGGTGCTCGGCGCCGTCTTCATCACCAGTGCCGCCGACGGCGAGGTGGCGCCGGACGAGGTGCTGCGCGCCGAGATGATCCGCAGCGCGCTGCGGACGCTTGACCACACCCCCAGTTGATCCCCTGACGGAAAGACCCCTCCATGGCGACCTTGCTCTACCGGCTCGGGCGGTTCTCCTTCCGCAGAAGAGGCCGAATAGCCGCGGTCTGGCTGCTCCTGCTGACCCTCCTGGGTGTCGGAGCCGCCACCCTGATGAGCCCGACCAGTGACAAGTTCTCCATGCCGGGCACCGAGTCCCAGCGGGCGCTGGACGATCTCGACCGGCAGTTCCCGCAGGCCGGCGGAGCCACCGGCACCATCGTCGTCGTCGCGCCCCAGGGCGCGAAACTGGACCCAGCGGCGGTCGCGCCCGTGGTGAGGGAAGCCGCCGGGATCGACGGCGTCACCGGCGCCATGGACCCGTTCCGGACCGGCGCCGTCTCCCAGGACGGCCGCTACGCCCTGATCCAGGTGCAGTTCGACAAGGCCGTCGACGAGGTCACCGACGAGCAGAAGTCGGCCTACGAGGCCGTCGGCGCCGACACCGAGGGCCTGCGGATCGAGCACGGCGGCGAGGTCATGGGCGGTGAGGTGGAGATCGGCTCCACCGAGGCGCTCGGAGTCCTGGTCGCCGCCGTGGTCCTGGTCGTCACCTTCGGCTCGCTGGTCGCCGCCGGCATGACCCTGCTGAACGCGCTGATCGGCGTCGCGGTCGGCATGGCCGGCCTCTTCTCCCTGACCAGCGTCATCGAACTGACCTCCACCGCCCCCATCCTGGCGCTGATGCTGGGGCTGGCCGTCGGCATCGACTACTCGCTCTTCATCACCTCCCGCTACCGCCAGTACCTCGCCGAGGGCCACCAGCCCGAGGAGGCCGCCGGCCGTGCGACCGGCACCGCCGGCTCCGCCGTCGTCTTCGCCGGCGCCACCGTCGTCATCGCCCTGGCCGGCCTCTCCGTCGTCGGCATCCCCTTCCTGGGGGTCATGGGGCTGGCCGCGGCGGGCACCGTCGCCGTCGCCGTGCTGGTCGCCCTCACCCTGCTGCCCGCCTTCCTCTCCTTCGCCGGCAAGAAGATCCTGCCGCGCAAGCAGCGCCGGGCGAGCGGGACCGGCGAGGAGAAGAGCACGGCCGCCGAAGGCTTCGGTTTCACCTGGGGCCGGCTGGTGACCAAGCTGCGTGTCCCGCTCCTGGTCGTCGGGATCCTCGGGCTGGGCGCGCTCACGCTCCCCGCCCAGGACATGCGCATGGCCCTGCCGGACGCGGGCACCGCCGCCGAGGGTTCCCCCGCCCGCGAGGCGCACGACCTGACGTCCGAGGGCTTCGGCGAGGGCTTCAACGGCCGTCTCGTCGCCGTGGTCAACGGCGCGGACGCGCAGTCCACCGGGACGGCCGCCGAGAAGGCCACCGCCCTCATCAAGGACACCGACGGCATCCTGACCGTGGCCCCGCCGCAGCTGAACGAGCAGGGCACCACCGCCCTGCTGGCCATCATCCCCGAGGCCGGCCCGACAGCCGTGGCCACCGAGGACGCCGTCCATGAGATCCGCGACCGCGTCACGGACATCGAGGGGGCCGACATCGCCCTCACCGGCGCGACCGCCCTGGGCATCGACGTGTCGGAGAAGCTCGCCGACGCCCTGCCGGTGTATCTGCTCCTGGTGGTGGGCCTGTCCATCCTGCTGCTCATGCTGGTGTTCCGGTCGTTCCTCGTACCGCTGAAGGCGGCGCTGGGCTTCCTGCTCACCGTGGGCGCGACCTTCGGTATCACCGTCGCCATCTTCCAGGAGGGCCACCTCGCCGGCCAGGTCGGCGTCGACACTCCCGGCCCGCTGGTGAGCTTCCTGCCGATCCTGCTCATCGGCATTCTGTTCGGCCTCGCCATGGACTACGAGGTCTTCCTCGTCTCCCGTATGCGCGAGGACTTCGTCCACGGTGCCGATCCACAGGCGGCCACGGTCAGCGGCATGGGCCACAACGCCCGCGTCGTCACGGCCGCCGCGCTCATCATGACGTCGGTGTTCGGAGGCTTCGTCCTGATGGACGACCCCATCATCAAGTCCATCGGGTTCGCCCTCGCCGTCGGCGTGGTCATCGACGCCTTCGTCGTCCGTATGACGCTGGTCCCGGCGGTGATGTCGCTGCTCGGCCGTGCCGCGTGGTGGCTGCCCAGGTCCGTGGACGGGGTACTGCCCGACCTCGACATCGAGGGCGAGAAGCTGAACCCGCGGCCGGCCCGGGAGACGCGCGACAAGACCCCCGTCTCGGTCTGACCCGCGCACCGGCCGCACCCGAGCGCACTCCGGAGGACGGGAACCCGCACAAGGGTCCCGTCCTCCCTCCGTTCCTCCCCGTCCCGCCGTCCTACGACTTGACGAACTCCAGGATGTCGCGGTTGAGGACGTCCGGGTGGGTCGCCGGCATGCCGTGCGGGAACCCCTCGTACGTCTTGAGGGTGCCGTGCCTCAGCAGCGCGGCCGACAGCGGTGCCGAGTCCGCGTACGGCACGATCTGGTCGTCGGTTCCGTGTGCGACGAGCACCGGGACGTCGATCTGCTCGAGGTCCTCGGTGAAGTCGGTCTCGGAGAAGGCCTTGATGCACTCGTAGTGGGCGTTGGCCGCCCCCGCCATGCCCTGCCGCCACCAGTTGTCGATGAGGCCCTGGGAGACTTCCGCGCCGGGCCGGTTGAAGCCGTAGAACGGACCCGACGGCACCTCGGTGTAGAACTGCGCGCGATTGGCGGCGAGAGACGCGCGGAATCCGTCGAAGACCTCGATCGGCAGTCCGCCCGGATTGCTCTCCGACTTGACCATGACCGGCGGAACCGCGCTGAGGAGCACCGCCTTGCCGACCCGGCCCGGCTCGGCGCGCGCCACGTAGCGCGCGACCTCGCCGCCGCCGGTCGAGTGTCCGATGTGCACGGCGTCCCGCAGATCGAGCTCGCCCGTCAGGACTGCCACATCGGCGGCGTAGGTGTCCATCTCGTGGCCGGCCGCCGACTGGCTGGAGCGGCCGTGGCCGCGCCGGTCGTGAGCGATCACCCGGAATCCCTGCGCGAGGAAGAACAACATCTGGTTGTCCCAGTCGTCGGCGCTCAGTGGCCAGCCGTGGTGGAAGACGATGGGCCGGGCGTCACGCGGACCCCAGTCCTTGTAGAAGATGGTCGTGCCGTCAGGAGTGGTGACCGTGCCCATGGTTGATCCTCCCGCGTGAATGGCTGAAGGGATTGCGCCCGCGGTGGCCCGGAGGCCGCGGACGGACACACGGACATCACCCTACGCTCTGGTTCGTCCGGCCTCATCCCGTGCTATGTCAGGGCTTACGCGTACAAGCTTCTTTTGTGACGGTTCGGGGATCTATGGTTGTCGGATGCCGATTGTTCCCCGATGGGTCCTGTTCTCGTCCGGGTGTGCGCCCGTGCTGCTGATCGCGGGATGGCTGATCGCGGCGTCCCTGGAGGGGGCGGGGTACGACCCCGTCAGCCAGACGATCAGCGTGCTGGCGGCCTACGGGGCCGCGGGGTTCTGGGTGATGACCGGCGCGTTCTTCGCCCTGGGCGTCTGTCATCTCCTCACCGCCTGGGGGCTGAGGGCGGCGGCGGTCGCCGGGCGCGTGGCGCTGGCCGGTGGGGGAGCGGCGTCTGTGGTGGTGGCGCTGATCCCGGCGCCGAGCAGTGGCGGGTCCCTGCGTCACGGCTCGGTGGTCCTCGTCGGGTTCGTGCTCCTGGCCGTGTGGCCGGTCCTGGCCGCCGACGGGGGCGGCGGCGCCCCCTGGGCCCTGCGGCCCGCGCCGGCCTTCGTGGCGACCGCCGTGATGGTCGCCGGTGCGGTGTGGTTCCTGATCGAGTTGCAGGGTCGGGGTGCGGCCGGTGTCGCGGAACGTGTCGTGACGGCCTTCCAGTCGGTCTGGCCCTTCGTGGCCGTCGCGTCGTGCCTCCGCCACTGCCGGGGCGGCGGCGGGGCCCAGGGGTGAGCGGCGGCCGGAGCCGATGGACCACCGGCGGCCGGCCGTGGAAGCACGGACGCCGACTTGATAGGCAAGTCGTTGCTTGCCTATGGTGGGGTCGTGGCGGACGACGTCTTCAAGGCGCTGGCCGACCCGACCCGTCGGCGCATCCTCGATGAGCTGGTGGAACGGGACGGCCAGACGCTGTTCGAGATCTGCACCCGGCTGGTGACCAAGTACGGCCTGGGGCTGTCCCGCCAGGCGGTCAGCCAGCACCTCGCCGTACTCGAGTCCGCGGGCCTCGTCGTCGCACGACGCCAGGGCCGCTACAGGTTCCACGATCTGAACACCGGTCCGCTCGAGCACATCGTGACCCGGTGGCTGACACCCCACACACCGGAGAGTCCTCATGAAGATCCACCTGACCAGCGTCTTCGTCGATGACCAGGGCAAGGCACTGCGCTTCTACACCGACATGCTGGGTTTCGTGAAGAAGCACGACGTCCCCGTGGGTGAGGACCGGTGGCTGACCGTGGTCTCCCCCGAGGACCCCGACGGGACCGAACTGCTGCTCGAGCCCTCCGGGCACCCCGCGGTCGGGCCGTTCAGGACGGCGCTGGTCCAGGACGGCATCCCGGCCGCCTCCTTCGCCGTGGACGACGTACGGGCGGAGTTCGACCGGCTGCGCGCACTGGGCGTGGTCTTCACCCAGGAGCCGCTGACCATGGGCCCGGTCACCACCGCCGTACTGGACGACACCTGTGGCAATCTGATCCAGATCGCGCACAGCGGGTAGCCTGCACCCGCAGAGTGGACGACCGGCCACGCCGCCGTCCACGTCCGCCGCCGACCACGGGGGTCTAACCCGGTTCGTTACCGAGGACGCGGCGGGCCGCCTCGGCCTCGGCCGCCGGCGGGGACAGCTCGTCGAGCGAGTCGAGGTCGGTGTCGGCTTCCAGTTCCCGCTCCCAGGCGGCCGCGAGCCGTTCCTGTTCCTCGCGCGGTCTGTCCTCGACGGCCTGCCGGTGCTCCGGGTCCAGCGCCGTCAGGAATCGTCCGACCGGGTCCGTGGGCATGCCGTGCTCCTTGTCGCGTGGAAGGGCGCCTGCTCCGCCCGTTGCGACCCAGCATGGCCAGCGGGCACCGACGCGGCCGTCCGACACGGCCTGCGACCACCCTGATGGCTCCGGCCGCGCCGCGGGACCGCCTCCGCCGGCCGGCGGCACAGACCCGGCCCCGAGCCGAAGCGGCCCACCGTCCCGCCCCGTGAAGGCACAGCACGGGCGTGCCACGGGGCAGCCGCAGCCGCGCCCCGGGCACCGCACCGCCGCGGGAAAGCGGGCCGGCCGGACGACGCGTTCGGCCCGTTGTCAGATGCCTGCTCTAGAGTTCCCGTCACTTGATCAGTGGGGATGCAGAAGGCACGCATGGGGTGGGTGTCGGCCGGCGGCTATGAAGTCGCCCTCGACGACGGCAAGGTGGTGTGCCGCAACGCGGCGGGACGGCGGCTGAAGTCCGTACCGTCCAAGATCGCCGAAGACCCGGCGGTGGTGGGGCTGCGCCAGCTCGTCGAATGGCTGGAACGGCACGAACGGCAGTGCCTCGCCGACGTCGAGCGGTGGATGGTGCGCTCCCTCCCGGTGCCGTTCGCGGTCCTGGCGCGGGTCTGGCCGGACCCATCCTGGCAGGGCGCCCTGCGCGACATGGTGGTGACGGGCGCGGACGGCGTGGTCGCCGGTTCCTGCGGGACGCCGACCCCGAGCGCGGCCTCGGCCTCGTCGACCTCGACGGCGACACCGTCCGGATCACCCCCGGCCTGGTGCGCCTGCCGCACCCGGTGCTGCTCGGCGAACTCGAGGAACTGCGCGAGTTCGCCGTCGAGATCGGCATCGAGCAGCGCGCCCAGCAGCTCTTCCGCGAAGTGTGGCACCGGCCCGCGGCCCTCGACGCCGACGCCGGCTCCGTCGAGGACTACGCGGGCGGCGTGTTCAAGGAGCTGAGGTTCCTGCACGGCCGCGCGAGCCAACTGGGATACCGCGTCCGCGGCGGCCATGCCGTGTGCTCCGTACTGGAGGACGGCCGCGGTGTCGAGGCCCGGGTATGGGTCGGCGACTACGACGGATACTCCGAGACGGAGACCGGACCGCTCGTCTTCACCGACGCGGCCGGCCGGGCCCTGAAGCTCGGTCAGGTCGGGCCGGTGGCCTGGTCGGAGAGCATGCGCATGGCGGCCGCGCTGTACGCCGGACGCGACATCGAGGACGAGGAGCGTGCGGCATGACGACCCACGAATACGACGGGTTCACCTTCGACGAGACCACCTCGGCCGCGCTGCTCGACGCCGGCGCCGTCCTCCCTCCGGGCGTCACGGACCGGGAGGACGCCGACGCCCTCACCGTTCGCACGTACACGCGCACCGCGCTGGACGAGCGGAAGGTCGTACGACTGGTACCGGGCACACTCGGTGAGGCCGAGGACCTCGCCCTGGACTTCCTCGGACTCGCCCGGGAGCCGGAGACCCCCGAGGCCGGACAGGTCCGCAGGGAAGCGCTCGGCTTCCCCGCCTGGGCGCTCGTCAACGACCCGGCGAACGGACACCACGCCCTGGCACTGGTCAGGGACATCGAGCGGCTCGCCAGGCAGACCAAGTCCCGCCCCGGCACCGCCAAGGAGGGCTTCGAGGCGCTCGGCGAGCAACTGGGCCGCGCCGTGCCGCACTTCCTGCCCACCTTCTACGAGCAGGCCGCCCGCGTCTTCCTCCAGCACGAGAACACCACCTACGCGGCGGCGTTCTTCGGCAAGGCCCGCGAAGCGGAGCGGGTACACGCGCTGACGGTGGACGAGGAGCGGCAGCGGGCCGTCTTCCTGGAGTTCGCCTTCGCCGGGGCACTGACGGTCAAGGCGCTCAAGGAACATGTGAAGGCCCTCGCGGCACGGCTCACCCCGGCCGAGGCATGGGCCCAGTACCGGCAGCTGACCGTGGAGCGCTGCGCCGCCGGCATGCCGCCCTACGCGTCCCTGCCCCAGGACGCGCGCGCCCTGATCAAGGCGGCCGGGCTGGACCGCGTCACCGAGGAGTGCGCCCTGGTCGCGGACCTGCTCGCGTCACCCGCGGCCGTGCGCGCCCCCGCGTCCTTCTGGAGCACCTACCGGGCGACGCTCGCCGCCCTCGCCGAGGAGCGGCCCGACGTACGGGTGCGGCTGCTGGAGATCATGCCGGCCGGGCTGCGCCGCTCCCCGAAGGACGACGAGTTCTGGCTGGCGCTGCTCGCGGAGACCGGCGCCGACCGGCTGCTCACCGGCGAGAGCGGGAGCGGGAGCGGGACCGGGTCCGCGGACGGGGTCGACCCCGCGGACTGGCTGAGCCGCTGGTCACTGCACCGCAAGCACGGCGGCCCGGTCGGCGGCCGCTCGCCGGCCACCCTCGCGCTCGTGGAGCGCATGGCCCCGCGCCTTCGCGCACACGGCCGTCCCGGGGACCTCTTCACCGGCCGCTGGCGCGCGGTCGCCGACCTGGACCTGCTGGACCTGTGCGTGGCGGAGGACGTTCCGCTGACCAGGGGCACCGGCGCCCAGCTCGGTCTCGGCGGCTGGATGCAGGACACCGGGTCCGGGCGGCGTGACCTGACGGCCGTCGCGGCGGACCCGCACGGCCGGCGCATGCTGTACGACGCCGTCGGCAATCTGCACCGGCAGCGGGTCGGCACCGTGCTGCTGGACAAGATCGCCGGCCACCCCGTGCTGGCCGGTGTATCCGCGAGTGGCTGGACGACGCCACCGCCGAACTGGACGGCGCGGCCGGCCTGGCGGGCGCCCGCGCGGCGCTCGAGCGGCTGCGTCCCTTCCGTACGGTCGCCGCACGGATCAGCCCGCAGGCCGTCGCCCGGGCCGCCGCGCTCGACGTCGCGCCGCTGCTCGGCAACACCCTGCGCGCCGGTATCCCGGACGAACTGGGCTGGCCCGCCCTCGAGGAGGCGGTGCGCCGGCTCGAGGCCGAGACCCGGCGCGAGGGCGACGACACCCTCACCGTCCAGGAGTCCTGGCCGGCCCTGATCGTCGCCCGCGGGCACAAGGCGATCGTGGTGGGCCCGCAGGACATCCTGCTGGACCACGACCTGCGGCTGCCGGTCGAACTGGACCGCTGGCAACGGCCGTCGTTCCGCTACACGGACGGCGAACTGCTGGTCATGTGGCGGGAGGGCGAGAAACAGCACGGCTACTGGTCGGCCCGCCCGGCCGAGGTGTTCCCGCTCGGCGGCGAGAAGCTCCCGGCCTGGTACAGCAGCGGCGACGCCGGCGAGCCCTCGATCCCGGTGCCGGACGGCGGCCGTGCCACCGGCGGGCGCACCCTGCACGCGGGCGACACGGTCGTGCCGACCGGCCGCCCTGTCATCGGGGACGGCACCTCGTACTGGCGCCAGGGCCGGCAGGGAGTGCGGCAGGTGTGGCTCGAGTACGACCCGGCCACCGGCACCCACGGCCGTGCCTCACTGCCCGCGTTCCTGCGCTCCGGCATCCGCGACGGCGCCACCCTGCTCCAGGAGCACTGCACGGTGCTGCCCCTGCAGCCGGGCCTGGAGGACAGCCCGTTCGGCACCGACGGCACGGTCCTCGGCCGCTGGGTGCGCACCGAGAGCGAGGGCGGCGGGACCCGCACCACCGTCGGCACACCGGACGGCCGTACCGCCACCCTGCCGGCGGACAGCCGGATACCCGGCATGCCGCTGGGCGCCCTGCGGCTGCCCGGTGGCGTCGAACCCGTCGTCGTCACCCAGCACCGTCAGATCATCCTGTACGCGGCGGACGACACCAAGGGCATGCGGGAACTGGGCAGGCTGACCCCGCTGAGGCGCGGCGGCGAGTTCGCCGCCGGCACACCACTCGTTCCGCCGGCCGACTTCTGGCACGCCATGCGTCCCCGCGACGAGAAGGCTTCGGCGGCCCTGCGCGCGCTGAGCGACGAGCGGGCCCGGGAGTTGCTGCGCGCCGGGGCCCGTGTCCTGGCGGAGCGGCAGGCAGAGTTGGCGGCGGCCAAGCGGGCGGACGCGGCCTCCGGGGCGGGAGACGGCCGGACCACGACCGCCGAATCCCAGGTCCCGAGCGCCCAGGACGTCCTGGGCCCGGTCGTCGCCGGTGCGCTGCCCGCCCTCACCGAGCCCCGTGTGTTCACCGGCGTCACCGCCCTCGTGCAGGCGGTGCTGCGCATCGCCGAGTCCGTGGCCGCGTTCGTCGAACCACCGGTGGAACGGCCCAGGACGGAGCCGACGTGGGTGGTCGGCATGTTCGCCGACTACCGCCCCGAGGACGGCGACGACCAGACGCTGCGCGAGGCGACCGCCGGCCTCGCCGAGCAGCACGGCTGGTGGGGCGGCGGG
>NZ_NEUB01000882.1 GCF_002910825.1 Streptomyces sp. SM1 | reverse complement strand
GTCGAACCGCGGACGGATCCGGAATCCGGTCTCGCGCAGGTACGGGATCACCGCCCCGGCCGGCACCGTGAACAGTGCCACGGTGTGCCCGGGCAGCCCCTGCCACACGGCGACCGCGTCGCCGAGACGTCCCGGCACCGCGCTGCCCAGCGCCTCGGTGAGCGCGGCGGCGGCCACGGCCCCGAGCAAGGCGTAGACCAGGTGCTGGATGAGGAAGACACGGACGACCTGGCCGGGTGTGAAGCCGATCGCCTTGAGGATGGAGAGGTCGCGCAGATGCCCCCGGATCCGGGTGGCGATCGCCCCGTGCACGGCGAACCCGGCGGCGACCAGCGCGCCGAGCCCGAACAGGCCCAGTACCTGCCCGAGGAGCCGGTTGTCGCCCTGCGCCTCGGCGCGCGCCTGCTGCCAGGTGGACACCTCGCCGATCGCCCCGGCGCCCAGTTCGGTCACCGCCCGCTGCACCGCGTACCCGGTGTCTCCCGGGTCGGTCAGCCGCAGCCCCACCACGTGGCCGCCCGGGTCCGTGACCGCCGGTGGCAGGGCCCACACCAGGCCCGTGCGCTCCCCCGGCCGGTAGCGGGGCTCCGCGCTGTCGGCGACGCCCACCACGGTCAGCTTCCGCGCGGTGCCGGGCACGGTGAGCGTGTCACCGGGGGCCGTCAGCAGCGCGCGGGCGAGCCGGCTCTCCAGCACCACCCCGTCGGGGGTCGCCGGGTCCAGCCAGTGTCCGGAGGTGACCAGCGGGCGGCCCACCCGGGGCTCGGCGGAGGTGCCGCGCATCTCCACGGAGGCACGGACGCCCCGCGAGGCGAGGGTGAGCGAGGCCGTCGGGTAGGGGCCGGCGACGGACTCCACACCGTCCAGGCCGGCCAGCCTCCCGGCGTCGGCGGAGGCGGTGGTGTGCAGCGTGACATGAGCGCCGTGCGCCTGGGTGAAGACCCGCTGCCAGGGATTGGTGGCATACCCGAAGAGGGCCGCGGCCAGCAGCAGGGACGCGACGATGCCCGCGGTGGCGAGCACCAGGAACAGCGCCTCGCCGCGGTGCGTCCGCAGGTCGGAGTGCGCCCAGCGCAGAGTCGCTCGCACCGGCGGTCAGCCCCTCGAAGGACGGTCGTGGCAGCGCATGTCAGTCCCTGAGCTCCAGCACACCCGATGTTCCCGCCCGGCGCGGCGGTGTGCCGCCGTCGAGTTCCGCGTCGTCGGCGATCCGGCCGTCGAAGAAGCTGATCACCCGGTCCGCGGCGCTCGCCAGCCGGGCGTCGTGCGTGACCAGCAGGATGGTCTGCCCACGCCGGTGGAAGCGGGACAGCAGGCGCATCACCTCGCGGGTGCCCTTGCTGTCGAGGCTGCCCGCGGGCTCGTCGGCCAGCAGCAGCGGCGGATGGTTGACCAGCGCCCGCGCGAGGGCGACCCGCTGCTGCTCACCGCCGGACAGTTCGCCCGGCATGCTGCGTTCCTTGCCCTCGAGGCCGAGCTCGGTGAGGAGCTCCTCCCGCCCGGCCCGCGCCTTCCTCGGCGCCACCCCGGCGAGCAGTGCGGGCAACTCCACGTTGTCGGCGACCGACAGGTCGGAGACGAGGTTGAAGAACTGGAAGACGATCCCGATGCGCTTGCGGCGCTCCACGGCCCAGCGGGCCTCGCTGTAGCCGTCGGTGCGCTCGCCGTCCAGCCAGAGACTGCCCGCGTCCGGCCGCTGGAGCCCGCCGAGCAGGTGCAGCAGTGTCGACTTGCCCGCACCGGACGGACCGGTGATCGCCACGAACTCGCCCCCCGTCACCCGGAGATCGACCCCGCGCACGGCATGCGCGGGGGCGCCCTCGCCGTGATGCGTCTTGACCAGGCCTTCGGCGCGCAGCACTTCAGCAACGCTCTCGCTCACCGAAGTTCCTCCAGCTCTTCCAGCTCTTCCTGGCACCGTTCCAGCCAGTCGAGGTCGGCCTGCAGATGCAGCATGGCGCCCTCGATCAGCAGGTGGGAGACGCGGTTGTCCCGGTCTTCCGCGGCGGCCAGCTTCGACAGTTGCCGCATGGTGTTCAGGTACTGCCGCCGCTGCCTGTTGATCAGGGCGATCCGGTCGGCGAGACCGGTCTTCGGGGCCAGCGCCAGTTTCATGAAGAACTCGTCCCGCACCCGCGGTTCGTCAGCCGTCTCCTCGTACCAGACGCGCAGCGCCTCCCGCCCGGCGTCGGTGAGGTGGTAGACCTTCTTGTTGGGCCGGCTGGACTGTTCGATGGCCTCGCCCTCGATCAGTCCGGACTTCTCGAGGCGGCCGAGGGTGACGTAGATCTGGCCGACGTTCGGCTGAGGGTACGCGGAGCCCAGCAGTTGCTCAAGGTCCTGCTTGAGCTCATAGCCGTGGGCCGGGCCGCGGGCGAGCAGCGCCAGGAGGGGCAGCCGCACTCGTGCTCTCCTCCTCGCGTCCTGTGGGCAATGTGCCGCAGGCCCTAGTATCGCCCATACCTAACAGGTATACATGGCCACTGACCCCGGCAAGGGTGCCCGGGTGCAGGTGTACAGGGAGGAACCTATGCGGCGGATCCATGCCGCGGGTAGGGCCCTTCTCGTCCTCGTCGTCGTCCTGACCGGATACGTCGCCTCCGGCGCGCGGGCCGACGAGGCAAGCGGGGGCGGTCGCGGACCGCTCACCCTGGCCACGGCGGGCGATCTCACCGGTTATCTCGGTTCGGTGCTCGAAGGCTGGAACCGTACCCATCCCGGCGAGAAGGTCACCCTCGTCGAGCTGCCCGACTCCGCGGACGAGACCCGGGCGCAGATGATCACGGACCTGCGCGGCGGCGAGCGGGGCCGGTTCGACGTGCTCAACATCGACGTCAGCTGGACCTCGGAGTTCGCCGCCGCCGGCTGGATCCGTCCGCTGCCCCAGGACCGCTTCCCGCTCGGCACCTTCCTGCCCCCGGTCGTGGCCACGGCGACCTACGACGACCGGCTGTACGCCGTTCCGTACGTCACCAACGCCGGGCTGCTCCTGTACCGCCGGGACGTCCTCGCCGAAGCGGGCGTCCCGCCGCCGCGCACCTGGGCCGAGCTGGAGCGGGCCGCGAAGACCGTCGCCCCCGCGTACGGACTCGACGGCTACGCGGGCCAGTTCCTCCCCTACGAGGGCCTGACCGTGAACGCGGCCGAGGCCGTGTACTCGGCGGGCGGCAGCATCCTCGGCGACGAGGGCGAGCGGGTCACCGTGAACTCCCGGGCGGCCAGGGAGGGCATCGGCTTCCTGGCCCGCGGCGTCCGCGAGGGCTGGATCCCCGGGGAGGCGCTGGCGTACAAGGAGGAGGAGTCCAAGCAGGCCTTCCAGAACGGCCGGCTGCTCTTCCTGCGCAACTGGCCGTACGCCTACGTGGCCGCCTCCGCACCCGGTTCCGAGGTCGCCGGCCAGGTCGGCGCCGTACCGCTGCCGGGACCGGACGGTCCTGGCACCAGTGTTCTCGGCGGCTCCAACCTGGCCGTCAGCAGCCATGCCCGGCACCCCGACTCCGCCGCGCGCCTGATCGCGTACCTCACCAGCGAGCGCGTCCAGCGCCAGGTGCTCACGCGCGGCGCGCTGCCGCCCGTACGGGCCGACGTGTACGAGGATCCGGCGCTGATCCGGCGGTTCCCCTACCTGCCGACCCTGCGCGAGAGCGTGCTCGCCGCCGCTCCGCGACCCAAGAGCCCGCACTACGACCAGGTGAGCCTGGTGGTGCAGGCGGTGGTGCACGACGCGATGACCGGGCGGCAGACGCCCGAGGACGCGGTGCGCCGGCTGGCGGGCGAGCTCGCCGCCGTCTCCTCACGGTAGAGCCGGACCCTCTCCTAGTTACATGTTAGGTAACGCGGGCATCTCAAGTGTGCCCGTTGCGTCCACGTAAGTATCGATATGAGCACCCCAACCCCGCGGTAGCTTGGGCAACTTCATTGACACCCTCTCGACATGTCTACCTAACATGTATGCATAACGAACGACGCTCCTCACAGACAGGTCAACGGGGTGAACAGGCACCACTGGTGGCGTGACGCGGTGATCTACCAGGTGTACGTCCGCAGCTTTCTGGACAGCACCGGTGACGGCATCGGCGATCTCGCAGGGGTCAGGGCGGGACTGCCGTACCTGAAGAAGCTCGGCGTGGACGGGATCTGGCTGAGCCCCTTCTACCCCTCGCCGCAGCACGACCACGGCTACGACGTGGCCGACTACCGCGACGTCGACCCCGTCTTCGGCGACCTCGCCGAGTTCGACCGGCTGGCGGCCGCCGCCCGCCGCCTCGGCGTCAAGGTCCTGCTGGACATCGTCCCCAACCACTGCTCGAGCGAGCACCCCTGGTTCCGCGACGCCCTCGCCGCCGCCCCCGGCAGTCCCGAACGCGCCCGGTTCCACTTCGCCGACGGCCGCGGACCGGACGGCGCCGAACCGCCGAACAACTGGCACGCCATGTTCGGCGGCCCCGCCTGGACCCGCGTCACCGAGCCCGACGGCAGCCCCGGCCAGTGGTACCTGCACATGTTCACGCCCGAACAGCCGGACTGGAACTGGCGCGACCCCGAGGTCGCCGCCGACTTCGACCGCACCCTGCGCTTCTGGCTGGACCGGGGCGTCGACGGCTTCCGTATCGATGTCGCCGCCGGCCTCTTCAAGCACCCCGCCCTGCCCGACTCCCCGGACCCGGAGGCCGACGCCCGCACCCGCGACTCGGTCAACCCGCTCGCCTGGAACCAGCCCGAGGTGCACGACGTGTGGCGGCACTGGCGCGCCGTGTGCGAGGAGTACACCGCCCGCGACGGCCGCGAACGCCTCATGGTCGGCGAGGTCTCCGTCCCCACCGCCCGCGAACACGCCCGGTACGTCCGCGCCGACGAGCTCCACCAGGCCTTCTTCTTCGACCTGCTCGGCGCCCCCTGGGACGACGACGCCTTCCGCAAGGTCATCACCGAGGCCATGCAGGACATCGCCGGCACCGGCTCCACCGTCACCTGGGTCCTCAACAACCACGACCAGGTCCGCACGGTCACCCGCTACGGCGAGCCGGCCCCCGAGGGCAGTGGACTCGGCGCCGCCCGCGCCCGCGCCGCCGCCCTGCTGATGCTGGCGCTGCCCGGAGCCGCGTACATCTACCAGGGCGAGGAGCTGGGCCTGCCCGAGGTCGTCGACCTGCCCGACGACGTGCTCACCGACCCGATCTTCCGCCGCACCGGCAGCCGCGCGCGGATACGGGACGGCTGCCGGGTGCCGCTGCCCTGGTCGGGGCAGGCCTCCCCGTTCGGCTTCACCTCCGGCGCCGAGAGCGCCAAACCCTGGCTGCCGCAGCCGGAGTACTTCGCCGAGTACGCCACCCACCGCGCCCTCGCCGACACCCGCTCCTCCTGGCACCTGTACCGAGACGGACTGCAACTGCGGTCAGCGCTGCCCCAGTTGGGTGAGGGCACGCTGCGCTGGCTGGACACCCAGCCCGGCGTCCTCGCCTTCAGCCGCGGCGACGGCCTCGTCTGTGCCGTCAACTTCACCGCGGCCCCCGTACCCGCTCCGGTCCCCGGCACCCCGCTGCTCGCCAGCGGACCCTGCCCGCCCGGAGTGCTCCCCGGCTCCACCGCCGCCTGGTGGATCGACGGCTCCTGAAACGGGCGCCCGAGACGGGCGCCCATGCCCGAGAAGTAAGCAAGTCAGGTCAACTCCCGTATCTCCGAAGGGACATCGATGATGATGCGACGACGTACCACCCTGCTCGCCGGATGCACCGCCCTCGTCCTCGCGCTCGGCGCGACCGCCTGCGGCGGCGACGAACCCGTCGCGGCCGGCGGCGGCGACAAGTCGCTCGACGGCCAGACCGTCACCGTGGCCGGTGTCTGGTCCGGCAGCGAGCAGAAGAACTTCCAGAAGGTGCTGGACGCCTTCACCGAGAAGACCGGTGCCAAGACCCAGTTCGTCTCCACCGGCGACAACGTCTCCACCGTCGTCGGCAGCAAGATCGAGGGCGGCAACGCCCCCGACGTCGTCATGGTCCCGCAGGCCGGCGTACTCGAGCAGTTCGCCGAGAACGGCTGGCTCAAGCCGCTGGACGCGGAGGTCAAGACCACCGTGGGCGACAACTTCGCCGACGTCTGGCAGAACTACGGCACCGTCGACGGCACGCTGTACGGCCTCTACTTCAAGGCCGCCCACAAGTCGACGGTCTGGTACAGCCCCGAGGCCCTCGAGCAGGCCGGTGTCACCCCGCCGAAGACGTACGACGCCATGCTGAAGGACGGGCGGACCATCTCCGACTCCGGACTCGCCGCCTTCTCCGTCGCCGGACAGGACGGCTGGACCCTCACCGACTGGTTCGAGAACGTCTACCTCTCCCAGGCCGGCCCCGAGAAGTACGACGCCCTCGCCGCGCACGAGATCAAGTGGACCGACCCGACGGTCGTCGAGGCGCTCACCACCCTCGGCGAACTCTTCAAGGACAAGCAGCTGATCGCGGGCGGCCAGAAGGGCGCCCTCAACACCGACTTCCCCGGCTCGGTGGAGAAGGTCTTCGGCCCCGAGGCCGAGGCCGCCATGGTCTACGAGGGCGACTTCGTCGCCGGTGTCGCCAAGGACCAGTTCGGCAAGAGCATCGGCACCGACGCGAACTTCTTCCCCTTCCCGCCGGTCGGCGACGGCAAGGCCCCCGTGGTCAGCGGCGGCGACGCGGCCGTCGTCCTCAAGGACGGCAAGAACGGCAAGGCCGGCATGGCGCTCCTGGAGTACCTGGCGACCCCCGAGGCCGCCGCCGTGTGGGCCGAGACGGGCGGCTTCCTCTCCCCGAACAGCAAGCTCGACCCCTCCTCCTACGGCGACGACGTCACCCGCGCCACTGCCGAGTCCCTGATCGCCGCCGGCGACTCCGTCCGCTTCGACATGTCCGACCAGGCTCCCGCGGCCTTCGGCGGCACCAAGGGCGCCGGCGAGTGGAAGATCCTCCAGGACTTCCTGCGCGACCCGGCCGACCCGGCGAAGACCGCGGCCGAGCTCGAGAAGGCCGCCGCCAAGGCCTACGGGAACTGACGGCCATGACCGCCACCATGGTGAAAGAGGCGAACCCTCCGGCACCTGTGCACCCCGACGGCGCGCGCGGCCGACGCCTGCGCCGTCGGGGGCGGGTCATCGCCCTGCTGTTCGCGTTCCCCGCGCTGCTCCTGCTGGGCGCGCTGGTGGTCTACCCGGTGCTGTTCTCCATCGGCCGCAGCTTCTTCGACGCCTCCGGCAACGAGTTCGTGGGCGGCGGGAACTACGCCGAGATGTTCCGGGACCCGACCACGCTCAAGGCCGTCCGCAACACCGCCATCTGGGTCGTGGTCGCGCCGACACTGCTGACCGGGCTGGGGCTGATCCTGGCCGTCCTGGTGGAGAAGGTCCGCTGGGCCACCGCCTTCAAGCTGCTGCTGTTCATGCCGATGGCGGTGTCCTTCCTCGCGGCCGGCATCATCTTCCGGCTCGCCTACGACGAGGACCCGGACAAGGGCGTCCTCAACGCCGCCGTCGTCTCCGTGCACGACGCCTTCGAGGGCAGTTCCTCGTATCCGGCCGCCCGCGCGCGTGACGGCGAGGGGCTGACCAAGGGGCCGGACGGGTCGTACGCCACCGGAGCGGAGGTGTCGCCCGGGGGGACGACGACGCTGCTGGGTCTGGTCGGGGTCGCCCCCAAGGACCTGCCGGGCGACGCCGAACCCGCCGCCGGGGCGGCAGCGGGGAAGGCCGGCGCCGACGAGGTGCGCGGTGTGGTGTACCTCGACTTCACGCCCGGCGGAGGAGGGGAGCCGGGCGTGGTGGACCGGGAGGAGAGCGGACTGCCCGGGGTCACCGTGGAAGCCGTGCGCGACGGGGGGACGGTCGCCCGCACGACCACCGCGGCCGACGGATCCTTCCGCTTCACCGGACTGGACGGCGGCTCGTACGCCCTGAAGCTGCCCTCGTCGAACTTCGCCCCGCCCTACGACGGCATCTCCTGGCTGGGCCCGGCGCTCGTCACACCGGCGATCATCGGGGCGTACCTGTGGATCTGGACCGGGTTCGCGATGGTGCTGATCGGCGCGGGGCTCGCCGCCCTGCCCCGGGACGCGCTGGAAGCCGCCCGTATGGACGGAGCCAACGAGTGGCAGATCTTCCGCCGGATCACCGTCCCGCTGCTCGGGCCGGTCCTCACCGTCGTCTTCGTGACCCTGGTGATCAACGTGATGAAGGTCTTCGACCTCGTCTACATCATCGCGCCAGGGCCCGTGCAGGCGGACGCGACCGTGCTGGCGACCCAGATGTGGCTGGTGTCCTTCGGCGGCGGCAACAACCAGGGGCTGGGCAGCGCGCTCGGTGTCCTGCTGCTGCTCCTGGTCATCCCGGCCATGGTGTTCAACGTCCGCCGTTTCCGAAGGAGTGAGCGATGAACGCGGTGCGGCGTGCGCTGGGCAACGCGGTGGTGCAGGCGTTCCTGGTGGTCATCGGGCTGGTGTGGATGACTCCGCTGGCGGGCCTGTTCCTGTCCTCGCTGCGGTCGGCGGAGGACACGGCGAAGGGCGGGTGGTGGACCGTGTTCACCGGCCCGGGGCAGCTGTCCTTCGAGAACTACTCGGCGCTGCTGGAGAACTCGGGCATCACCCAGGCCTTCTGGAACACCGTGCTGATCTCCGTGCCGACGACCGTGCTGGTCGTGGTGATCGCGGCACTCGCCGGATACGCCTTCGCGTGGCTGGACTTCCCGGGGCGGGACGCCGTGTTCCTCGCCGTCGTCGCGCTGTTGGTCGTCCCCGTGCAGATCGGGCTGCTGCCGGTCGCCAAACTCTTCGGCCAGCTGGGGTTGTTCGGGACGATCCCCGGCGTCGTGCTCTTCCATGTGGCGTACGGGCTGCCGTTCGCGGTGTTCCTGCTGCGGAACTACTTCGCGGAGATGCCGAAGGAGATGCTGGAGGCGGCGCGGATGGACGGGGGGAGCGAGTGGCGGATCTTCACCCGGCTGGTGCTGCCGGTGGGGCGGCCGGCGATCGCCTCCCTCGCGATCTTCCAGTTCCTGTGGGTGTGGAACGACATGCTGGTCGCGCTGCTGTTCGCGGACAGTTCCTCGCAGCCGCTGACGGTGCAGCTGCAGTCGCAGATCCGGCAGTTCGGGAGCAATATCGATGTGCTCGCGCCGGGGGCGTTCCTGTCGCTGATCGTGCCGGTCGTGGTGTTCTTCGCGTTCCAGCGGCACTTCGTGCAGGGGGTCATGGCGGGGTCGGTGAAGTAGGGGAGCGGCGGCGGGGACGGTGGGGGATCCCGCCCCCGCCGCCCCTTCCCGTCCCGTTCCCGGGGCTGCGCCCCGGACCCCCTTCGACCCTGGACGGGCCTTGTCCTCAAACGCCGGACGGGCTGTCTATGCCGACGCCGGCGGGTAGAGGGCGCGGGGGAGCTGGGAGGCCGCTGACGCGTCCAGGAGCCACAGGGTGCGGGAGCGGCCCTGGGCGCCCGCTGCCGGAGCCTGGATCTCGCCGGCGCCCGACAGGGCGATGGCCGCTGCCTCCGCCTTGTCCTCGCCCGCGGCCAGGAGCCATACCTCCCTGGCCGCCCGGATCGCCGGGAGGGTCAGCGTCACCCGGGTCGGCGGGGGTTTGGGGGCGCCGTGCACGCCGACCACCGTGCGTTCCGTCTCCCGGACCGCCGGAAGTTCCGGGAAGAGGGACGCCACGTGCGTGTCCGGGCCCACGCCCAGCATCAGGACGTCGAAGTCGGGGACCGGGTCGCCCGCGGCGGCCAGTTCCTCCGCGTAGGCGGCCGCCGCCGCGTCCACGTCCGAGCCGTACGGGCCGTCCGACGCGGGCATGGCGTGCACGCGCTCCGGATCCAGCGGCACCGAGTCGAGCAGCACCTCGCGCGCCTGGGTGACATTGCGGTCCGGGTCGCCCTCGGGGAGGAAGCGTTCATCGCCCCACCACAGGTCCAGCCGGGACCAGTCGACCGCGTCCCGGGCCGGGGCCGCGGCCAGCGCGGCCAGCAGCCCGTTGCCGTTGCGGCCACCGGTCAGGACCACGGACGCCGACCCCCGGGAGGCCTGCGCGTCCACGATCCTGGTGATCAGACGGGCCGCGGCCGCCTGCGCCATCAGTTCCTTGTCCCGGTGCACGACCAGCTGCGGTGTCGTACTCACTTCGCCGCCGCCTTCTTCACCGGTGCCTGCGCCGTCGCCCGGTCCGCGGGAGCTTTCGCAGCCGACTCGACGGGCGCCGGGACCCCTTCCCGTTCTCCTTTGGCCGGTGCGCCGTCCCCGTTCGGTGACTTCAGGCGCTCCACGCCGTAGCGCAGGGCCGAGGCGTAGGTGTCGTCCGGGTCGAGGCGGCGCAGCTCCTCCGCGATCAGCTCCGCCGTCTCCCGGCGCTTGAGCGCCACCGCGCGCTGGGGCTGACCCTGTATCGACAGCGTCGCCAGCGAGCCGTCGGCGCGGTCCAGCGAGATCGGACCGCAGTCGGTGTCCATACGGACCGCCGTGAGACCCGGCCCGGCGGAGCGCGAGCGCCTGACGGGGACGTCCAGCCGGTCCGCGAGCCACATCGCCAGCAGCTCACAGCTCGGGTTGAACTCCTCGCCCTCCACCTCCACGCCCTGCACCTGGCAGGCGACCTGGTCCAGCGCCGCGGCCAGCATCGAACGCCAGGGCGTGATGCGGGTCCACGACAGGTCCGTGTCGCCGGGGGTGTAGGCGGCGGCGCGGGCGGCGAGTTCCTCCACCGGCTTCTCGCAGGCGTAGGTGTCGGTCACCCTGCGCTGGGCCAGCGCGCCCAGCGGGTCCTGCGCCGGGTCCAGCGGCGCGTTGACCGGCCACCACACCACCACCGGGGCGTCCGGCAGCAGCAGCGGCAGCACCACCGACTGGGCGTGGTCGACGACGTCGCCGTAGAGACGGAGGATGACGGTCTCACCGGTGCCGGCGTCCGCGCCGACCCGCACCTCGGCGTCCAGACGGGACCGGGTGCGGTCGCGGAGCGAACGGGAGACGCGCTTGATCACCACGAGCGTGCGCGAGGGGTGCTCGTGCGAGGCGTCGCTCGCCGACTTCAGCGCGTCGTAGGCGTTCTCCTCGTCCGTCACGACGACGAGTGTCAGCACCATGCCGACGGCGGGCGTGCCGATGGCACGGCGGCCCTTCACCAACGCCTTGTTGATCTTGCTGGCCGTGGTGTCCGTGAGGTCTGTTTTCATGGCCGGCGCCAGCTCCGTCCGTCTCGCTCGAGCATGTCGTCCGCCTCGACGGGTCCCCACGTACCGGCCGGGTACTGGGCAGGCCTGCCGTTGGTGGCCCAGTACTCCTCGATCGGGTCGAGGATCTTCCAGGACAGCTCGACCTCCTCCGTACGCGGGAAGAGGTTGGAGTCACCGAGCAGGACGTCGAGGATGAGGCGCTCGTACGCCTCCGGGCTGGACTCGGTGAACGACTCGCCGTAGGCGAAGTCCATCGACACGTCCCGGATCTCCATCGACGTGCCCGGCACCTTGGAACCGAAGCGGACCGTCACGCCCTCGTCGGGCTGGACGCGGACGACGATCGCGTTCGAGCCCAGTTCCTCGGTGGCGGTGGAGTCGAAGGGGGAGTGCGGTGCCCGCTGGAAGACCACCGCGATCTCGGTGACCCGGCGGCCCAGCCGCTTGCCGGTGCGCAGATAGAAGGGGACGCCCGCCCAGCGGCGGTTGTCGATGCCGAGGCGGATCGCCGCGTAGGTGTCGGTCTTCGAGGAGGCGTCGATGCCCTCCTCCTCCAGATACCCGACCGCCTTCGCGCCGCCCTGCCAGCCGGCCGCGTACTGCCCCCGCACGGTGTCCCGGCCCAGGTCCTTCGGCAGCCTGACGGCACCGAGCACCTTGGTCTTCTCCGCCGCCAGCGCGTCCGCGTCGAAGGAGGCGGGCTCCTCCATGGCGGTCAGCGCGAGCAGCTGGAGGAGATGGTTCTGGATGACGTCACGGGCGGCGCCGATGCCGTCGTAGTAGCCGGCCCGGCCGCCGATGCCGATGTCCTCGGCCATGGTGATCTGGACATGGTCGACGAACGACCGGTTCCAGATCGGCTCGAACATGGTGTTGGCGAAGCGCAGCGCCAGGATGTTCTGGACGGTCTCCTTGCCCAGGTAGTGGTCGATCCGGAAGACCTGGTCCGGGGCGAACACCTCATGGACGATCGCGTTCAGTTCCTCGGCCGACTTCAGGTCGTGGCCGAACGGCTTCTCGATGACCGCCCGCCGCCAGGAACCGCCGGCCTGGTCGGCCAGCCCGTGCTTCTTCAGCTGCTGGATGACCACGGGGAACGAACGCGGCGGCACCGACAGGTAGAAGGCGAAGTTGCCGCCCGTGCCCTGCGCCTTGTCCAGCTCCTCGATCGTGCCGCGCAGCCGCTCGAAGGACTCGTCGTCGTCGAAGGTGCCCTGCACGAAACGCATGCCCTGGATGAGCTGCTGCCAGACCTCCTCGCGGAAGGGGGTCCGGGCGTGCTCCTTGACCGCGTCGTGCACCTCCTGGGCGAAGTCCTCGTTCGCCCACTCCCGGCGGGCGAAGCCCACCAGCGAGAAGCCCGGGGGCAGCAGCCCCCGGTTGGCGAGGTCGTACACGGCCGGCATGAGCTTCTTCCGCGACAGGTCGCCCGTGACGCCGAAGATGACCAGGCCCGACGGCCCCGCGATACGCGGGAGCCGTCGGTCCGCCGGGTCACGCAGCGGATTGCTGCTCGACAAGGTTTCAGCCCTCCGAGGGGGCGAGGCGCTGCAGCTCGGCCTCGGTCGACTTCAGCAGGTCGTTCCAGGAGGCCTCGAACTTGTCGACGCCCTCGTTCTCCAGCAGCTGCACCACGTCGTCGTACGCGATGCCGAGCGCCTCGACCGCGTCGAGGTCGGCGCGGGCCTGCTCGTAGGTGCCGGAGACGGCGTCGCCCCGGATCTCGCCCTGCTCCTCGGTGGCGTACAGCGTCGCCTCCGGCATGGTGTTCACCGTGTTCGGCGCCACCAGCTCGTCGACGTACATCGTGGCCTTGTACGCCTTGTCCTTCACGCCGGTCGACGCCCACAGCGGACGCTGCTTGTTGGCGCCCTCACGCTCCAGCGCGTTCCAGCGGTCCGAGGCGAAGACCTCCTCGTACGCCTGGTAGGCCAGACGCGCGTTGGCGATCGCGGCCTTGCCGCGCAGCGCCCTCGCCTCGTCGGTGCCCAGCGCGTCGATCCGCTTGTCGATCTCGGTGTCCACGCGGGACACGAAGAAGGACGCCACGGAGTGGATCTTCGACAGGTCCAGGCCCCGCTCCCTGGCCTTCTCCAGGCCGGTCAGGAACGCGTCCATGACCTTGCGGTAGCGCTCCAGGGAGAAGATGAGCGTGACGTTGACGCTGATGCCCAGGCCGATGGTCTCGGCGATCGCCGGGATACCGGCCTCGGTCGCCGGGATCTTGATCAGCGTGTTGGGGCGGTCCACCAGCCAGGCCAGCTGCTTGGCCTCGGCGACCGTCGAACGGGTGTTGTGCGCCAGCCGCGGGTCGACCTCGATCGAGACCCGGCCGTCCTTGCCGTCGGTGGCGTCGAAGACCGGGCGCAGGATGTCGGCGGCGTCGCGGACGTCCGCCGTGGTGATCATGCGGATGGCCTCTTCGACGGTGACCTTGCGGGCGGCGAGGTCGGTCAGCTGCGTGTCGTAGCCGTCGCCCTCGGAGATCGCCTTCTGGAAGATCGTCGGGTTGGTGGTGACGCCCACGACGTGCTGCTGGTCCATCAGCTCGGCGAGGTTGCCGGACGTGATCCGCTTGCGCGACAGGTCGTCCAGCCAGATCGCGACGCCTTCGTCGGAAAGGCGCTTCAATGCGTCTGTCATGGAAATTCCATCTCCTACGTGTCGTATATGGGCGTCAGCGCTGGGCTGCGGCGATCCCGGTAGTCGAATCCAGTACAGCCCGGGCGACGGCCGCCACGTTCTCGGCCGTGAAGCCGAACTCCCTGAACAGCACCTTGCCGTCGGCGGAGGCACCGAAGTGCTCCAGGGACACGATCCGGCCGGCGTCCCCGACGTACTTGTGCCAGGTGAGGCCGATCCCCGCCTCGACGGCCACGCGCGCCTTCACGGAGGGCGGCAGGACGCTGTCCCGGTACCCCTGGTCCTGCTCCTCGAACCACTCCACGGACGGCATGGACACCACACGCGTGGGCACACCGGCGGACTGCAGCTGCTCGCGCGCCCCGACGGCGACGTGGACCTCGGAACCGGTCGCGATCAGGATGACCTCCGGCTCACCGCCGTCGGCGTCGAAGAGCACGTAACCGCCCTTGGCCGCGTCCTCGTTCGGCTCGTACGTCGGCACACCCTGGCGGGTCAGCGCCAGACCGTGCGGGGCGCCCTTGCCGAACTCCTTCGTCCAGCGGCTCAGGATCTCCCGCCAGGCGATCGCGGTCTCGTTGGCGTCCGCCGGGCGGACGACGTTCAGGCCCGGGATGGCCCGCAGCGAGGCGAGGTGCTCGACGGGCTGGTGGGTGGGGCCGTCCTCGCCCAGACCGATGGAGTCGTGCGTCCACACGTACGTCACCGGCAGGTGCATCAGCGCCGACAGCCGTACCGCGTTGCGCATGTAGTCGGAGAACACCAGGAAGGTGCCGCCGTAGATACGGGTGTTGCCGTGCAGCGCGATGCCGTTCATCTCCGCGGCCATCGCGTGCTCACGGATGCCGAAGTGGATCGTGCGGCCGTACGGGTCCGCCTCGGGCAGCGGGTTGCCGGCGGGAAGGAACGACGACGTCTTGTCGATCGTGGTGTTGTTGGAGCCCGCGAGGTCGGCCGAGCCGCCCCACAGCTCCGGGACCACCGCGCCGAGCGCCTGGAGCACCTTGCCGGACGCGGCGCGGGTGGCGACACCCTTGCCCGGCTCGAACACCGGGATGGTGTCCTGCCAGCCCTCGGGCAGGTCGCCCGCGGCGATCCGGTCGTACTCGGCGGCGCGCTCCGGGTTGTTGTCCCGCCACTGCTGGTAGGACTTCTCCCACACCGCGCGGGCCGCCTCGCCGCGCTCCAGCGCCTTGCGGGTGTGGCCGATGACCTCGTCGGTCACCTCGAACGACTGCTCGGGGTCGAAGCCCAGCACGCGCTTGGTGGCCGCGACCTCGTCGTCGCCCAGCGCCGAGCCGTGCGCGGCCTCGGTGTTCTGCGCGTTCGGGGCGGGCCAGGCGATGATCGACCGCATGGCGATGAAGGACGGCCTGTCCGTGACCTTCTTCGCCTCCTGGATCGCGTCGTAGAGCGCGCTGGGGTCCAGGTCTCCGTCCGGCTTCGGGGCGACGCGCTGCACGTGCCAGCCGTACGCCTCGTACCGCTTGGTGACGTCCTCCGAGACGGCCGTCTCGGTGTCGCCCTCGATCGAGATGTGGTTGTCGTCCCACAGCAGGACCAGGTTGCCCAGCTTCTGGTGCCCGGCCATCGAGGACGCCTCGGCGGAGATGCCCTCCTGGAGGCAGCCGTCACCGGCGACGCAGTAGACGAAGTGGTCGAACGGGGACTCGCCCTCGGCGGCCTCCGGGTCGAACAGACCGCGCTCGTAGCGGGCGGCCATCGCCATGCCCACCGCGTTGGCGACACCCTGGCCCAGCGGGCCGGTCGTGGTCTCCACGCCCGTGGTGTGGCCGTACTCCGGGTGGCCCGGGGTCTTCGAGCCCCAGGTGCGGAACGCCTTCAGGTCGTCCAGCTCCAGGCCGAAGCCGGCCAGGTACAGCTGCGTGTACAGGGTCAGGGACGAATGCCCGGCGGACAGCACGAAACGGTCGCGCCCGACCCAGTCGGCGTCCGCCGGGTCGTGCCGCATCACCTTCTGGAAGAGGGTGTACGCGGCAGGTGCCAGGCTCATCGCCGTACCCGGATGGCCGTTACCGACCTTCTGTACGGCATCGGCGGCCAGGACGCGGGCGGTGTCGACGGCCCGCTGGTCCAACTCGGTCCACTCGAGGTCTGTGGTGGTCGGCTTTGTGCTCACCCTGAGTCAGGGCTCCTCTCCACATGGATTCGGATACCGGTGACTGCCCACCGGCGTGGTCGAGCCTACCCTCGTAGGACATGCGTTTTTCCAGGTCATTTCCAGAGTGCGGGCACCTTTTCCGATCCGCCTGCCGACGGCTGGTTTCCGCATTCGGCAGATGAATACGGAGCCGCTCATCCGGGTGCTCAATCGAGCTCATGGACGCACCTCGGAGGGCGCCGTCCGAGCCGCCCGGGAGGACCCCTTCCAACACGAGCCGACCCCCGCGAATGTCCGGGTCTGGGCAACGTCTAGAGTGGCGTGGTACGCGCGAGCCCTTACCCCCGCTTCACCTGGGGAGGCTTGCTGGGATGTCTCTGTAGGGGTGTACGTGACGGCCGTTGAATCCCGTCCAGCCGGGGTGCTGGGGACCAGTCGGAGCACTGCCCATCGGCCGTTCGGGGCCCGTGTGATGGCCTTCGTGGCACTCACCAAGCCGCGGATCATCGAGTTGCTGCTCATCACCACCGTCCCGGTGATGTTCCTGGCGCAGCGGGGCGTGCCCGATCTGCGGCTGGTGCTGCTGACCTGCGTCGGCGGCTACCTGTCCGCGGGCGGCGCCAACGCGCTGAACATGTACATCGACCGCGACATCGACGCGCTGATGGACCGCACCTCGCAGCGTCCGCTGGTGACCGGCATGGTGAGCCCGCGCGAGTGCCTCGCCTTCGGCATCGGCCTGGCGGTCGTGTCGACCCTGCTCTTCGGACTCGCCGTCAACTGGCTGTCGGCCTGGCTCTCCCTCGGCGCGCTCCTCTTCTACGTCGTCGTCTACACGATGATCCTCAAACGGCGTACGTCGCAGAACATCGTCTGGGGCGGCATCGCCGGCTGCATGCCGGTCCTGATCGGCTGGTCCGCCGTCACCAACTCGATGGCGTGGGCGCCGGTCATCCTCTTCCTCGTCATCTTCTTCTGGACGCCGCCGCACTACTGGCCGCTGTCCATGAAGGTGAAGGACGACTACGCGCGCGTCGGCGTGCCGATGCTGCCGGTCGTCGCCGGGAACAAGGCGGTCGCCAAGCAGATCGTGCTCTACAGCTGGGTCATGGTCGGGGTGTCGCTGCTGCTCACCCCGCTCGGGTACACCGGCTGGTTCTACACGGCCGTCGCCCTCGCGGCGGGCGGCTGGTGGCTGTGGGAGGCCCACGCGCTGCTCCACCGCGCCAAGGCCGAGGTGACGGGGGGGAAGCTCAAGGAGATGCGCCTCTTCCACTGGTCCATCACCTATGTGTCGCTGCTCTTCGTGGCCATCGCGGTGGACCCCTTCCTGCGGTAGCCGCTCCCGGACCGCCACGCGGGCGGGGTACGTGGCCAAGGCCACGGACCCCGCCCGTCGCCGTTCGATCTACCCGTCGGTAGCATCCTGGTCATGGCAGACACGCAGCAGGTGGACCCGAAAGCCGGGAAGAAGGCGGCCCGGCTCGCCCAGCAGATCGGCGGCTTCGCCAAGGCGCACGGCGGCGCCGAGGGGAACATCCAGTACCTCGGACAGCGCGGCGCCCGGATCGTCCTGGTGGGCGAGGACGGTGAGTGGGGCGACCTCTTCGCGCCCTCCGCGGAGATCGCGAACCAGGCCGCCGAGAAGGCGGGCATCACCGTCCACGAGGACTTCGACGGCGAGTTCGCTGCGAAGGTGAGGACGGGACCGTACGAGTGGAGCCGGATGGCGGGGATCCAGGTCGGCGGCCCCTCCAACGGCTGAATCCGCCCCGGGCAACACCTACTGACCGGTTCACCCGTTAGGACGTGCAGGCAGTGACAGCGTCCTCACGGGGGGAGTCCGGAGATGATCGACCCGCCGTCCCTCGTGGACCAGTACTGCCACGGAGTACTCCGCACGGAGCTGGGCCTCGGCACCTTCGAGGCCCAGCTGGCCCGTACCGAGGGACCGCCCGCCCCCGGCACCACCCTCTTCGACACCCAGACCGGGTTCGCCGTACGCCGCTGGTGCCCGCCCCTGCTCGGCCTGGAGCCGCACTGCCCGCCCGCCCGCTATCTCGCCCGGCGCCGTGAGCTGGGCGTGCTGGAGGCCGGGCGGCGGCTGCTGCGGGGCAGCGGGATCACCGCCTACCTCGTCGACACCGGGCTGCCCGGCGACCTCACCGGGCCCGCCGAGCTGGGGCGGGCGGGTGACGCGGACGCGCACGAGATCGTCCGCCTGGAGCAGCTGGGTGCCGAACATGCCGGTGCCGACTCCGAAGACGGCGATGA
>NZ_NEUB01000881.1 GCF_002910825.1 Streptomyces sp. SM1 | reverse complement strand
GCACCACCACGGCGTACTCGCCGTTCGGAGCGGGTGACCCGGTCATCGCGGCACCTCGCCCTCGCCGGCGGGGGAACGGAAGAAGTCACCGCGCCGGATCGCGTACGGGCCGATGGCCAGCAGATCGACGGGCGAGGAGCCGAAGCACTCCAGGGCGTCGCGGGGGTCGTCCACCATGGGCCGGCCCGCGGTATTGAGGCTGGTGTTGACGACCACGGGCAGCCCGGTCAGCCGCTCGAACTCGCCCAGCAGCCCCGCCACCAGGGGCTCGCGCGCCGGATCGACCGTCTGGATGCGGGCGGTGCCGTCGACGTGCACCACGGCGGGAATGCGATCCCGCCAGGCGGGAGCCACCTCGTGCACGAACAGCATGTACGGGCTGGGCAGCGGCCCGTCGAAGATCTCGGCGGCCCGGTCGGCGAGCACCATCGGCGCGACCGGCCGGAACTGCTCGCGGCCCTTGACGTCGTTGAGCCGCTCCAGATTGCCCGCGTGACCGGGGTGGGCGAGCAGCGAGCGGTGGCCGAGCGCCCGGGGCCCGTATTCGCCGCGCCCCTGGAACCAGGCGACGATGCCGTTGTCGGCCAGCGTCCGGGCGACCGTGGCGGCGATGTCCGCCGGCCGCTCGAAGGGCACGGCGGCCGTCTTCAGCCACGCCCCCAGCTCCGCGTCCGACCAGTCCCGGCCGAGGTCGGCGCCGGACATGGGCTCCGGTTCGTCACCGGCCCCGGCGGACAGCAGCAGGGCGCCGCCCAGCGCGGTGCCCGCGTCACCGGCCGCCGGCTGCACCCACACCCGGGAGAACGGGCCCTCGCGGGCGATCCGGGAGTTGGCGACGCAGTTCAGGGCGACGCCCCCGGCGAGGGTGAGCACGGAGTCGTGGGTGCGGCCGTGCAGCCAGCGCACCAGGTCCAGCAGCGTCTCCTCCAGCACGGCCTGCGCGCCGGCGGCGACGTCGGCGTGGTCCCGGGTCCAGGGCTCGTCCGGACCGCGCGGCGCGCACAGCTCGTGCCAGGGCACCCCCGAGGCGTGGAAGCCGCCGTCGCCGGTCGGGTACACGTGACGGCGCAGTTCGGGCAGCATGCGCGGGGTGCCGTGGGAGGCGAGGGCCATCACCTTGAACTCGTCGGAGGAGCGCAGGAAGCCGAGGTGCTCGGTGAGCTCCTCGTAGACGAGGCCGAGCGAGTGCGGGAGGTCCTGCGCGCGCAGGGACTCGAGCCGGTCGCCGACCCGGCGGGCGGCGAGGTGCGAGGCGCGTTCGCCGCGGCCGTCCAGCACGAGCACGGAGCAGTCCCCGGCGCCGGATGCGGCGAAGGCGCCGGAGGCGGCGTGCGCCAGGTGGTGCGGTACGAAGCGGACGGCTGCGGGGTCCAGGCCCGGCAGCGCGGTCCGCAGGAAGCCGGGAGCCTCCCGTGCGTAGGTGAGCCGCAGGTGGTCCCACGGATCGTCCAGGCCCATCGCGTCGGCGGGACGGGCCAGCGCCGGGTCGAAGGAGTAGGCGACCGCGTCGAGGTCCTGAGGGCGCAGCCCGGCGCGTTTCAGACACCAGGCGGCGGCCTGCTCGGGCAGTTCCCAGGCCGAGAACGGCAGCGGCCGCTTGCCGTGCTTGCGCCGGGAGAACCGTTCCTCCTCGGCGGCTGCGACGGTCCGCCCGTCGATCACCAGGGCGGCGGCGGGGTCGTGGAAGAGGGCGTTGATGCCGAGGATGCGCATGGGCGGACGGCCTTTCGCGGATCGGGGCGGCCGGCGGGGCCGCGTGTCCTGGTCGGGAACGGCCGCGCTCAGTGACCGGCCTCGGCGCGGAACCAGGCGATCGTGCGGCGCAGCCCCTCCTCGGCGTCCACCCGGGGCTCCCAGCCGAGTTTGTCGCGTGCCAGCGTGATGTCGGGGCAGCGCACGGCCGGGTCGTCCACCGGCCGTTCGATGTAGCGGACGTCGGAGGTGGAACCGGCGAGTGAGACCACCAGCCGGGCCAGTTCCAGCATCGTGATCTCGCCGGGATTGCCGATGTTGACGGGCCCGCGCATGTCCTGGGCGGCCGCCGCGAGGATCCCGGCCACCGTGTCGTCGACGTAGCAGAGCGAACGGGTCTGCCGGCCGTCACCGGTCACGGTGAGCGGCTCGCCGGCCAGGGCCTGCCGGACGAAGGTCGGCACGGCGCGGCCGTCGTGACCGCGCATCCGCGGGCCGTAGGTGTTGAACAGCCGCACGATGCAGGCGTCGGTGCCGTGGGTGTCCGCGTGGGCGGTGGTCAGCGCCTCACCGAAGCGCTTGGCCTCGTCGTACACACTGCGCGGGCCGACCGGGTTGACGTTGCCCCAGTAGCGCTCGTCCTGCGGGTTCTGCCGCGGGTCCCCGTACACCTCCGAGGTCGAGGCCAGCACGAAGCGGGCCTCGGAGTCCTGGGCGAGCCGCAGGGCGTTGCGGGTGCCGAGACTGCCGGTCTCCATGGTGTGCAGCGGCAGCCGCAGGTAGTCCGCCGGAGAGGCGGGCGAGGCGAAGTGCAGGACGAGGTCGGGCCGCCGGTCGACCGGCAGTTCCTCGGCCACGTTCGCCCGTACGAGGGTGAATCCGGGCCGCTCCAGCAGCGGGGTCACGTTCTCCGGCCGGCCGGTGCTGAAGTCGTCCACAGAGGTGACGGCGGAGCCCGCGTCGAGCAGGGCGGTGCACAGGTGGGAGCCGACGAATCCGGCGCCGCCGGTGACGACGGCGTGCTCCCAGTTCCGGGAGGTGACGGTGCTCATGTCTCTCGGCCCTTTCGTCGGAGGCGTCGGTGTCCGGACCGGCACCGGTGCCTCCGGCACCCGGTCCGAGACCGTCGACCACCCGATCAGCCTGAACCGGGGCGGCCGGCGCGGCAGGGCCGGCTGCTGCAATCCGGTGAATGACGGAGCGTGAACACGGCACGGCACCCCCGTTTCCGCAGGCCGGAAGGGCGCCCGGGCAGGGCGGGGGCACCGCAGGCTCCCGCCCGCCCACGCGACGCCCACGCGACGTCCCTCCGGGGGCGGGACGAGGCCGGTGTCGCGGTGCGGGCACGCGCCGCGGCCCGTGCCCGGAGGAGCCGGAGGGGATCGCGGGGAGTCGCCGGCCGGGGACTGCCCGTGAGGTGCGTGCGGGTGGGCCGGGGCGGAGGAGGGATGAGGGTGCGGTGGGACGGGTGCTGCTCGCGCCGGGCGGGGGTGTGAGGGACGGGGGACGCCATCGGGGGCGCGGGCGGAACTGTCGGGCTCCGGAGGTGTGTGCGGGTGGGTCTGGGCCGGGGACGTCACCGGGGAGGTGGCCGGGGCCTGTCGTGTTCCGGAGGCCTGCGGGGAGCGGCTCTTGGGGGAGGGAGAGGGGGAGTGGCCGGCGACGGCACGGTGGGGGAGCGCCTGTCGTGTTCCGGAGGTCGGTCTGTGTGGAGGCGGTCTCGGGGTGAGGGCTGTCGCCGGGGGTGGGGGCGGGTCCGCCGTGCCGGGGGAGTCCGTGTGGGTCAGGCCGCGAGAGTGGGGTCCGGGGCGAGACGGGTGAGGAGGGACGCCTGGTGGAGGGTGACGACCGGGGCGAGCAGGTCCGGGTGGCGGAGGAGGGCCGCGGAGCGGCGGTCGGTCTCGTCGGGGACGAGGAGGCGGCGGAACTCGGCCGGTGTGTCCGCACCGAGTGCGCTCACCGCGAGAGAGGCCAGTTCCGGGTCGGCGAGCAGACAGGCCGCCCAGCTGGCCACGACCTCGTCGACCCAGGTACGCCAGGCGTGCGCGTCCGCGTCGCCGTCCGGGTCCGCGCCCGTGACCCACTCGAGCCGCGCCGAACCGCCCGGCCCCGCCAGGGAGAGCAGCGCCGCGTCCATCGCCGTCGGGTACCGGAGCCGGGCCGCGACCGTCACCGCCTGCCGCGCCTGCGCCTCGCACCGCGCGGAGGCCAGCGCCCCGCCGGACGCGGGGAAGGAACGCGTCAGCCACTGCGCGGTGGCCGCGATGACCGGGGAGAGATCTGTGTGCACTGCCGGGCCGTCCGAACCGTCGGGTGAGGGGGCCGGACGGAACGTTAGCCGCCGGCCCGGCCGTCCCGACGTGACCCGTGACTCCTTCCGCGCGTGGCCTCCGCCACACCCGTACGGGTGCCCTCCGCGCCCTCCGGCGTGTCCGGGGGAGCCCGGCGGGCACCCGGCGGCCATGGACGTACTCAGCCGCCCCCTGATCGACCGCACCCTGCCCCTGCTGGCCGAGGGTTACGCCTGGCTGCCCAACCGGATGCGCGACACCCCCGGTCCCGTGGTCCGCACCCGGATCCTGGGCCGGCCCGCGCTCGCCCTGCGCGGGCCCGAGGCGGTGCGCTTCTTCTACGACGAGCGGAACGTGCACCGGCACCGGGCCATCCCCGAACCCGTGCTCGCCACCCTGTTCGGCCACGAGGCCGTGCACACCCTCGACGGTGCCGCCCACCGCACCCGCAAGTCCCTGTTCCTGCCGCTGCTCGAGCCCGGCCGGATCGCCGGCCTCGTCGACCATGTCAACGCGGCGTGGGACGACGCGGTGCCCGCGTGGGGCCGGCGCGGCTCCGTCGTGCTGTTCGACGAGGCGGGCACGGTGCTCACCACAGGGGTCCACCGGTGGGCCGGCATGCCGGCCCACACCGAGGCCGACGCGGCGGCGACCGCCCGCGACCTGATCGCGATGGTCGACGGCTTCGCCACCGCCGGCCCGCGTCATCTGCGTGCCCGGCGTGCCCGCGCCCGTCAGGAGGAGCGGCTGGGCCGCCTGGTGCGGGACGTACGCTCCGGTGTGGTCACCGCCGACCCGGACTCGGTGCTCGGTCTGGTGTGCCTGCACCGCGGCGCCGACGGGCGACCGCTCGACGAGAAGACGGCCGCGGTGGAGCTGCTCAACGTCCTCCGCCCGACGGCCGCCGTCGCCTGGTTCGTCGCCTTCACGGCGCACGCCCTGCACCGGTGGCCCGAGCACCGGGCGCCGCTGGCGGACGGCGACCTTCCGTTCACCGCCGCGTTCGCGCACGAGGTGCGCCGCTTCTACCCGTTCGTGCCGTTCCTCGGCGGACTCGCGGCGCGTGACCTGTACTGGCGGGGCGAGTGGGTCCCGGCCGGGGGACTGGTGGTGCTCGACGTGTACGGGCAGAACCACGACGAGTCGCTCTGGGGCGACCCGTACGCCTTCCGCCCGGGACGCTTCCTGCAACGGCCCGTGGAACGCGACGAACTGATCCCGCAGGGTGGTGGCGAACCGTCAAGCGGCCATCGCTGCCCCGGCGAGGGCATCACCGTGGGCGTGCTGGAGGCGCTCGCGGGGCGGCTCGCCCGAATGGAGTACACGGTGCCGGAGCAGAATCTGGCCATCCCGCTCAACCGTGTTCCGACCCGTCCGCACAGCGGTGTTCTCCTTGCGGGAGTACGCCCGGCCGCCGGTTGGCCGGGCGGTCCTCCGTGCCGCCGTACCCCTTCGGCATGTTGAAGAAGTGACGAGAGTAAGTACGGGAAAAGTCGCATGATTTGTCCGACTTGGGTGATTCTGAAAGTGAACGTACTCGCTACGCCTCAGGGAGATGGTGTTGTGCGTTCCGAAAAGATCACCGAAGAGCTCACCGGCGTCAAGAGCGTCGACATCGAGGCGGCACTCGACCCGGTCGAAGCCGACGGTGTGTACCGCGACAGCCGTCAGTGCGCCGCGCTGGCTCTCCTCTCCGGAGCGACGAAGCTGCTGCTGTCGCCCCCGACCCCGCGCCCGAAGAAGGGCTGAACGGATCGACGGGAGTAGTCAGATGGAGCAGTCAGGCACTTCGACCCGATTGCAGGCCGCGGTGCAGGACCTCGCTTCCGGTGTGGTCTCCGCCCTTCGGGGCGGGGACCACCCGCACGTTGTCCCCCTGAGGGCCGACGGGGAAGCGGGAGACCTCGCACTCGCCGCCGTACGCGTGCTGGGAGCCGACGCGTTGCTGCCCGGCGTCCTGCTGCGCACCCCGCCCGACCCGGCGGAGGTGGCCGTGTTCCGCAAGGCCGTCGAGGCCCATCCGCCCCGTGCGGACGCCGCGCCCACCGTCCGGTGGAGCCACTGGGGCATGCCCTGGCCGCCGCCACCGGCACCCCCTGGCCGGACCTCGTCAGCGGCCGG
>NZ_NEUB01000880.1 GCF_002910825.1 Streptomyces sp. SM1 | reverse complement strand
CCTGCGTTCCGCGTAATTCAGCGGCATAGAGTCACGAATCTGTGGTCTGACCTGCGCGGACATGGGTGAGGGCGCCTGAGAGGCGTTTCTCTAGGCGCTGGTGTTCGTGCTGGTCAGCGGGGTGTGGGTTCGAGGGCGATGATCTGCTTCGGTGCGGGGATGCCGAGCTTGGCCAGGAGGTCGGTCTGGGGCTTGGTGAGGGTGGTGACCTGCCGGAACAGGCCGGTGGGGCCGGTGAAGGTGCCGAGGTGGAGCCGGTCGAGCTCTCGGCGGACGGTCGTCCAGGTCGCACCGGTGGTGGTCTCTGTGATGCGGATCAGCAGCAGAGCGAGCCAGCAGAGGATGACGTGTGCGCGTATGCGTTCCTCGAGCCGGTGATAGACGGGCCGCAGGTCGGTGATCTGCTTCATGTCCCTGACGCTTCCTCGTCTCGTCCAGGGCCAGTTGAAGAGCGCGCCACTGGCCGCCGCTGACGAGCCAGTCAAGCAAGCTCCGCACCCAGTGCCCGGAGCGTGGGGACCAATTCGGGGTGGTCTCCACGCGAGGCTGACTGCAGCAGTTCGGTGATGACGATGATCTGCGCGACGCGTCCGGGTTCTGTCTTGAGTACGGGGAAAGCGTCCCGGACACGCTGGAGGAATCCCGGCACGAGCAGGGAGTACGCCAGCAGCATGGCCGCGTCGTAGCCGGCGGGCGCCCGGCCGAAGCCTTCCCAGTCGAGGAGGTAGGGGGTGGTGTTGGTGAGGTTGGCGGTGTGCAGGTCTCCGTGGGCTGTCGTCCAGTCCGTGATCCGGGGGCCGGGGATGCCGAGGAAGCGGGGGACGCTTCGGTCCACCCACTCCTGGCGTACGGCCACGCGGTCCGTCGGGACCCTGCTCACGTAGTCCAGGTCCGCTCGGAGCGAGTCCCACCATGAGAGCGGCGGATCGGGATCCGTGTGCAGGACTGGGCTCGGAGAGACAGCGGGTTCGGTGACGTATTGGTGCAGTTCCGCGCGGTAGGCGTGGCCGTCGCTGCTCGTGTCCGAGGTGTCGTACAGCAGCGGTTTGCGGACGTGCCGGTCGAACAGTTCGGCAGCCTGGCCGTTGCCCTGCCAGATCTTCCCGGCCGCCTTGTCCTCGGGTGCCGAGAGCAGCCTCAGCCAGCAGACTCCGCGGTCCGGGTGCCGGACGCGGCTGCTGAGGGTGCGGCCGTACCAGCCCCAGACCTCCGGACCGACGACCGTGGTGTTCAGCGTCCGCGCGGCCTGGACGAATGCCCGGTGCATGCGCTGTTGGTCGGCGAGGTCAGTCGGCGGCGAGTACATCCAGCACCTTTCGCAGCGTGGGGACCGGGATGGCCGGGCTTCGCAGAGCCGCTTGCGCCTCGGTCCAGTGTGCCGGGGTGGAGGTGGAGAGCAGAATCCGCGTCACTCCCGGGCAGGAGGCTGTGGCGAGGAGGCATGCCTGGGAGACGGTTAGATCCGGGCTGAGGAGTGCGGTGAGTTCGGGTGTGGCCAGGTGGGGAAGTTCCCCGCCGAACAGGGGTGCTGAGGCGTACACCTGCCATCCGAGTTCGGCTGCCAGAGCGATCGGACCTTTTCCGTCCAGGGCCTGGGCGAACGCGGTGGCGGTGACGAGGGATACGGGCAGTTGGATGGCTCGCAGGTGGTGGCGTTCCGTGCCGGCGGCTTCGACCGCCAGTCGGTGCAGGGAGGGGATGCTCAGGGCGCCGGTGTCGAAGCCGTCCCAGGTGGCGACGCCGTACGCGCTCAGGGTGCCTGCTGCCGCTTCTGCTTCCAGGGCGATGAAGGCGTCGCGCAGGGATTCGTACGGATCGCCGTCGGTGCGCTCGGGGTTGTGGGTGAAGACGAGGTCCAGGTGGGCGCGGCCGAGTTCGGTTCGGTTGCGGGAGCACTGCCAGTGGACGTACGGGGTGCTCAGGCAGTGTCCGTGTACGGCGGCATCGGTGGTGAGGGCTCTGTCGGCGACGGCGTCCTTGGCGGCCCGGTCGGTGAGGAATCCGACCTTGGTGGAGACCGGGACACGGTGCTGGGTGAGAACCGGGGCGAGTAGTGACTGGGCTTGTCCGTTCAGGTAGTTGGGCGCAGTGTCGATCCATGCGGTGGTCGGGTCGGCGGCTGCGCGGATGACGGCGTCGGACAGTGCGCAAGGGCTGATGCGGTAGGTGCCCAGACCGAGAGATGCGATCGTCATCGTCGGTTCCCTTGCACCACTGTGGCTGCTTGGCCGTTCATCAGATCGGAAATGACGGCCGTCACGTCCGCGATGGGGATTCCGGTTGCCGCGACCAGTTCTCCGAGGGAGACGGTGCCGGGTGCGGCGGACGTCAGGCGCTGAAGCAGAGGCAGGGCTTCCTTGGCCAGCTCCCATTCGTTGTCGCAGGCTCGGAAGATCACTCCGTCCCCGTCCGGCGCGGGGCTTATCTGCGCGCGACTGCTGGTCAGCCGGATGCGGATGTCCGGGTCTGCGGGGAGGAGCCCGGTGATGTGAGGAAGGCTGGGGCGGAGGCGGGTGAGGTCGGTGGTGTTCCGCATCGCCGTGTAGCGGCCGAGCAGCCCGGGGTCCTCGAGGGCGGTGGTGACTTCCCTGCGCAGTCGCTCCAGGTACGTGGCCTGTTGCGCCGCGGTGGCGTGTACGGGCAGGTCCTCGCGCAGGACGTCGTGGCGGCGTAGATCGTCGGCGAGCCAGGACAGCAGCTGCGCGCCCGTGGTGGTCTGGATGCCGAAGGTGAGGTGGAGGGAGTGCTCGCCTTCGGAGGCGGCCACCGAGTGCCACCAGCCGCGCGGGAGATAGAGCATGTCCCCTGGGCGCAGGACCAGTTCCGCGGCTGGTTCCTCCGGCGGCGGTTCGGGTTCGTCGGTGTCCTTGTACATGGGGGCGGTGCGTGTGGGGCCGTACAGCTTCCAGCGTTTGGCGCCGTCGACCTGGATGACGACGACGTCGTGGTCGTCCCAGTGCACGCCGAAGCCCTCGCGCGCGGTGAAGGACGCGTACAGGTTGGTCTGCACGCCGGTGCGCAGCCACTGCTCCAGTTCCATGGCGGCGCGGCCGATGGGTGGGTGGAGTTCGTCGACGGCGTCGATGACCAGGGAGGCGCCCTCGGCGAGTCGGTCGTGCAGTTCGGTGGGGTGCAGGCGCTGCCAGACCGTGTGTCGGCGGGTGGTGACGGGAGCGGTGTAGCGGTGGGCGGGCAGCATCTCCCCGTTCGCAGAGAGGCGGAAGCGGGGCGGCTCCAGGCGATGCGTTGCCAGGATGGTGTTCACGTCGTCCCAGGTGATCAGCTCACCCGGGTTTGGGATGGCGGCAGGGATGTGGCGGTAGCGGCGGTGGAGCACCTGGGCCAGGAACTCGTCCTGGCCCAAGTGAGCCGCCAGATTCAGCGGCGACAACGCTTCTCCTCCTGGATCAGTCGTTGCCGTCGGTACGGCCGGTGCTGCCGCCGTCGGACGGGGTGACGCCCCGCTCGCGGGCGGCCTGGATGCGGCGACGTGCCTTGACCAACCCGGTCTGGGCCGGTCCGGTCTCCGGGTTTGTGGCGGTGTTGTTCGGCATTGCTCCTCCTGGGGTTCGGGGATGAAACGGCATTGCAGACCCGTCCCGGACGGCGCTTGACCTGTCCATGGACTCGGGCGGTTGATCCGCCCGGGACGGGGCTTACAACCCGCCCCTGCCGGGGCTTATCGGGTGGGGGGAACCTCTCGATCGGCTACGTCCGGCAGGGACGAGAACTCAGGGGCCGGCCGGGGCGGTGGAGACCGCGACACCGATCACGAAGCCGCACGAGGCGGCAATCAGCACGGTCGGAAGCGGGCCGGTGTACCGCGCCAGGCGGCTC
Source organism: Streptomyces sp. SM1 (assembly GCF_002910825.1). Taxonomy (GTDB): domain Bacteria; phylum Actinomycetota; class Actinomycetes; order Streptomycetales; family Streptomycetaceae; genus Streptomyces; species Streptomyces okerensis. The sequence goes on along the minus strand of NZ_NEUB01000880.1, from coordinate 17,948 downwards.
ACGACGTGACCTGTCACGGCTTCCACCAGGCCCGCCAGGGCCGGGTGATGATCTCGCGGTATGTGTGATGTGAGGGGTTGCGGCCGCCGTGCTCGAACACCCAGTCCTGCGGTTCGGCGAAGTCGATGCTGGGTCGGGAGGTTCGCCGCAGACGGCGCATTGCATCGCGTACGTGGTCGGCTCCGCATCCGGCTCCCGGTCGGGCTGGATGGTCCACTCCATGTGGCAGATGACTGCGCGGGTATTCACCGGCCTGCCTCTTCGAACTCGGTCTGTCTGCGACAGGCGCCGGAGGGCTCCTCCTGGCCGGCGAGGACGTACGGATGGGACAGTGCGGCGCGGAGGGTGTCGACGTCCGTGAGGGTGTTGTCGTCGGGCAGTTCGCACCAGCCGCCGAACCAGTCGTCCATCAGCTCAAGGCCAGGGGCCACCAGCCAAGAGTTGCTGGAGAGATGCCGAACGGGCAGGTCGTCCCAACTGCCGAGGGTGCCGGTCCTGATCGCGTAGTAGAGGCGTTCGTTGGGCTTGTCGTACAGCACGGGGCCGATCGCCGCGCCGGTGGCGCGGAGGTGAGCCAAGGCCAGGAAGCTGATGTCCGCGGGGATCCGTACGAGGTCCCAGTAGCCGCCGACTTGGAGCAGGCGCAGTCCGGGTACATCGTTGACCATGAGGGCGCTCCGCAGTGCTTCGCGTAGGAACATCACGTGCCTCCTTGCCGTTGGAGGCTGGAACTTGCGCCGAGTGAAGGCGAAGGACCAGTGGTCGCCCTGGTGGAACGGACCACGATCAGACGGGTGCTGGTCGCGGTTATCTGCCGCTTCCGCTCGTTGGCGGTGTGCTTGGGGCCGAGGTGGCTGAGGACGGGGATCACGGTGCCGTAGGTGTCGGGGAGTTCCAGGGCGTCGAGGAGGCCGACGAAGGCGGGGGAGCGGACGGTCACGGTCGCCTCGCGGTCGGTGAAGACCCCGCACAGGGTCAGTTCGTGCCGTCGGCAGTACTCGGTGAGGCAGTCGACCAACGCCGCGTGGCGGGCCTGTCCACCGGTGACGTGGCGTATGTAGCCGAAGACATGTGGGCCGGTGACCGGGCGGCGTTCCGTGATGAGTTCCTCGTCCATGTCCATAGCGTCGGCCGGCGTGACCGGCCTCGAAATGACCTGCTGTTGTACTTCCGTTGCACTTCTCGCCCTGCGTCGTCACAGAGGGTGCTTACATACGTGACGGAGGGGAGGTAATCCGTGGTCAGCGTGCAGCAATGGACAGGCCGGGAGGCGAGCGCTCTGCGCGCTGCCCTGCGGATGAGCACGCGCGCCTTCGCCGAGCACTTGGGCGTCGCCCTGCGTACGGTGGCCAAGTGGGAGAGCCTGCGCGCCGAAACGCAACCGCGGCCCGATACGCAGGCGATCCTCGACACCGCGCTCGCTCGTGCCGATACTGCAGCCCATGCCCGGTTCGAGGCAGTGCTGTTCCCAGAGCGGAAGAGCGCGAGGCCGGCGGACTACGAGACCTGGACCGAGGACATCGAGCGGGCCGTGGTCTGCATCAGCCGCCAGAACTTCTCCTTCGCCTCCACCTTGTTGAACCGCTGGCTGGGGGGTCACGACCCGCACCGCCTGGCGGACAAGGGCCTTTATCTGTACGGCCGTTCGCTCGTCCTCCTCGGTGACCTTCAGCGGGACCAGGGCGCGATCCTCGGCCCGCTCTCCGCTCTTCACTCCTACCGGACCGCCCGTGGCATGTTCACCGAACTCGACATCCCGCGCCGGGTGGCACAGATCGAACTGTCCCTCGCCGTCGTACAGGAGATGTCCGGCCAGCTCGAAGCCTCCGCCCGCCACTACGAACTCCTCGCCACCGACGAGCGACTGAGCCCTCGCGACCGAGCCAGGTCCCGGCTCTGGGTGGGTACGGCCTTGAGCAAGGAGGGCAACAACGAGTACGCCACCAACGTGATGACGACCGCCACTCGCGCGTTCGAGGACTTGGGCGAGCCGGAGGACTGGTCGGTCGCCCACCAGAAGCTCGCACTCGCACACCGCGGCGCCGGTGATCTGAAGCAGGCCCTGCACTACATCGAGATCGCGCGTACCACCGGCACGGTCGACTCTCCGATGCAGCGGGTGCGGTTGGACACCGCGTACGGGCACATCCTTCTATCGGATGCGGCGACCCGGAATGATGGGCTGTCCGTCCTCGATCAGGCGGCACAGGTGGCTCAGCAGTTCGGGCTGAGCCACCAGATGCGCAGCATCGAGGGCATCCGTAGAGGCCAGCAGGGATGAGCCAGGGAGTGCACGTGCCGGAGCACCAGCAGCACCAGATCACCGACGAGCAGTTCCACGACGCGACGTTGATCTGGAACTACCACCAGATGGGCCACGAGCAGCGGTCCTGCTCGGCGGCGATCGGCCTGGGCAGCCACGACCTGGGCGTGGCCACCACGGCAGCCGACCTCTACCGCGCCAGCCTCTTCCCCATCGTGGTGTTCAGCGGCGGTAACAGCCCCACCACCCGAGCCCGCTTCCCGCGCGGCGAGGCCGTCCACTACCGCGAGCATGCGCTCGCCCTGGGCGTTCCGGACGAGGCGATCCTGGTGGAACCGAAGGCGGCGAACACCGGCCAGAACATCACCTTCTCCCGCGAGCTGCTGGCCGACGCCGGCGTGGAGGTGGAGTCGCTTCTGCTGATCTCCAAGCCGTACATGGAGCGCCGCTCGTACGCGACCTGCCGCAACTTGTGGCCGGACGTGGAGGTGGTCTGCGCCTCCGAGCCACTTGAGTTGGACGACTACATCAAGTCCATCGGCGACGAGAAGCTCGTCGTCGACATGCTCGTCGGAGACCTGCAACGGGTGATCGAATACCCGAAGCTCGGCTTCGCCGTTGAGCAGGCCGTACCGAGGGATGTCCATGACGCCTACAAGCGCCTTCTACAGGCTGGATTCGACAGCCGTCTCATCAGCACCTGAATCACCCCGCGCCGGTCCGTCGGATGGCGTGTGCGCGATTCATCAACCGAACTTGTTTCCACGGCTGTCCACATTGGCGAAGCTCTTCGCCGCCGACCGCTGGATCGTCCTCGACGATGTGCAGTTCGCCCGGCGCGACTACCAGCACCGAGCCCGTCTCGCCGCCTTGGACGATCCTGGCCGGCAGCAGTGGCTCACGCTCCCGACGCACCTTCCCCAGGGGCGCGCGACCAGGATCAGCCAGGCCCGGCTCGTCGATCCCCGCCGCTCGCGACGGACGGTCGAACTGCTCGTGCGCCAGTACTACGGCCACAGCCGCTACTGGGATGCCGCGCGTGAGGTTTTGGACGCGGTCTTGTGCATGCTCGACACCACAGACCGCGTGGCCGACCTCACGAGAGCATCGACAATCGCCCTGCTCACCGCTCTTGGCTGGTCAGGAGAAGTGCTACTCAGCAGTGAGATTCCGACCCGTCAAGGCCGGTCCGAGCGCCTTGTCGATCTCGCGGCAGCCACCCGCAGTACCCACTATCTGTGCGGCACTGGCGGGCTGCGCTACCTCGACGCTGATCCGTTCGATGCCTGCAGCATCCCGGTGCTGCCTTTCCGTACACCTGTGGATGCGGATGATCTGCTCTGGCAGTGGGCCCGGAGGACCAGCAGCCTCTGGGCCTTGAGCAAGATCGGTCCCGAGGCGTTGGCGAACAGGCTGGCTGCCCAACGAGGAGCTCGCTTCCTTGCAGCCCGGGCGTGACGAGGCTGAATAACTCGGACAAGAAACCCTTCCCGCGTGTCCTGAGCACGGTTACCCACGTCCGCCTGGCGCGTGCACCCGTGGATCCGTTCCTCGGAGCGCGGCAGACTCCCGGTTGAGGTGGTGGCCGGGCGGGACGGCGCACGAGCTGCCTACTACTGCACGAGGCGTAGGACCGGCCGCTGTTCCTGGACGTCGAGCAGTTCACGAACGCGCTGGGGCGTCCAGGCCAGCTCATGGGCCAGTGTTGCCACCGACAGATCCGCTTCCTTGTGGGCCAGTTCGAAGGCTTGGCGCAGCAGTGACGGCTGTTCACCGGTGTAGTTCGATACCGACTCGGGGATGAAGCCGGGCTGGCCATCCAGCGCGCGAAGGCGTTGATATGTGCGGCTGGTCGTGGCGTCGGAGATCAGGCCGAGTTCACGGCATCGGTAGACGAGCGAGTGGATGGAGACGCCCCAGACCTGCCTGAGCTCGGCCAGGCGCGCTAGGTCCATCCGCTTGGGCAGGTGGGGAAGGACGCTGTCCTGAGGGGTGAGGAACTCGGCGGCGAAGGCGTCGGCTTCCTTCTCCTGACGGCTGTCACCGGTGGCGTCGCTGTGGAGTACGAGGTGCCCGAGTTCGTGGGCAGCCGTGAAGCGGTGGCGGTAGACGTCATCGGCCCGATTGGCAGTGAGGACTACGAGTGGGCGTGCAGCCCTGGTGGAGAACGCGTCCACGGTCGCCGCCGAAGGATCGGACGCGGGAGGCATCACGACAACGATGCCGTGGGATTCCATGCGTCGGACGAGGTGGGTGACCGGCCCGCCTCCCATACCCCAACGCCGCCGCAGCTCGCGCGCTGCCGCTGCCGGGTCCGTGGGCAGTTCGGCTCCAGGGTGGACCTCACCGCCGGCGAAGCCGGGCAGGTTCACGAGGGGAAGTTGAATCCGCCGTTCGAGGGCGTAGGTGAGTTCCCACACCTGTTCGGCGAAGGCCAGGGCCCGTTCCCTCTGGGACTTCGGCGTGCTGCGAAGGCTGCGGAAGTGGGCCATGGAGGAATCGAGTCGGCTTGCCGGACGGCCGACCAGGAAGAACGTGGCAGGTACGCCGAGTGCTTCGGCGAGGCGCGGGATGAGGTCCGGGCGAGGGCGGGAGACCCCCGTCTCGTACTGGCCCACGGCTGCCGGGGTCACCCCAAGGGCATTCGCGACGTCCTTCTTCGTCATCTCGGCCAGCCGACGCGCCTGCGTCAGCCGGGCGGGATCGAAGCCGTCGGAAATGGCGCGGGGCGTTGTGCCCCGCTCCTCCAAGCCCGGGATGAGGTCGTGCTTAATCGTTCGCATCGTCTTCGCTGGTCTGGTCCTCGCGTAGCTCTGCTTCGGTCAGGGGCGGAACGTCGCGCTGCTGATCAACGTTCCCACGCGACGACAGCGTAAGGGTCGGCTCTGCCCCACCGTCGAAGCTCGTCAGCTCCCGCTCGGACGACGTCGACTGCTTGGGGATGCTCCTCAGATGCTGCCCGTGGAAGGTGACGGTGTCAGGCAGCGTAAGTGCCTCGGGGAGCGTCGCCCACTCCAGGCGTCGGTCCGCACCCAGTGCGGCCATGCCCCAGTGAGCCTCCAGCAGCTCGGAGGCGTTGCAGGCGAAGGGAACCAGGACCAGGCGCGTGCCGGGCGGCACGGTCGCGAGACCACCTCGCGGCTCCACCACCTGACCGCTCTGGTCGAGGTCGTCGAAATCGAACGCGCCCTGCACGTCGGCCGGGTCGGGCGCGAATGTGAACAGCTCCTTCACCAACCGGGACTCACGCGGGATGCGGGCTGTGCGAACGTCCGACATGGTCTTCGAGTAGAGGAACGGATAGAGCAGGCCGTTTCCGACGATCATGAGTTCGAAGGGGAACCCGAACGGCTTGACGGGAGTGGAGCCGGGCAGATCCTTCAGTTCCTCCCACACTCGCTCGAACTGGCCCTGCCAACGGGCCGAGCCGTAAGTGTGGTTGGTACGCGAATCGGCCTGTTCCTGCGCGGCCTGGGCGTTGGCCTGCATGTTCCGCAATGCCTGCCCGAGGCCCACGCGGACCGCGGACGCCTGCTTGCCGAACACCTCGGTCGCCCAGGATGAAAGAGGCACACTCATGCGGACGACTCCTCTGGTCGGGCTTCGCATTGGAGCACTTAACTGCCAGGCAGACTTTAGTTGATGTAGGAGTTTTTGCACAAGTGCTTCTCTGTAGCGCGTGATCTGCTCGATTGCTGGTCGCCGCAGGGGCGACAACCGCCTGTCCATCGCGCATGGTTCATTGGCTCGGAGGCTGCGTTCGGGCCGTCAACCGTAGGTCAGCGGCGGCGTTGGCCACTGGTGGCGGACTGCTGCGCGGAAGGCTGCCGTGTCGATGTGGGCGGGGTGCGCCGGGTCGAAGCAGAGTCAAGAGTTGGTGTGCTGGGTTCTGACGGCGCCGTGAGACGTTGGATGCGCCAGATCAGGACGCGTGCGGCAGAGCCTGCGTCGTCCAAGGCCCGCTGGTCGGCTGCCTGTTGGAGGAGCCGCTCCGGGTCGTGTCCGGCTGCTTCTGCCTCGGCGAGGGCGACTGCGAGGGCGTCGAAGGCGGGGTCTGCGATGACCTGCTCGGCGTGGTCGGGAACGACCTGGCGTAGGCGGCGGATCTGCCGCTCCACGGCCTGCTGGGGCGGTTGGCGCTGGGCGAGGGCGGCCAGCGGCGCGGCGGCGGCGTGGTCGTAGGCGGCCTGGAGGTGGAGCAGGGTCTGGTGGGCGGCGGTGACTTGCTGGTCGTGGCGGTGGAGTTGGTGCCAGCGGGCGGCGGCGATGACGACGAGGATCGCGGCGTCGAGGAACATCGCCACGACAGCTCCGTCCCTGGGAGCGGGCTCGCGGACCATGGCTCGCACGGCGCCGCGAAGAGCACGGGCGTGGTGGTGTTCGGCCCGGATGCGGGAGCGGGTGGCACGCTCGAACGCGCTGGCTGCCTCTCGGAGTTGGGGCCGAAGGGTCTGGGGTACGAGGAGAGGGAGCGCGTCGAGGGCTTCGCCGAAGGCGGCGAGATGGGCCTGGGACGCTTCGTCGTCAGCCTGGTCGAGGCGGTGAGGGATGCGTTCGGCGGTGGCCGTGGCCTGGTGCCAGGGGTTGGACCTGCGTCGGCCGGGCTGATTGGTCGGCTGCGGCTCGATGTTCTCCAGGCGTTCCTGGATCCTGGGGAAGGACAGGTCCGGGGCGAGTTCGGAGCCGGAGAACCAGACGGACTCCTTGTCGGCAGTGGTGGTGTCCTGGCTGGCGAACTTGTAGCCGCGTACGTCGCCGGAGGGGAAGTGGACGACCTCGACGAGCACGCCGTCGGTGTGGTTGAGCAGGTGGATGAACTCCTCGGTGCTGGTGGCGGCAGCCACGGCGGCGCGGATGGTGGCACGCAGGCGTTCGCGGGCGGGCTTGTCGTGGCCGGAGCGGCGGGCCTTCTCCTGCTCGGCGCGGGTGGGGCGCTTGGCGGCGGTGCGGTCTCCGCGTACGACTTGGAAGAGGCCGTATTCCTTCTCGATGGCGACGAGTTCGCGGTCGGCGGTGAGGTAGTCGTTCCAGTGGCGGGCGGCGCTCAGGTCGGCGCGGACCTTGGTGGCGGCGATGTGGATGTGGTCGGGGGCATGGCGGACGGCCACCCAGCGGCAACCGTCCGGATCGCCTTCGGGTGCGATGCCGGTGGTGGCCACGATGCGGCGCGCGATGTCGGCCCACTCCTTGTCGCTGAGGTGGCGGTCGGTTGTGGCGGCGCGGATGGAGCAGTGCCACGTGTGCTTCTCGGGGGCACGGCCGAGCCGCCGGGCCTGCTTGACGTGCAGGTTGAGGTCAGCCACGAGGAGCTTCTTGGTGGCGTCGAAGTCGTCGGTGCGGCCGGGGTCGGGGGCGAAGCCGTCCCAGGAGGCGACGAGGTGGGGGTCGGTGTGGTCCTTGGCCTTCTTCGTGTCGAAGAGGTACCGGACCAGGCCCGCGGTGTCTTGGCCACTGCTGATCTTCGCGATCATCGGGCCGCCCTCTTGCTGACGGCGTGGTTCGCGGCTGCTGCGATGTCCCTCACGGTCGTACCGACCGCGCCCAAGGTACGCCCGGCCTGGTTCAGGACGGCGGTGTCCCCAGAGTGTGGACGGTCACCGGAGTTGAGCTTCTTGGCGATCTGGCTGATGTTGTGGCCGATCTTGGCGACCTCGCTGCGCAGGGCGGTGAGTTCGTCGATGTAGTCGTCGAGCGGGGTGCGCTGGCCTGGCAGGGCGAGGCCGCCGTGGATGTGGGCCATGACGACGGCGCCGACGTAGTGGGCGCCGGCGATGTTCAGCGACCGGGCCTTGCGCAGGATCGCGGTCTTCTCGTCGACGCTGTAGCGCACGTCAACACGCTCTTTGCGCTGCACGGCTTCGTGCTTACGGCGGCGGGCGACACGGTGCAGCGCGGCGGCGTCAGCGGCTCGCGACAGCGGAACGGCAGCGGTGTCTACGGGCTGTTCCCTCTCGGGCACCCCCTGGTGCCCGAGCACCTCCGCCACCCCCGGGGCGGAGGCTTCCCCGTTGGGCCGACCCTTGGACGGTCCAGCGGGATACCTTGCTGCGCTGTTAGGGGTGATGGTCATCTCCTGTTGGGTGGTGGGCAGTTCGTGGTGTGGGTCGTGCATGGGGCGGCTCTCCGTGATGCGTGGGGATCGGGATGGGGAGCGTTTCGGCGCGTCTGGGTCTTGGAGGCGGCTGACCGTGGTGTTCTGGCTGCCGTACTTGAAGGAGCAGGGTGCGGCGGCCTACCGGAAGTCCGGAAGTAGTTCCGGGCTTCCGGTAGGCCGGGCTGCGGGGACGTCAGGCGGAAGGCAGGAGCGAGGCTGACGCCGCTTCGTGCTCCTCCGCGAGGAGCGCGGTCACCTTCGTCAGGCGCCCGTTGGAGACCTTGCGTCCGTGCACGTCCCGGATCTCCTCCGCGATCGCGTCACGGTCGACCTCGCCCATGCGCTCGACCACAGGGCGGGCCATGGCCAGCAACTCTTCGAGTGACGCATTTGGCGGCCGACCGGTACGCCGGGGTGTCGGAGCGGTCTGCGCCGGAACCTCATCGCCGGAATCCGGCGAGGGGGCAGCGAACACGCCGGGGTGGTCTTCGGTAGGAGTCGGGGGCTGGACGCTGTCCCTGCCGATGTGGCGGTGGGCGAGGGCTTCCTGGCGGTTGCCGGTGTTGACCTCCTGGGGGTGGGAAGCGGGCTGGCGTCGGATGACGATGTACAAGTGGACGGCGCCGGCCAAGGCGAGCGGGGGGATCGCGGACAGGACGCCCACGGTGACGTCGTCGAGTCGGAGGCCGTCGCCTGCGCGGGTCTGCTGGTTGAGGCGGACGGCGTGCAGGGCGTTGGCCCAGATGCTCGTAGCCGTAGCCAGGCCAACGAGCGCCCGCACGTACGCGCGTGAGAGCCGTGGTGCGTTGCCCAGCATGAGCAGGGCGGCGACGCCGATGGCGATGAACCCGTCGATCACGAGTGGGAAGGCGTAGGTGAGCAGCCCGCGGATGTGGATGGCGACGGCCATCTGCCGCAGGGCGTCGTAGGAGAGAGCGAAGGCGAACGCGGCGAGCAGGGCGATGCCGGCGCGGATCGCGGAGTGCGCGGTGACGGTGGGGAAGACCAAACGGAGGTACTCCAGGTGAGGTTGGGCGGTGGCTGTCGGCGCGGGCAGGGAGGCCGCCGTGAGGTGTGGTGTCTCGTACCACTCGTCGCATGCCTGGTCAGAGCAGGTACGAGTGGCGTGGTGATGTCGAGACGACTCGTTGCGGGCTTGTCACTCGTCCCCGCGCTGACCTGGGCGGGGACGAGTGCGACGAGACAAGTCGGGTCAGGCCGCGCTGTCAGGAAGTGGCTCGGCCTCTGGCCGGGTGGGCTCGGCCGCAGGTCCCGGTTCGGGGCAGTAGCGGGCCCAGGTGTCGAGGAATTGGTTGCGGGCGAAGCCCTTGGCCTGGGTGCCGTCGGGGAAGCGGCGGTTGGCCGAGCCGATGCCGTAGGGCTGCAGAAGTAGTTGCAGGCCGGCGGCGTCACGCCGTGTGCGCCGTACTCCGCCCACGGTGCTTCCTTGTCCGCGTTGAGGTGCTCCAGCAGGCGCCTGGTGCCCAGCACCGCGGGGTCGTTCTCGGCGGCGAAGGTCCGGCGGATGCCGACCAGAAGGCGGGTGCGCAGACCGCCCTCCTCGTCCTGCCCCGCCTCGTAGTCGGTCATGACGCGGCAGGCGGTGCGGGCGAGCGCGGGCCATTCGCCTCCGGCGAGATCGGCGATGACCACCAGGGGTTCCCAGGTGTCGGCCGCGCGGTCCTCGACTGGCATGAGCGGCTCCATCTCCAGCGCCCACTGGTACAGCGGCTGGAGCCAGGCAGAGAGCCGGTCGCGGATCGCGTGCAGGGCGGGGGTGTCGCGGTGGGTGCGGAAGTACGCCACCTTCTCGCCTCCTGCCCGGCGCCGCATCCGGATGACCACCGACCGGTCCATCACCGTGTCGGGCAGATCACCGATCCCGGCAAGCGCCGCCATGGCGAACGTGGGGAACGCGGTGGGCTTGCGCTCGGGCCCGGTCACCCGGAGCGTGGGCCGGTTGCGCTGGTGACCGGCGTTGATCAGGCCGCGCACCTCCTCGTTCTTCTCCGCCGCCTTGACGGTGCCGAAGAGAGTGTCGGCCTCGTCGACCAGGAGTGTCGGCGGGTCCTCGTCGTCGATCGAGCGGAAGATCGCCGCCGCGCTGGCGTTGACCGTGATCAGCGGGTTGCGCACGGTCTCGGTCACCACGTCCAGCAGTCGTGACTTGCCGCACCGCTTTTCCGGAGCCACGATCGCCAGACGCGGTGCGTGCTGCCACGCGCGCTGCAGGTGCGTCGCCGCGGTCCACAGCGTGACCGCGGCGAGGGCCTCATCATTCGGCATCACCACGTACCGCTTGATTTGCGCCCGCAGGTCAGCCAGGATCTGCGCGCCCTCGGGCAGCGGCCCTGCTGAGGACGCGTCGTCCCGGTCCCCGTCCGCGGGAAGTGCAGCGGGGATGGCCAGCTGGCCGGGGATGGCGACGACGGGTGGCAAGTCGGGCGTCGCGGATGAGGTGGGGGCGGTAGAGGACGTAGGTTCGTCCACAGGCGTTCCTCCCTGGTGGGCCGGACGGGCAAGCCCGGCCCACCGGATCGATCATTCATGGGTGATGGGGCAGGGACTCTGCGGCTCTCGGCGCTGGCTCGCCGAGGGCCGTTTCGTTGTCCCGGAAAGGTGGCTTCAGACGGCGAGGCGGTACGCGGACTGGGAGTTCACCCAGGCGTCCACCTCGGACCAGCGGTAGCGCAGGTGACGGCCGACCTTGTGGACGTTGGGGCCGATGCCCCGGTACTTCCACTGGTAGAGGGTCTTCACGGGCACGCCGAGGTAGACGGCGACCTCGGCCGGGCTGGCGAGCGGGCCGCGCCTGGCAGCCTCGGCGATGGCAGGGGCGTTGGTATTGCGGGAGGAGGTATTCGGCACATGGCTCCTTTTCGGTCTTGGACATCGGGCCTGGACAACACAGCCACACCCCAGGCGGAAAAGTCCAGAGTTGGTTCTTTAAACTCTCCAGCACTTCTCTGTGTTACCGGCGATTCCAAAACAGTAAGTGCGGATCCCCCGGTTGCCGAAATCGCTCCAGCGGATGCAGAAATTTTCTGCGGCGAACCGACCGCCGGAAGGGTCGGAATTCGGTACCTCCGCAGCTCAGAGGTTATGACTGGCAGTCGTAGGTGACACGGCCAGCCCACCAGGCATCGCGTCCGAAAATAGTTTAAATCGCCCAAATCTGGGATGCGGAGGGAAGATAGCACGGCTTTCCAAGTGAAAAGGCTCGCGATGTACCGGAATTCAATGAGACGAACACCGCTTTGCCCCGGAACGACTTTTGGAGAGTTTGAGAACCAGCTCTTGCCATAACGCCCGGCCGCAAGTTACAGCTATCTGTCATGGCATCCCGACCTGTCGAATTAGGCCCCGCCGGCCTCCACTCCGCCCGCGCTATCGAGTGCATACGCCTCGCGCGCGGCCTGACCCAGCACCAGCTCGCCGCCCGCTGCACCGCAATGGGCCGCCCGATGACCAACACCGCCCTCAGTCGTACCGAACGCGCCCGCCGCCGCTGCGACATCGACGACCTCGTCACGATCGCCGCGGCTCTCGGTATCGCGCCGGTGGCCTTGCTGCCGCTGTGGACCGTTCACGGTCCCGTGTCCCGCTTCGGTGGGTCCCCCGACGACATCCAGGGGGCCCTTCTTGGCTGACGTGTACGACCGTTGGCACAAGTCGCACCCCAAGCCCACCGAAGTCGAGTGCGGCGAGCACAAGAGCCGTACGAAGAGGATGGTCCCCACCGCCGATCACGGCATCGGCAAGCGCTGGCAGGTCCGTTACCGCGATCTGGACGGCCGACAGCGCAAGGAGAACTTCCATACCAAGGCCGAGGCGGACAACCGTGCCGCCGAGGTGGACGTCGAGATCCGGCGCGGTTTCTACGTCGTCCCCGCCGAGACGAAGCAGACGCTCGGCGCCTACGCGCAGAAGTGGCTCGACGCGAACTCCGTCGGCCCGACGACCGCCCTCCGCTATGAGGCGACTGTCCGCAATCACATCGTCGAGCAGCTCGGCCAGCGCGAGCTGAGGTCCCTCAACCAGCCCTCGATCATCCAGGGTTGGATCCGGACGCTCCAGGACAGCGGCCTCGAAGTGTCGACGATCGAGGGCATCTTCGACATCCTCTCCAGCATCCTCGGCGCGGCCGTGGAGGACGGGCTGCTGCCGAAGAACCCCTGCAAGGCGAAGTCGGTCAAGCTACAAGAAGGTCATCCCTTGGTCGTTGGAGCGCGTACGCGCCGTCATCGCCGGGCTGCCGAAGCGCTTCCAGGCCGGCGGCAAGCTCGCCTTCGGCTGCGGCCTGCGCCAGGGCGAGGTGTTCGGTTTCGCCGTCGAGGACATCGACTTCAAGGGTGGCTGGATCCACGTCAACCGTCAGGTGCGGCTCGTCGGCACGAAGGCCGTCTTCGCCCTGCCCAAGGGCAACAAGATGCGGTCAGTGCCCCTGCCGGCTCAACTTGCCGCCGCCTTCAAGGTCCACATGAAGGAGTTCCCGCCCGTCGCCGTCACCCTGCCCTGGGCCAAGCCGAACGGCGAACCGAAGACCTGCCGCCGCCTCCTCTTCGTCGACGAGAAGAGCCGGGCCTACAATCGCAGCGTCTTCAACATGGGCGCCTGGAAGCTCGCCCTGGCCGCCGCCGGCGTGATCCCTCCCCGTGAACGCGGCGCGAGGTACCTCCAGGCGGCCCCGGAAGACGGCATGCACGCCCTCCGGCACGCGTACGCCTCCGTGCTCCTGGACGCGGGGGAGAGCATCAAGGCGCTCTCCGAGTTTCTGGGCCACTCGGACCCCGGCTTCACGCTGCGCACGTACACGCACCTGTTGCCGTCCAGCGAGACCCGCACCTGCAAGGCCATCGACGACGCCTTCACGGAAACGGGAACGGGAACGGGAACGGGAGTCGAGGCGGAAGACAACGGCGACCCACCCGTCGCCCAGGGCACACCAGTGCCCCCACCGAAACCCATGTGCCCTCAATGTGCCCTGGCCGCCTGACGGCCCTTCCGGGGACATGAAAAAGGCGAGGCCCGAAGACCTCGCCCGCCACCAGTGAAACCCCAGGTCAGGGCCACACCAAGCAATAAGGCTGATGCCCCGCCTCATGCAACCGATGGCTGAAGTCCTGCCACTCGTGCAGCAGCTGGTACACGTTGAACGCGTCGCGGGGGCCGCCCCGGTCCGGGACGGTGGACCAGATGAAGGCCGCCGCGCCGACCGCTTCCTCGCCTATGCCGCGCAGCGGGTCGACGACCGTCATGGGGAGCTTCACGACCGCGTAGTCCGGGTGCAGGACGACCAGTTCCAGGGGCGGGACCTTGTGCAGGGGGACGCCCTCGATGCCCGTGAGGACCATCGCGGCCATGGTTTCCGGCTTGATCTTGGTGAACATGCCGTTCATGCCGAGCTCGTCGCCGCCGAGCTCCTCGGGGCGCATCGAGATCGGGACGCGGGCCGCGGTGGCGCCGTCCGGCGCGCCGAAATACTTGTACGTCACCCCCACCCGACCACCATTCCCGCTCTCGGCTCCTCTCAGGGGGCCGGTCCGATCGGGCTCGCCGCGTGTCTCACGCGTCTCGTCCGGGTCCTCCACCTCGCGCCGGTGCTTTCCCCGCCTGGCACGTCGAGGACCCAGGTCGTCAGTCCCCTCGCCCAGTCCGCCACCGCGATGCATATCTCCACCCGACTGCTTTTCTAGGACGCGTGGCCCCCGCCGCGCAACCCGATCATCGTGACAGTGACCTCCCCCACGGTCGCACGCCGAAACGTGCGGTGAAACATCTTGTCCGGGAGGTCCTCGCAGCCCTCCGTCGCCCTGGCTGTGTGAGCTGTGTGTACCGGACGCCAGTTTCGCAGATCACGGCCGCACGGGGGCCGGATGCCCGGGGCCGCCGCTGGCCTACCCTGAAACACGTCACACGCACCCGCAGCCCGGCGAGAGGCCGGGACGTCGGAGAAGGTCGGAGAAGTCGCAGGTCATGAGCGAACTGCCATATTCGTACGAAGCCCAAGCCTCGCAGGCGCTGTTCGATCGTGCCGCGGCCGTCACTCCCGGTGGCGTGAACTCACCGGTGCGCGCCTTCCGCGCCGTCGGCGGCACGCCCCGGTTCATGGTGTCCGGAACCGGGCCCTATCTGACCGACGCCGACGGACGCGAGTACGTCGACCTGGTCTGCTCGTGGGGCCCGATGATCCTCGGGCACGCGCACCCCGAGGTGATCGCCGCCGTGCAGGAGGCCGTCGCACGCGGTACGTCCTTCGGTACGCCCGGCGAGGGAGAGGTCGCGCTCGCCGAGGAGATGGTCGCCCGGATCGAGCCGCTGGAGCAGGTGCGGCTGGTCTCCAGCGGCACCGAGGCCACCATGTCGGCGATCCGGCTCGCGCGCGGCTTCACGCGGCGCACCAAGGTCGTCAAGTTCGCCGGCTGCTACCACGGCCACGTCGACTCGCTGCTCGCCTCCGCCGGCTCCGGAGTGGCCACGTTCGCCCTGCCGGACACGCCCGGCGTCACCGGCGCGCAGGCCGGCGACACGATCGTGCTGCCGTACAACGACCTCGACGCCGTGCACGCCGCGTTCGCCGCGCACCCCGGTGAGATCGCCTGTGTGATCACCGAGGCGTCGCCGGGCAACATGGGCGTCGTACCGCCGCTGCCCGGGTTCAACCAGGGACTGAAGGACGCGTGCGCCGCGAACGGCGCCCTGTACGTCTCCGACGAGGTCATGACGGGTTTCCGTACCAGCCGGGAAGGCTGGTACGGCGTCGACGGGGTGCGGCCCGACCTGATGACCTTCGGAAAGGTGATGGGCGGCGGCTTCCCGGCCGCGGCCTTCGGCGGGCGCGCCGACGTGATGGGCCACCTCGCCCCGGCCGGACCCGTCTACCAGGCCGGCACCCTCTCCGGGAACCCCGTCGCCACCGCCGCCGGGCTCGCCCAGCTGCGGCTGCTCGACGACGCCGCGTACGAGAAGGTGAACGCCGCCTCCGCGCGGATCCAGTCACTCGTCACCGAGGCGCTGACCAAGGAGGGTGTCGCGCACACGCTGCAGACCGCCTCCAACATGTTCTCGGTGTTCTTCACCGACCGGCCGGTGCGCGACTACGACGACGCCAAGGCGCAGGAGTCGTTCCGCTACACCGCGTTCTTCCACTCCCTCCTCGCCGACGGCGTCTACCTGCCGCCGTCGTCGTTCGAGTCCTGGTTCGTGTCCACGGCCCACGACGACCGGGCCGTCCAGCGCATCGCCGACGCCCTTCCGGCGGCGGCCCGAGCGGCAGCGGAGGCCACGGCATGAGCACCCCGGAGAAGGATCCCGACGTCACCGTCGTCCACCTGATGCGGCACGGCGAGGTCGAGAACCCGGACGGCGTCCTGTACGGCCGGCTGGCCGGCTACCACCTCTCCGAACTGGGCCGGCGCATGGCCGACCGGGTCGGGGAGCACCTCGCCCCCCGCGACGTCACGCGTGTCGTGGCCTCCCCGCTGGAGCGGGCGCAGGAGACCGCCGAGCCCATCGCCAAGGCGCACGGCCTGGACATCGCCACCGACGAGCGGCTGATCGAGGCCGAGAACGTCTTCCAGGGCAAGACCTTCGGCATCGGCGACGGCGCGCTGCGCCGCCCGGCCAACTGGAAGCACGTCGTCAACCCGTTCAAGCCGTCCTGGGGCGAGCCGTACGTCGATCAGGTCGTCCGTATGATGGGCGTGCTGAACGCGGCGAAGGACGCGGCGCGCGGACACGAGGCGGTGCTGGTCAGCCACCAGCTGCCGATCTGGATCGTGCGGTCCTACGTCGAGAAGCGGCGGCTGTGGCACGACCCGCGCAAGCGGCAGTGCACGCTCGCCTCGCTCACCACGTTCACCTACCGGGGGGACAGCATCGTCTCCGTCGGCTACAGCGAGCCCGCCCGCGATCTCGTCCCCGCACATCTGCTGGCGGGCGCCAAGCCGGTGAAGGGGAAGGGCAAGGCCTTCGGGGCCTAACGGCCGGGGCCCCGGAAGGTGACGGGCTCCCGGGATTTCGTTGCGAAACCGCCGCAATCGAGCGGGAACCCCGTTCTCCGTCACGTCCTCTGAATGAGTGACCACCAGAGGACGTGACGAAGGGGGACGCCATGGGCGCTCTCTCCCGCAGGGGAATGCTCGGGCTCGGTGCGGGGGCCGGTGCCGCAGCCGCCGTCTCGCCGGCCGGCTGCGGCGGTGGGGGCTCGGGCGGTGCGGCGTCCGGTGACGGTTCCGGGGGCGCCGGCCGGACCGGGTCACCTAAGCCGAAGCAGACGAAGACGGCCCGTCCGATCGGTGACGGCTCCACCTCCTTCACCGGCAGCCAGCCCCACCAGCCGGACCGGCCGGTGCCGCTGGAGCCGGGCCAGACACCCCCGCAGTTCGTCGTCTTCTCCTGGGACGGCGCCGGTGAGGTCGGCAACGGGCTCTTCCCGCGCTTCCTGGACCTCGCCAAGGAGCACGGCGCGTCCATGACCTTCTTCCTCTCGGGCGTGTATGTGCTCCCCGAGTCGAAGAAGCGCCTCTACGACCCGCCGAACAACCGGCGCGGGGCGCCTCCGACATCGGCCACCTCACCGACGACCACATCAAGGACACCCTCAGGAACCTGCGTCGCGCCTGGCTCGAGGGCCATGAGATCGGCACGCACTTCAACGGCCACTTCTGCGCCGGCTCCGGCAGCGTCGGCAACTGGACGTCCCAGCAGTGGCGCAGCGAGATCGAGCAGGCCACGTCGTTCGTGAAGGAGTGGCGTACCAACTCCGGGTGGACCGACATCGAGTCCCTGCCGTTCGACTACGACAAGGAGCTGACCGGCGGCCGTACGCCCTGCCTCCTCGGCCAGGACAAGCTGCTGCCCACCGCCCGCGACCTCGGCTGGCGCTACGACGCCTCGTCGCCCCGCGGACGGCAGGTCTGGCCGTCGAAGAAGCAGGGCATATGGGATCTTCCGCTCCAGCGGATACCTTTTCCCGGACGTTCCTTCGAAGTCCTGTCGATGGACTACAACATGCTGGCCAACCAGTCCCTCGACACGGCGAAGGCGCCCGCCCACAACTACCCGGGCTGGCGCGAACAGGCCGCCGGATCCTACATATCCGGCTTCGAGCGGGCATACGAGTCGAACCGGGCGCCCTTCTTCGTCGGCAACCACTTCGAGGAGTGGAACGGCGGCATCTACATGGACGCCGTGGAGGAAGCGCTCAAGCGCATCGGGCGGGAGAAGGAGAAGGGCGGCGACGTGAGGCTCGTCTCCTTCCGGCAGTTCACCGACTGGCTGGACGTGCAGAAGCCGGAGATCCTGGAGCAGCTCCGCACCCTGGGCGTGGGCCAGGAGCCGGCCGGAGGCTGGCGCGCGTTCGCGAGGGACTCCACCGGCTCCGCGGTCCGGTTCCGGGGATTCCGGCTCCGAGGGGACCGCCTCGGCGGGGACCGGCTCCTCCTCCGCGGGCAGCGGGACGGGTGCCGCCGGCACCGCCTGATATGCGGGATTCCGCCCGCAAGGGGGGTGCGCAAGATCCCCAGAACGGGCATGCGAAACTTTTCACATGAGTGCCGCCAGCCGCGCCCCCCAGCGCTCGAACCGCGC
>NZ_NEUB01000879.1 GCF_002910825.1 Streptomyces sp. SM1 | reverse complement strand
GCGTACGCGCAGGCGTCGGCCACCGCAGCCCCGGGCGCGCCGGCAAGCGCCCAGAGCAGCGTCGTCGCGGCCAACGCCCGGGCCACGACGCCGGATCGGTTCGGTACGAGTGGGTGCACGACGAAGATCATGAGTCGTGAACCGCCCGGCCACGCGCGGGAGCCCGGTGATTACCCCGAAGGAGTTAAGGAGAAGAAAACCGCGCCACCGTTGAACACAAGGCGTGCCTCCGTGCGTACCCATCGTCGAGCGGCGGCACAGCAGGGCGCTGCAGGACCCTGGCGATGATGTGGAGTTGACGATGAATACCTCCTGGCGGACCGCCTCACTGGTGGCAAGCGCCGCGGCGGTGCTGGCCCTGACCACCGCGTGCGGTCAGGAAGCCGCGCCGCCCCCCGTCAGTCAGAACGTGGGCGCCACGGCCGCGGCCGGGGACTACGGCAACGCCGGGAGCGGCGGCGACAAGACCGGCGGCGGACAGGCCGCCGCGGGTCCTTCCGACACCGCGGGCGAGCTGAACGTCTCCACCAACGCCGCACTGGGCAAGGTGGTGACCGACAACCTCGGTCTGACCCTGTACCGCTTCGACCAGGACACCGCCGAGCCGCCCGCGACCAACTGCGAGGGCGACTGCGCCAAGACCTGGCCGCCGGTGCCCGCCGACGACGCCTCGGCCGGAGAGGGGATCGACGAGGCGCTGCTCGGCGAGATCGCCCGGCCCGACGGCACCAAGCAGCTCACCATCGGCGACTGGCCCGCCTACCGCTACGTCAAGGACGTCAACGCCGGTGATGTCAAGGGCCAGGGCGTGGGCGGCAAGTGGTTCGCGCTGACCCCCGAGGGCAAGAAGGCGCAGGCGGCCGTGCAGGCCGGTCTGTCCACCCGGCAGGACCCCGAGCTCGGCGAGATCGTCGTCGACAAGAACGGCCGGACGGTCTACCGCTTCATGAAGGACGAGGCGTGGCCGAAGCCCGTGTCGGCCTGCACCGGGGACTGCCTGAAGAAGTGGCCGGTGGTGGCGCCGGTCGACTTCGAGGACACCAAGGGCATCCAGAAGAAGAACTACATGGTCTTCACCCGCCCGGACGGGGCCGCCCAGCAGACGATCAACTGCTGGCCCATCTACACCTTCGCCGGTGACAAGGCCGCCGGCGACACCAACGGTCAGGGAGTCGGCGGTACCTGGTACGCCGTACGCCCCGACGGAAAGCCGGTCGGCGCTTCGGAGAAGTAGCAACCTCCCTCGGGTGTCGTCCACTCCGGATGCCGCCGGCCGTGTGTCCGCCCCTCCGCAGCCCGCGGAGGGGCGGACCGCTTTGGCGTGATCCACCTCGGCCCGATGAATCGACGGCGCTGTTCTCCGCGTGCTTCCCTGCCGCCATGTCGGAACTCTCCGGAATGCCGCGGACACTTTTCGTCACACACGGGGCAGGCGGAATCGGCACGTGCCACTGGCAGTGACCGGGAACGGATGGTCAATTTCCGTTTGGGGTCGCTCCATTGGCGGGCGATCAGTAACCTCTGCTCGAACACCGGATCGCCTACGCCTTGGAGAGATACATGGAGCGTCCCGCCTGGGCTCCCCGGAGCATCGACATCTCGGTGCCCAGCGTCTCCCGGATGTACGACTACTACCTGGGCGGTTCGCACAACTTCGAGGTCGACCGCCAAGCGGCCCGCAAGGCCATGGAGTTCATGCCGGGGCTGCCCAAGATCATGCAGGCCAACCGGGCGTTCATGCGGCGGGCGGTACGTTTCGCGGCGGCCGAGGGCATCACCCAGTTCCTGGACATCGGTTCCGGCATCCCGACCTTCGGCAACGTCCAAAGTGGCCCAGGGAGCCGACCCGGACGCGCGCGTGATGTACGTCGACCACGATCCGGTGGCCGTGGCGCACAGCCGGGCGGTACTCGAGGGCAATGACGGCGCGGACATCCTCGCCGCGGATCTCCGCAAACCGCGGGAGATCCTGAACAGTTCCGAAGTACGCCGGCTGATCGACCTGAATCGGCCAGTGGCGCTGCTTCTCGTTGCCATACTGCATTTCGTGGAAGACGCCGACGACCCGTACGCGGCGGTGACCGAACTGCGCGAGGCACTCGCCCCCGGCAGCATGCTCGTGCTCACCCATGCCTCGTACGACGGAGTCCCGCTGCCGCCGGAGCGGGCCGGGGAGGCGGTTGACGTGTACCAGAGCATCCGCAACCCGCTGATCATGCGCACGCGCGACGAGATCGCGCGGTTCTTCGAGGGGTACGACATGGTGGAACCCGGACTGGTGCCGATGCCGCAGTGGCGGCCGGACACCGCACCGGAGGACGAGGATCCCTACGCCTTCTCCGGTTTCGCGGGCGTGGGGCGTACGGCGTGAGCGCGGAGCCGGACGGGCCGGAGGACAGACTGCGCCGGTTCGCGACGATCTGGAGCCGGGCGGTCTTCCCGGTGACCTCGACCTCGTCGACCCGCCCGGAGTTCGAGGCGCTGCTGCTGCCGATGGCCCGCCGGCTGAGCGAGGCACTGCGGGCCAGGGCGTTCGACGCGGAGGCGGGCCGGACGGTCGGCTCCGCCCTGGTGGAGGCGCACTGCACCGACCCGGAGGTGCTCAGCCGGACCCTCGACTGCGTGGACGCCTATCTCGTCCTGTACTGCGGCGAGGACGGCGACCGGGAGGATCTGAGGGCGCGCAGCTCCAGGATCCAGCACGCCATGGCCGCCGGGTACGCGCAGGCACTGCGCGAGCGGACGCTGGCGGAGCAGGAGGCCATCGCGCGGGCCGCGCTGGAGGCCCAGGGCGTGGTGGCGCAGGCGCTGCACGCTACCGAGGCCCGCTTCCGCGCGGTCTTCGAGGGCGCCGCCATAGGCATCGGCATCGCCGACCTCGAGGGCAACATCCTCCAGGTCAACGGCGCGCTGCGGCGCATGTTCGGCCTCTCCGAGCAGGGCCTGCGCGGCCGCAGGGTCAAGGAATGGGTCCACCCCGACGACGCCCCGCAGACCTGGCGGCTCTACGAGGAGCTGGTGAGCGGCGAACGCGAGCACTACCACCTGGAGAAGGCCTTCTACCGCCCGGACGGAACGGTCCTGTGGACCAACCTGACGGTGTCCCTGCTGCGCGACCCCGACGGCGAACCGCAGTACCAGCTCGCCCTCATGGAGGACACCACCGAGCGGCGGCTGCTCAACCTCCGGCTGCGCTACGAGGCCACCCACGACGCGCTCACCGGTCTGCCCAACCGGACGTTCTTCTTCGAACGCCTGGAGAAGGCGCTCGGCGCGGGGGAGGGCCAGCGGTTCGGGCTGTGCTACCTCGACCTGGACGGTTTCAAGACCGTCAACGACAGCCTCGGGCACGCGGCCGGCGACCGGCTGCTCGTCGAGGTCGCCGACCGGCTCCAGGCCTGCGCCACCGCGCCCGGCGAGATGGTCGCCCGGCTCGGCGGCGACGAGTTCGTGGCGCTGACCACCGGCCGCGACACCCAGCGCACGGTGGACGAGCTCGCCGCCCGCATCATG
This sequence comes from Streptomyces sp. SM1, assembly GCF_002910825.1. GTDB lineage: Bacteria > Actinomycetota > Actinomycetes > Streptomycetales > Streptomycetaceae > Streptomyces > Streptomyces okerensis. The sequence continues at coordinate 7,883 of NZ_NEUB01000879.1, read as the reverse complement.
AACGCGCTGCTCGCCCCGATCAGCGTCGACGGCCGGGACCTGACCGTGCGCGGCAGTATCGGCATCGTCGAGGGACCGGCGGGAGAACGCAGCGCGGCCGAGGTGCTGCGCAGCGCCGACATCACCATGTACCGGGCCAAGTCGGCGGGCGGCAACCGCTTCGAACTCGCCGACGAGGAGGCCGACGCCCGAGCCATCACCCGGCACGGCCTCACCACGGCACTCCCCACGGCCCTGGACCGGGGCGAGTTCTTCATCGAGTACCAGCCCCTGGTCCACCTCGGCGACGGCAGCGTCCGGGGAGCCGAGGCGCTGGTGCGCTGGCTGCACCCGCAGCACGGCGTGCTCTCCCCGGACCGCTTCATCCCGCTCGCCGAGCACACCGGACTCATCGTGCCGCTGGGCCGCTGGGTGCTGGAGCAGTCCGTGCTCCAGGCCCGCGAGTGGCGGGACCGTCACGGGGGCGAGGCGCTCGGCCCGCTGCGCATCAACGTCAACCTCTCGCCCTGCCAGCTCACCCACCCCGGGCTGGTCCAGGACACCGTGGACATCCTGGAGCGCACCGGGATGGCTCCCGACGCCCTGTGCCTGGAGGTCACCGAGTCGGCGCTGATCGGCGCGGACGACGATCTGCTCAAACCCCTGCGCCGTCTGGCGGAGATGGGCGTCGACATCGCCCTCGACGACTTCGGCACCGGCTACTCCAACCTCGCCAACCTGCGCCGCCTGCCGGTGAGCGTCCTGAAGCTGGACCGCTCCTTCACCCAGAACATGCAGCAGTTCCCGGCCGACCCCGTCGACCTGAAGATCGTCGAAGGGATCGTCTCCCTGGCCCACAGCCTGGACCTCGCGGTGACCGTGGAGGGCGTGGAGACCGGCGCGCAGGCCGAACAGCTCCGCATCCTCGGCTGCGACACCGCCCAGGGCTGGTACTACGCCCGCCCGGGCCCGCCGGACCGTCTGCACGAGCTGGCCCTCGTGGACGCGACGGGCTAGCCGCCCGGCAACTCGCGTCGTACGGCGACCGCGGGCGCGTCCTGGTCGCTCGCGTTGTTCCCCGCGACCCCTCAGGGGCGCGGGGAACAACGAGAACGGGGGTCTGGGGGCGGAGCCCCCAGGGACGATGGGAGCACCTCCCGCTCATGAGGGTCCCCCCGCTCGAGCGGAGTCGAGAGTGGGGGAGAAGCCGAGAGTGGGGGAGGGACGGGGTGGCAGGGGCGAGACCCCCTCCCCGCACCCGCGTCAGCGCTCCAGCAGCATCCGCTGCAACTCCCGCGCCGCCCGGGGCGGAGCCACGTCACTGCGGTGGGCCAGCGCGATGGCCCGGTACAGGCCCGGCCGCCCCAGCGGAGTGACCCGCAGCCCGTGCCCCGACCGCGCGGCGACCATCCGCGGCACCACCGACACCCCCAGCCCCGCCCGTACGAACCCCAGCACCGCGTCCATCTCCCCGCCCTCCACCGCGAACTCCGGCTCGAACCCTTCCGCCCGGCACGCCGCCACCGTCAGCTCCCGCAGGTCGTACCCGTGCCGGAACATCACCAGCCGCTCACCCTCCAGATCGGCGATCCGGACCGTGCCCCGCCCCCGCCCCGGCGGCGCGGCATCCGGCGACGACACCACCACCAGGTCCTCCCGCAGCAGCTCCACCGTGGTCAGCGCCGGCGACGGCGTCGGCAGCGGCAGCACCACCAGGGCGAGATCCAGCGCGCCCCGCGCCAGCTCCCGCACCAGATCGTGCGAGCCGCCCTCCTCGATCAGCAGCCGGACGCCCGGATACCGGTCGTGGAACGCGCGCAGCACATCGGGCAGCAGACCGGTGCACAGACTCGGCGTCGCCCCCATCCGCACCCGACCGCTGCGCAGCTGCGCCACCTCCTGCACCTCGTGCCGCGCCGTGTCCGCGTCGGCCAGGATCCGCCGTGCCAGCGGCAGCAGCGCCTCACCCGCGTCGGTCAGCGTGATGTTCCCGCGCGCCCGCCGGAACAGATCCGCCCCCAGTTCCCGCTCCAGCGCCTTGATCTGCTGCGACAGGGACGGCTGCGCGACATGGACCAGCTCCGCGGCCCGGGTGAAGTGCCGGGTCCCGGCGACCGCCACGAAGTACTGGAGCTGCTGGAATTGCATGAGCCCAGCATAGGCTCCCCCTATCAAAACCAGGCAGACCATGTCTTGGACCGATGGGGCCCTCCGGCCCTAGCGTCTGACGACATGGCTCTGGCAACGCGGACGGACCGACGGCCGTCCATGACACGCACCGTGTGGGACTCGACCGTCGGCAAGAAGACGGTGATGGCGGTCAGCGGCATCGTCATGCTGCTCTACCTGGTCGCCCACATGATCGGGAACCTGAAGATCTTCTTCGGGCCGGGCGAGTTCAACCACTACGCCCACTGGCTGCGCACCGTCGGCGAGCCGGTCATGCACTACGAGTGGACGCTGTGGATCATCCGCGTGGTCCTCGTCGTCGCCGTGATCGCCCACGCCGTCTCGGCCTACCAGCTCAGCCGCCGTGACATCAGGGCGCGCCCCAGCAAGTACGTGCACAGGCAGGCGCGGACAAGCTATGCCACGCGCACCATGCGCTGGGGCGGCGTCATCCTCGCCCTGTTCATCGTCTGGCACCTCCTCGATCTCACCACCGGCACCGTGCACTCCGGCGGTTTCGAGACCGGCAAGCCCTACCAGAACGTCGTGGACACCTTCTCCACCTGGTACGGAAACGCCCTCTACATCATCGCGATGCTCGCCGTCGGCCTGCACATCCGGCACGGCTTCTGGAGCGCCGCCCAGACCCTCGGCGTCGGCAGCCGCACCCGCGACCGCGCCCTGAGGACCACCGCCAATGCCCTCGCACTGCTGCTCACGGCCGGCTTCCTCGCCGTTCCCGTGGGCGTCATGACCGGAGTGGTGAGCTGACCATGACTTCGTACACCGAGTACACGACCGGCGAACCGGTCGCCGACACCAAGGCCCCCGCGGGACCGGTCCACGAGCGCTGGGACACGCGCCGCTTCGAGGCCGGGCTGGTCAACCCCGCCAACCGGCGCGGCAAGACCGTCATCGTCGTCGGCACCGGTCTCGCCGGCGGCTCCGCCGGCGCCACCCTCGCCGAACAGGGCTACCGCGTCGTCCAGTTCTGCTACCAGGACTCACCCCGCCGAGCCCACTCCATCGCCGCGCAGGGCGGCATCAACGCGGCGAAGAACTACCGCAACGACGGCGACTCCGTCCACCGCCTGTTCTACGACACCGTCAAGGGCGGCGACTTCCGCTCCCGCGAGTCCAACGTCCACCGCCTCGCGCAGATCTCCGTCGAGATCATCGACCAGTGCGTCGCCCAGGGCGTGCCCTTCGCCCGCGAGTACGGCGGACTGCTCGACACCCGGTCCTTCGGCGGCGTCCAGGTCTCGCGCACCTTCTACGCCCGAGGCCAGACGGGCCAGCAGCTCCTCCTCGGCGCCTACCAGGCGCTGAGCAGGCAGATCGCCGCGGGCAACGTCGAGATGCACCCGCGCACCGAGATGCTCGACCTGATCGTCGTCGACGGACGGGCCCGCGGCATCGTCGCCCGGGACCTGATCACCGGGAAGATCGACACGTACTTCGCGGACGCCGTCGTCCTGGCCAGCGGCGGCTACGGCAACGTCTTCTACCTGTCGACGAACGCCATGAACTCCAACGCCACCGCGATCTGGCGGGCGCACCGGCGCGGCGCCTACTTCGCCAACCCCTGCTTCACCCAGATCCACCCCACCTGCATCCCGCGCACCGGCGACCACCAGTCCAAGCTCACCCTGATGAGCGAGTCGCTCCGCAACGACGGCCGGATCTGGGTGCCGAAGGCCAAGGGCGACACCCGCCCGGCCCATGAGATCCCCGAGGACGAGCGCGACTACTACCTGGAGCGCGTCTACCCCTCCTTCGGCAACCTCGTGCCCCGCGACATCGCCTCCCGCGCCGCCAAGAACGTCTGCGACGAGGGCAGGGGAGTGGGCCCCGGCGGCCAGGGCGTCTACCTGGACTTCGCCGACGCCATCGAGCGGATGGGTCGCAGGGCCGTCGAGGCCAGGTACGGGAACCTCTTCGACATGTACCAGCGGATCACCGACGAGGACCCGTACCGGGTACCGATGCGCATCTATCCCGCCGTGCACTACACGATGGGCGGCCTGTGGGTCGACTACGACCTCCAGACCACGGTCCCGGGCCTGTTCGCGATCGGCGAGGCCAACTTCTCCGACCACGGCGCCAACCGGCTCGGCGCCTCCGCACTGATGCAGGGCCTGGCCGACGGCTACTTCGTCCTCCCGGCCACCGTCAACGACTACCTCGCCCGCCATCCGCACCAGGACGAGGTGACCGACGCACACCCGGTGGTGCGGGAGGTGCTGGCCGAGACGGAGGACCGGATCGGCCTGCTGCTGTCCGTCGACGGCGACCGCACCCCCGACTCCTTCCACCGGGAGCTCGGCGAACTGATGTGGGAGTTCTGCGGCATGGCCCGCACCGACAGCGGGCTGCGCAAGGCGCTCGAGCGGATCCCCCAGATCCGCGAGGAGTTCTGGCGGCGCATCAAGGTCCCCGGCACCGGCGAGGAGTTCAACCAGTCGCTGGAGAAGGCCAACCGCGTCGTCGACTACCTGGAGCTCGCCGAGCTGATGTGCCTCGACGCGCTGCACCGCTCCGAGTCCTGCGGCGGCCACTTCCGCGAGGAGTCCCAGACCCCGGACGGCGAGGCGGCCCGCAGGGACGACGCGTTCTCCTACACCGCCGCCTGGGCCTTCACCGGCACCGGTGAGGCTCCCGTCCTGCACAGGGAAGACCTGGTCTTCGAGTACGTCCACCCCACCCAGCGGAGCTACGCATGAAGCTCAACCTGCGCGTCTGGCGGCAGAAGAACGCCGGCGCCGACGGTGCCATGTCCACGTACGAGGTGGACGGCATCTCGCCCGACATGTCCTTCCTGGAGATGCTCGACACCCTCAACGAGGAGCTCATCCTCAAGGGCGAGGACCCGGTCGCCTTCGACCACGACTGCCGCGAGGGCATCTGCGGCGCCTGCTCGCTGGTCATCAACGGCGACGCCCACGGGCCCGAGCGCACCACCACCTGCCAGCTGCACATGCGGTCCTTCCGGGACGGCGACACCATCGACGTCGAGCCGTGGCGGGCTTCCGCCTTCCCCGTGGTGAAGGACCTGGTGGTCGACCGGTCGGCCTTCGACCGCATCATCCAGGCGGGCGGCTACGTCACGGCGCCGACGGGCTCCGCTCCGGAGGCGCACGCCACGCCCGTACCGAAGCCGGACGCGGACCTCGCCTTCGAGCACGCCGAGTGCATCGGGTGCGGCGCGTGCGTCGCGGCTTGCCCGAACGGGGCGGCGATGCTGTTCACCTCCGCGAAGGTGAACCACCTCAACGTGCTGCCGCAGGGAGCGCCCGAGCGGGAGACGCGGGTGCTGGACATGGTGGCGCAGATGGACGAGGAGGGGTTCGGGGGGTGCACGCTCGCCGGTGAGTGCGCCACCGCGTGCCCCAAGGGCATTCCGCTGACCTCCATCACGGGGATGAACAAGGAGTGGCTGCGGGCCACTCGCAAGGTGAGCAAGCGGTAGCGCCGCTTCGGTGAGGCCGTTCGCCGACGGGCGGACGGGCGGGGCCGGGGGAGGTGCTCCCTCCGGCCCCGTCCCGCTCTTCCGCTCCGGTCATTCAGCATCTCCACATCCGTACTCCTGGCTCCGGTCACGTACACGCCAACCCGGGTCGGAAGAACAGGGGTGTCCCCACTCCCGCTCCGGCGCGTGACCAGGAGAGAGCCATGACCGGCGTGCTGACCGCAGACCACCCCTCGCGATCCACCGCACCCACTCGCTACAGCGTCACCCTCGCCCGCGACGAGGAGGACGTACGGGCCGCTCAGCGGCTGCGCCACGACGTCTTCGCGGGGGAGATGGGCGCCCTGCTGTCCGGTCCCCGGCCCGGGCTGGACGTCGACCCCTTCGACGCCTACTGCGACCACCTGCTCGTGCGCGAGGAGGTGAGCGGGCAGGTCGTCGGCACGTACCGGCTGCTGCCGCCGGAGCGCCACGCGATCGCCGGACGGCTGTACGCGGAGGGCGAGTTCGACCTGTCGGCGCTCGACGCGCTGCGGCCGTCACTCGTCGAGGTCGGCCGCTCCTGCGTGCACCCGGACCACCGCGACGGCGCGGTCATCGGTCTCATCTGGGCGGGCATCGCCCGCTACATGACCGGCCGGGGCCACTCCTGGCTGGCCGGCTGCTGTTCCGTACCGCTCGCCGACGGGGGCGCGCTCGCCTCCGCCACCTGGGAGCGGGTACGGGCCGCGCACCTCGCGCCCGAGGAGTACCGGGTACGCCCGCTGCTGCCCTGGCGGACCCCGGAGGCGGCGCCCGCGGCCGCCCCCGCCGGACTGCCCGCGCTGCTGCGCGGCTATCTCCGCCTCGGCGCCTGGGTCTGCGGCGAGCCCGCGTACGACGTGGACTTCGGCGTCGCCGACTTCTACGTGCTGCTGCCGATGGACCGGATCAACCCCCGTTACCTGCGGCACTTCCTCTCCCTCGCCCCCGCCCGGTGAGCGTCTGGCTGCCGGGCGCGCCCTGCACCCCCCGCGGTTGTGTGGAGCCCGGCGCGAGGGCCGTCGCCGTTCCGCCGGCCGTGCTGCGGCTCACGGCGGTCGTGGTTCTTCTGCTCGCCGGGCTCGCCCTGGTGCCGTTGCGCAGGCGGATCCCGGCGAGCGTGGTGCGCGGGTGGTGCCGGTGGCTGGTGCGGGCCGCGGGGGTCCGGGTCCGTATCGCCGGGACCGCCGCGCCCACCGGCGGGCTGCTGCTCGTCGCCAACCACATCTCCTGGCTGGACGTACCCCTGCTCGCCGCGGTCCGCCCGGCCCGCATGCTGGCCAAGTCCGAGATACGGCGCTGGCCCGTGGCGGGGGCGCTGGCCGCGCGCGGCGGCGTGCTGTTCATCGACCGAGACCGGCTGCGTGCCCTGCCCGGCACGGTGGCCGCGCTCGCCGGGATCCTGCGCGACGGCGCGGCGGTCGCCGCGTTCCCCGAGGGGAGCACCTGGTGCGGCCGGGCCGGGGGCCAATTCCGCCGCGCGGTCTTCCAGGCCGCGCTGGACGCCGGGGTCCCGGTACAGCCGGTCCGTATCCGCTACGTGGACCCGCGGGGCCTGCCGGCCACCGCACCCGCCTTCGTCGGCGACGACACCCTGCTGGCCTCGGTGTGGCGGGTGGTGTCGGCCCGTGGCGTGATCGCCGAGGTCGAGGTGCGGCCCGCCGTACCGCCGGGGTGCCACCCCGACCGCCGGGCCCTGGCCCGCGCGGCCCAGCCGGAGACCGTCGCGCACCACGGGGCGGAGCACGGACACCGCGAGGGAGCACTGTCGAAAATTAAGTGCGATTTGTGACATTTGTGCAGTTTTCGGTCGGCTGGTCAGGAGAACCGGAGAGGAGCGACCCCCGAAAGGAGGGTGATGCAAGATGATCACCCGCGAAGAGATCTCGACCCTGCTGGATCACCCCGTGTACGACGGGGACGGCAACAAGATCGGCGACGCGAAGCACGTCTTCCTCGACGACGCGAGTGGACGCCCCGAGTGGGTGACCGTCAAGACGGGCATGTTCGGTTCGAGCGAGTCGTTCGTACCCATGCGCGACGCCGCTCTCGTGAAGGACCACCTCGAGGTTCCCTACCGCAAGGACAAGATCAAGGGCGCGCCCAGCGTCGACATCGACGCGGGCGGCCACCTCTCGGTGGACGAGGAGCAACGCCTGTACGAGTACTACGGCATCAACTGGGACTCCGTCCTGGCGGACCCCGCGGAGGACGACCGTACGGGTGGCACGGCCGGTACGGGCAC